>WOZM01000272.1 GCA_011620265.1 Paracoccaceae bacterium
CCGAGCTTCAGACGTTCATTCGCGCCCGGATTGATCGACTGACTTTCACGGAGATCGCCGACGAGATCGCCGCGCATTTCCCTCCGGCGCGCCGAGTTCGCCGAGCAGTGCAACTTCCTCAGCGGCGTTCTCGGCGGGCGGAGATACTACGAGGAGAAGCACGGTCATATGGATCTGCGGCGGATGCACACCCATGTCCCGATCTCGCGGCAGGATGCCGAGGACTGGCTGTTCTGGATGGACCGGGCGCGCGCCCGGAACGGCCTTGCCGGACCCGAAATCGACCGGCTGCGCGCCACGTTCCGGCGGATCTGCCTGATGATGCTCGTCAACGACCTCGCGGAATGGGGATGCAGGCCGGACGGACCGGGCCGGCCGGCGCCTGACCCAGCCAGCGGCCCGGCAAGCCGGGCGCGAAGGGTGCTGCGGAGCCGAAGCGCCGAACGCAAGGCGCATTCCGGCCTCTGCGGCGGGGCGCATCACTGCCCCGGCCACGTCACCCCCCTCAGAAGTCGAGGTTCTCGACGTTCAGCGCGTTCTGCTGGATGAATTCCCGCCGCGGCTCCACCACGTCGCCCATGAGCTTGGTGAAGATGTCGTCCGCCTCGGCCACATCGTTCACCTTCACCTGGTTGAGCACTCGCGCCGACGGATCGAGCGTGGTTTCCCAGAGCTGCTCGGGGTTCATCTCGCCGAGACCCTTGTAGCGCTGGAGGGTCAGCCCCTTCTCGCCCTCCTGCAGGATCGCGGCCAGCAGTTCCAGCGGCCCGTGGATCAGCTGCTCGCGGTCCTTGCGGACCAGCTTCGCGAGCGATCCGTAGACCTCCTGCAGGCTCTTCGTATGGGTCGCGAGCCGCCGCGCCTCGCCCGACCGCAGGACGCCGCCGTCGAGCGTCCGCACCTCCTCGACGCCGCGCAAGCTCCGCGAGAAGCGCAGCCCGTGGTCCTGCGTCGGACGGCCCTGCCAGCCGCGCTCGTACTCGACCGCGACATCGTCGAGGCGCTTGGCCACCTCGTTCGCCACGCCCTGCGCGTCAGCGTCGATCCGGCCTGGCAGGAGCGCGCCGGCAATGGCGGATTGTTCGAGGATCCGGGTCGGGTAATGGGTCGGAAAGGCCATCAGGCTGCGGCGCACCACGCGCGCCTCCTCGACGACACGGGCGAGATCGGCGCCGCCGATCTCCTCGCCGCTGTCGAGCCGCAGGATCGCCCCGTCGATCCCCTGCTGGATGAGGTAATCCTCCAGCGCCGCCTGATCCTTGAGGTAGACCTCCGACTTGCCGCGCGCGACCTTGTAAAGGGGCGGCTCGGCGATGAAGAGGTGCCCCTGTTCGATCAGCTCCGGCATCTGCCGGAAGAAGAAGGTGAGCAGGAGCGTGCGGATATGCGCGCCGTCCACGTCGGCATCGGTCATGATGATGATCTTGTGATAGCGGAGCTTGCCGAGGTTGAACTCGTCCCGCCCGATCCCGGTGCCGAGCGCGGTGATCAGCGTGCCGATCTGGTCCGAGCCGAGCATCCGGTCGAACCGCGCGCGTTCGACGTTGAGGATCTTGCCGCGCAAGGGCAGGACCGCCTGGTTTTGCCGGGCACGGCCCTGTTTGGCCGAGCCGCCGGCGCTGTCGCCCTCGACGAGGAACAGCTCCGACAGGGCGGGGTCCTTCTCCTGGCAATCGGCAAGTTTCCCCGGCAGCGAGGCGACGTCCATCGCCGTCTTCCGCCGCGTCAGTTCGCGCGCCTTGCGGGCGGCTTCCCGCGCCAGCGCCGCCTCGATGATCTTGCCGACGATGACCTTGGCCTGGGCCGGGTTCTCCTCGAACCACTCGCCGAGCTTCTCGTTCACCAGGTTCTCGACCGCAGGGCGCACCTCGGAGCTCACCAGCTTGTCCTTGGTCTGGGATGAGAATTTCGGGTCCGGCACCTTCACCGACAGAACGCATGTCAGCCCCTCGCGCGCATCGTCGCCGGTGAAATCCACCTTCTCCTTCTTCGCGATGCCCGAGGTCTGGGCATAGGTGTTGATGGTCCGCGTCAGCGCCCCCCGGAAGCCCGCGAGATGGGTGCCGCCGTCGCGCTGGGGGATGTTGTTGGTGAAGGGCAGCACCATCTCGTTGTAGCTGTCGTTCCACCACATCGCGACTTCGACGCCGATGCCGCCGCGCTCGCCATTGATGTAGATCGGCTCTTCGAGGGCCGATGTCTTGTGGCGGTCGATATACTTGACGAATTCCCGCACGCCGCCTTCGTAGAACAACTCCGAGCGCTGCAGTTCCGCGCCCCGGTTGTCCTCGAGGATGATCTTCACCCCGGAATTCAGGAAGGCGAGTTCGCGAAGCCGCGTCTCGAGCGTCTTGAAGCTGAAGTCGAGGTTGGAAAACGTGCCGTCCGGGTGGTTGGTCTTGGCTGCGGCGAGGAATCGCACTTCGGTGCCCTTCTCGCCGGGCGCCGCATCGCCCACCACGCGCAAGTGTTCGACCGTGTCGCCATGCTCGAACTTCGCGTAATGCTCCTTGCCGTTCCGCCAGACCCGCAGCTCCAGCCAGTCGCTGAGCGCGTTGACGACCGAGACGCCGACCCCGTGCAGGCCGCCCGAGACCTTGTAGCTGTTCTGGTCGAATTTCCCGCCGGCATGAAGCTGGGTCATGATGACCTCGGCCGCCGAGACGCCCTCCTCGGTATGGATATCGGTTGGAATGCCGCGCCCGTTGTCGCGAACCGAAACCGAGCTGTCGGCGTGAATTCGCACCCGGACGAAGTCGGCGTGACCGGCCAGCGCCTCGTCGATGCCGTTGTCGACGACCTCGTAGACCATGTGGTGCAGGCCCGAGCCGTCATCGGTGTCGCCGATATACATGCCGGGCCGCTTGCGCACGGCCTCCAACCCCCTGAGAACCTTGATGGAATCCGCGCCGTATTCGGCCGGTTGCTGCGCGTCGTCGGTCATGCAAGCCTGTCCTTGTCCTTGTGCGCATTTTATAGGCCCTCGGGCAGGGATTGTCACGCCGAAGACACAAGATTTGGTGGGCGGGCGCTGGTCGTCCTGCTATCGGGCGAGGCGGGCGAACCGCGTGGCCCGCCATGTCCCGATTGCGGACCGAAACGGACGCCCTTCGCCCGGAATCAAAGCGCAGCCGCCGGGCTGGCGCCCGCCCGACTCCCGGTCCGAGAGGCGGATGAGCCCGCTGCGAAGACCTCAGACCTTCACCACCGCGATCAGCACCCCGACCGCGATCAGCAGCCCCCCGGCCCCGACATTCATCCGCCAGAGCGCGCGGGGCGATTTCAGGAGCCCCCGCGCCTGACTGACCAGCGCCGCGAGGAAGAGGTTGCCCACCAGCGGCACCGTCATCGACGCCATGGCGATCGCCGCGATATCCGGGCCCGTCACGTGGCGCAGGTCGAAGAAGCCCGGCAGCACCCCCATGTAGAAGAGGATTGCCTTCGGATTGCCGAGGATCGCCGCGACCCCGGCCGAGAACCCCGCCCAACGGCCCGGCCGGGTCAGCCTGCCGTCGGCCGAGACCGGCTGCCCGGCATGGCGGATCAGAAGCCACCCCATCAGCACGAAGATCGCCGCCGCGACATAGCGCATCACGGTCATGAACGCGCCCCACTGCTCGACGATCCAGGCCAGCCCGAAGATCGCGACCAGCGGCCAGACGAGGTCGCCGAGCGTCACGCCGAGCGCCAGCGGCCAGGCGCTCGCGAAGCCTCCGGTCAGCGCCCGCGCGGTGATCGCGACCCAGACCGGGCCGGGGGTGATCCAGAGGATCCCGAGCGCCCCGAGATAGAGCAGCACTGCGCCCGCCGAGAGTGTCATGTCAGCCTCGCCCTACATGAGACCGCGCCCGGCCAGCCACCGGGCGCGTCGTGTGATCCGGGACAAAGTCCCCGTGAACGGAAATTCCATTGTCGTATCGATTCAGCAGGCCAGGTCCGGTTTCACCCGCGAAACCCGCCCGTTCACGCCCCGCCCGGCAAGGTGAGGCTGCCATCCTCCCCGAGCGGCCAGAACGGGTTCATCGCGACCTCCCAGACATGTCCGTCGGGATCGGCGTAATATCCCGAATAGCCGCCCCAGAAGACCTTCTCCGGCCTCTTCAACGGCGCCGCCCCGGACGTCACCGCAGCCTCCCAGGCGGCGTCCACCTCGGCCTCGGTGGCGAAATTCTGCGCCAGCGTCATCGCCCCGGTCCCGAGCGTCCGCCCCGGCCGCCCCTGATCGGCCGCCAGCGCCGCCTTGCCGAAAAGCCCGAGGACCGCGCCGTGCATCTGGTAGAACACGACCCCGTCCTGCGCCACGGCCGGCCCCCAGCCGAGAGCCTCGTAGAAGGCCCGCGCCCGGCCGAGATCCTCAACCCCGAGGGTGATCAGGGTCACGCGTTGAGGGGTCATGATCCGGTCCTTTCGCTGACGACGGATAGCCCCTCCGCCTCGGTGACTTCGAAGACCTGGGCGCGGGATCCGAGCGTGTCGAAAAGCTCCCGCCCCGTCCCGGTCATGAATGCCTGCGCCCCGAGCGCGCAGATCTCGTCATAAAGCGCCGCCCGCCGTCCGGCGTCAAGATGGGCGGCGACCTCGTCGAGAAGGAGGATTGGCGGCGCCCCGAAATCCTCCGCCAGCGCCCGCCCGTTGGCGAGGATAAGCGAGATCAGCAGTGCCTTCTGCTCACCGGTCGAGGCCTGCGCCGCCGGCACCCCCTTCGCCGCATAGACCGCGCCGAGATCGGCGCGGTGGGGGCCGACAAGCGTCCGTCCCGCCGCCATGTCGCGGCCCCGACCCGCCGCGAAGGCCACCGCGAGAGCGTCAGGCGCCGACGGCATCGTTTCCCCCTCCGGTCCGAGGATCGTGAGGTCCGCCGCCGGAAACGCCGTCTCGGCCCCGGCCTGCGCGTCCGCGACGCGGGCGACGGCCCCGGCGCGGTTCGCCTCGATGACCGACCCGGCCTCGGCCATCTGCGCCTCGAGCGCGCCGTACCAGCCCGGATCGCGGACCTCGTCGCGCAACAGCCGGTTGCGCTCCCGCATCGCCTTCTCGTAGGTCAGGACCGCCTCGGCATGGCCCGGCTCGAAACTCAGCGTCATCCGGTCGAGAAACCGCCGCCGCCCCTCGGCCCCCTCGATCCAGAGCCGGTCCATCGCCGGCACCAGCCACAGCATCCGCGCGATCCGGCCGAGCGCCGCCTGCGGCGCCGCCTTGCCGTCGATCACGACCGACCGGGCCATGCCGGGCTCGGCGAAGGTCTCGACCTCGTGGGTCTGGTGCAGGCTCACGATCCCGGCGCGGAGCTTCCATCCCAAGGCCTCCGGCCGCCGCGCGATCTCGTCCGGCGCGGCCCGCCGCAATCCCCGGCCGGGCGACAAGAGCGACACCGCCTCGAGCACATTGGTCTTGCCCGCCCCGTTCGCACCGAAGATCGCGACGGGGCGGCCGTCGAACGCCATCTCCGTCCGCCGGTGTGAGCGGAAATGCGACAGAAAAAGCGATATGACGGCAAGCGCTGGCAAGACCCCAAAGCCCTTCATCTTGCCGGAAATATCCCCGCCGGAGGCTCCGGCGAAGCCGGATCAGACCCGCATCGGCATCACGACATAGACCGCCGAGGTGTCGTTGCCCTCGCGCATCAGGGTCGGGTCGCCGGCGGAATTGAACAGGAACACCGCATTCTCGCGGTCGACCTGGCTCGCGATCTCCAGGAGATATTTCGCGTTGAACCCGATCTCCAGCCGCTCGTCGCCGTAAGCCACGGCCAACTCCTCCTCGGCTGCCCCGGCATCCGGCGCGTTGACCGACAGGATCAGCCGGTCCTCGTCGAGCTGCAGCTTCACCGCTCGCGACCGCTCCGACGACACGGTCGCCACCCGGTCCACCGCCTTGGCGAATTCCGAGGCATCGACCTCCAGCCGCTTGGTGTTGCCGACCGGGATCACCCGCGTGTAATCCGGGAAGGTGCCGTCGATCACCTTCGAGGTCAGTGTGATCGCCGGGGTCGCGAAGCGCACCTTGGTCTCCGACACGGACACCGCGATCTGCATCTCGTCATCGTCGAGAAGCTTGCGCATCTCCCCCACCGTCTTCCGCGGCACGATCACGCCCGGCATGTTCGAGGCCCCCTCCGGCAAGGGCGCGTCGATCCGGGCCAGCCGGTGGCCGTCGGTGGCAACGCAGCGCAGGACCGGGCCGTCCTCCGACTGGGCGACATGCATGTAGACGCCGTTGAGGTAATAGCGCGTCTCTTCGGTCGAGATGGCGAATTTCGACTTGTCGAAGAGCCGCCGAAGAACCGGCGCCGGGGCCGAGAAATTGGACGTGTATTCCGACGAGGCCATCACCGGGAAATCTTCCTTCGGCAGCGTCGCCAGCGAAAACATCGAGCGCCCGGCCTCGACCGTGAGACGCCCGGCCGCACTGTCATCGGACAGTTGCACGAGCGCGCCGTCCGGCAGCTTGCGGACGATCTCGTGCAGCATCACCGCCGAGACCGTGGTGGCGCCGGCGCGCTCGACCTGGGCGGGGGCCTTGTCCACCACCTCGATATCGAGGTCGGTGGCGCGGAAACTGACGGTGTTGCCCTCCGCCTCGATCAGCACATTGGCAAGGATCGGGATCGTGTTGCGCCGCTCCACGACCGACTGGGCCTGACCCACCGCCTTCAGAAGCGTCGCGCGCTCGATGCTGATCTTCATTTCCATCCCCTTGAGGTCGCCGGGAGGGGAAAGTTAGCAACTTTCCCCTCAGGCTCAAGAATTTTCGGGACTGTCCATTGGATTGGGCAGAGGGTCAAGGCCGCTCGCGCGGGATCAGGCTTCGAGAAGCCGGCGCAAGAGTTCGACATCCTCGGCCAGCTGGCTGTCGGTCGCCTTCAGCTCCTCGACCTTGCGGATGCCGTGCATGATCGTGGTGTGATCGCGCCCGCCGAAGCGACGGCCGATCTCGGGCAGCGACCGGGTGGTCATCGACTTGGCCAGATACATCGCCACCTGGCGCGGCCGGGCGATGGTGCGCACCCGCTTCGGCCCGATCATGTCGGACAGGCGGATGTTGTAGTGCTCCGACACCTTGCGCTGGATCTCCTCGATCGTGACCTTGCGGTCCGAGGCGCGAAGGATGTCGGACAGGCAATCCTGCGCCAGTTCGAGCGTGATCTCGCGCCCGACGAGCGAGGCGAAGGCGAAGAGCCGGGTCAGCGCGCCTTCGAGCACGCGGACATTCGTCGTGATCCGGTGGGCGAGGAATTCCAGCACACCGTTCGCCAGCTTCAGGCCGGGATACTGGCCGCGGTAAAGTTCAGCCTTCTGCTGCAGGATGCCGAGGCGCAGTTCGTAATCGGTCGGATGCAGGTCGACGACCAGCCCGCATTGCAAGCGGCTCTTGATCCGGTCCTCGAGATCCTTGATCTCGCCCGGCGCGCGGTCGGCCGAGATGACGATCTGCTTGTTCTGATCGACGAGCGCGTTGAATGTGTGGAAGAATTCCTCCTGGGTCGAATCCTTGCCGGCGATGAACTGGACGTCATCGACCATGAGGACGTCGACCGAGCGGAACATCTCCTTGAAGCCCATGATCTCCCTTTCGCGCAGCGCCTGCACGAAGCGGTACATGAACTGTTCGGCGGAAAGGTAGAGGACGCGCAGGTCCGGGCTGCGGGTCTGCAATTCGTGCGCGATGGCATGCATGAGGTGGGTCTTGCCGAGGCCGACGCCGCCATAGAGGAACAAGGGGTTGAACGTGACCGGCCCGCCTTCGGCCACGCGGCGCGCGGCGGCATGGGCAAGCTCGTTCGGCTTGCCGACGACGAAGCTGTCGAAGGTGAAGCGGGCGTCGAGGGGCGCGCCCGGAAGCTCGGCGTCGTCGCCCCTGCGGGGGCCGGGCCGGGCTGCGGGCTTCGCGCGCGGATCGGTGACCTTCTCGATGGGCGTCGGGCGCGGCGCCGCGACGTGGAATTCCACCCGCGCAACCTCATGCCCGGCCTTGACCAGATGCTGACGAATCTGTTCGGCGAAGTTGCGCGACACCCAGTCGCGCATGAATTTGGTCGGTGCCTCGAACCGCGCGATCCCGTCTTGCAGACGGTCGAGCGTCAGCGGCTCGATCCAGGTCGTGAAGTTGTTCTTTCCGAGCGTCTTGAGAAGTTCATGTCGTACCGGCCCCCAGGAGTCGTCTGTCATTTGAGTTTGCCCACGTCTCTTAGCACTGTCCCGCACAGCAGCTTGTGCCGATCTACTTTTTTCCGTGGCGATTCCTTCTGTCCCGCCTCCACGCAAGAACGGTCAAGACGCCGGAGCATCGCTCCGGCTCTCGCCGCTTCCACCGGGAAGCGCGGGTATTCTGGACATGGCAGCGACCGGACGACCGGCCTCCTGTCCGGGCCGTGCGGCAGGATGCCGGCGTCCGAACCAAACCCCGCCCGCCGAAAAGATCGGCGCGCGTTCCGGGCGTCGCAGGGTGCAGCTCCTGCTTCGACCCGTGGTTACCGCATGTCCCCCCAAGACGACGTGAATCGCTCGAAGACGCTAGCAAGGGCCGGGACGAGGTCGCAACTTATCTTCGCGCTTGACTCACCCTTTGTCGCGCCGAATCCGGAGAGCCTGTGCAAATGGGGCACAGGGGCCACAGGGGCCCCCAAAATGCAAAAAGGCGCAACCCGTGGCTGCGCCTCGATAATCACCGTCAGATTGAAGCGGTCAGGCCGAAAGCGCCTTCACGCGCGAGCTCAGGCGCGACATTTTCCGGGCGAAGGTGTTCTTGTGCAGAACGCCCTTGGTCACGCCGCGCGCCAGTTCCGGCTGCGCCGCCTTCAGGGCGGTGGCCGCGGTTTCCTGATTGCCCGAAGAGATCGCCTCTTCGACCTTGCGCAGGAAGGTGCGGATCCGCGAACGGCGCGCCTTGTTCACGTCCTGACGACGCTCGTTCTGGCGTGCGCGCTTCTTGGATTGGGGCGTATTGGCCATGTTTAATCTTCCGATTTCGGTGCGGGTAAATCTGAAGTCGCGCTTCTAGGCCCGACTCGGGCATAAGTCAACAGGGCGGTTGCAAGGTTTTTCCGCCTATCTGTCGCGGAACTGCGGCGTGCGTTTTTCGAGGAAGGCGCTCATGCCTTCCTTCTGGTCCTCGGTCGCGAAAAGCGCGTGGAAAAGCCGGCGTTCGAACAGAAGCCCCTCGCGCAGGGTCGTCTCGTAGCTGCGGTTCACCGCCTCCTTCACCGCGAGCGTGGCGAGCGTCGATTTCTCGGCGATCTTGCGGGCGGCCGCCATCGCCTCGGGGATCAGCTTGTTGGCCGGCACCACCCGACTGACGAGGCCCGATCGCTCCGCCTCGGCCGCATCCATGAAGCGGCCGGTCAGATTCATGTCCATCGACTTCGACTTGCCGACGAAGCGGGTGAGGCGCTGGGAACCGCCGATCCCGGCCATGACGCCCAGATTGATCTCGGGCTGGCCGAACTTCGCGGTATCGGCGGCGATGATGAAATCGCACATCATCGCCAGTTCGCAGCCGCCGCCGAGCGCGTAGCCAGCCACCGCCGCGATGATCGGCTTGCGGCAGCGCAGAAGCGCTTCGGTATTGGCGCCGAAGAGGTCGTCGGTGAAGACCTCGACGAAGCTCTTTTCCGACATCTCCTTGATGTCCGCACCTGCGGCGAAGGCCTTTTCCGACCCGGTCAGCACGATGCAGCGCACTTTTTCGTTGGCGTCGGCTTCGGTCACGGCGTCGCCCAGTTCGGCCATGAGCTTCGAATTCAGCGCATTGAGCGCGTCCGGCCGGTTGAGCCGGATCAGCGCGACATAGTCTTCGATCTCGACGATCAGGGTCTCGTAAGCCATGGGACCGGGCCTTTCTGCAGCTGCGAGGCCGAGTCCTACCAGCCCCGGCGAAGGGATCAAGTCATCTTTGACAGCGCGGGCAGAAGAAGGTGGAACGGCCGGACTGGACGATCCGGGTCACGGTGCCGGCGCAACCGGGCGCGGGACAGGGGGCGCCTTCGCGGTCGTAGACGCGGAACGTGTGCTGGAAATAGCCAAGCTCGCCATCGGCCTGACGGTAATCGCGCAAGGACGATCCGCCGGCCTCGATCGCCTCTCCCAGCACCTCGCGGATCACCGGAACCAGCGCCGCGACCCGCGCCGCCGCGATCTGGCCGGCCTTGCGGCGGGGATCGACCCGCGCCCGGTGCAGCACCTCGCAGACATAGATATTGCCGAGCCCCGCAACGATCTTCTGGTCGAGAAGGGCGGCCTTGACCGGCATTGCCCGGCCTTTCATGCGCCCGACGAGGTAGTCCTCGTTGAAGGCATTCCCCAGCGGCTCAGGCCCGATGTCGCGCAGAAGCCAGTGGCCGTCCGCATCCGCCGTCGCCACCAGGTCCATCGCCCCGAAGCGCCGCGCGTCGTTGAACGTCACCCGCGCGCCGCCCTCCATGTCGAGAACGACATGGTCGTGCTTTTCGGGGACGGGATGGTCGCGGTGAAACGCCCCCGGCATGGCGCCCGAGATCAGCATCCGCCCCGACATGCCGAGATGGATGAGCAGCGTCTCCCCGGTCGAGAGGTCCACGAGGATGTATTTCGACCGCCGCCTGAGCCCCGTCACCCGCGCGCCGGTCAGCCTTTCGGCCATGCGGTCGGGGAAGGGAAAGCGCAGATCGGGCCGGCGGATCCCGGCAGCAACGATCGCCCGTCCCTCCATCGCCGGCAACAGGCCCCGGCGCACGGTTTCGACTTCGGGCAGCTCGGGCATGGGCGATCCGGTGCGTCAACGCCGCATTGTCTCTGCGGCCAAGGCTTCTATAAGGAGGACGAGTTTCACCGGACGGCAAGGGCCAATGAGCGAGAGCGACACCCGCACCACCCATTTCGGGTTCATGGACGTGCCCGAGGGCGAAAAGGCCGGCATGGTCCACGGCGTCTTCACCCGGGTGGCGAACAAGTACGACATCATGAACGACGTGATGTCGGTGGGGATCCACCGGCTCTGGAAGGACGCGATGATGGACTGGCTGGCGCCGCGTCCGGGCCAGAAGCTCCTCGACGTGGCCGGCGGCACCGGAGACATCGCCTTCCGGTTCCTCAAGCGCGCGCCGGGGGCCGAGGCCACCGTGCTCGACATGACCGAGCAGATGCTGATCGAGGGCCAGAAGCGCGCCGAGGCCGAGAACATGGCCGACCGCCTCACCTGGGTCGTCGGCGACGCGATGGCGCTGCCCTTCGCCGACAATTCCTTCGACGTCTACACGATCAGCTTCGGCATCCGGAACGTGACCCGCATCCCCGACGCGCTGGCCGAGGCCTACCGCGTCCTGAAGCCCGGCGGGCGGCTGATGGTGCTGGAATTCAGCCAGTTGCCGAACCCGGCGATGCAATGGGCCTATGACCGCTATTCCTTCAACGTGATCCCGGTAATGGGCCAGATCGTCGCGAACGACCGCGACAGCTACCAGTACCTTGTCGAATCGATCCGCAAGTTCCCCGATCAGGAGGCCTTCGCGGCCCTTATCCGGCAGGCCGGTTTCGAGCAGGTCAAATACCGCAACCTGACGATGGGCGTCGCCGCGCTCCACTCCGGCTGGAAGATCTGAACTTGCGCGGACCGCACAACATCTGGCGGCTGATCCGCACCGGCGCGACCTTCGAGCGCACGGGTGCCATGAAGGTCGCTTTGGAAGCGATGGAGGTGCCGCCGCGGCTGCGCCTCGCCGCACGCATCTTCGGCTGGCCGTTCAAGTTTCTCGGCTATCGCGGCGATCCGGCGCAACCGCCGGTGACACGGGCGCTGACGGCACTCGGCCCCGCCTACATCAAGTTCGGCCAGGTGCTGTCGACCCGGCCCGACGTGGTGGGAGAGGAGCTCTCCGACCAGCTTCGCGTTCTTCAGGACAAGCTGCCGCCCTTCCCGACGAAGGTCGCCAAACAGACCGTCGCCGACGAGCTTGGGCAGAGCGTCGAGGCGCTCTTCTCGGAATTTTCCGAACCTGTCGCTGCGGCCTCCATCGCCCAGGTCCACCGGGCCCGGCTGGCGGAGACAGGCGAGGAGGTTGCGGTCAAGGTCCTCCGCCCCGGCATCGAACGCGCGTTCCAGCGCGACATCGACGCCTTCCATTTCGCCGCCGGACTGATCGAGGCGTTGTCGCCGGCCTCGCGGCGGCTGCGGCCCTCCGACGTCATCAGCCATTTCGAAAGCGTGGTGACGGGGGAGCTTGACCTCCGGCTCGAAAGTTCCTCGGCGTCCGAATTCGCCGCGAATACCGAGAAGGACGAAGGTTTCCAGGTGCCGAAGCCGGTCTGGAACCTGTCGTCGCGCCGGGTGATGACGCTCGGCTGGGCCGAGGGCATTCCCTTGGGCGATGTCGCGGCGATCCGGGCGGCGGGGCACGATTGCGTGGCCTTGTCCGAGCGGGTGCTGCAACTCTTCCTCAACCATGCGCTCCGCGACGGCTATTTCCACGCCGACATGCACCAGGGCAACCTCAAGGTCGCGGCCAACGGCGATATCATCGCCTACGATTTCGGCATCATGGGCTCGATCGACGAATATACCCGCCGGGTCTATGCCGAGATCCTGATCGGCTTCATCCGCAAGGATTACCGCCGCGTCGCCGAGGTGCATTTCGAGGCGGGCTACGTGCCCCGCGACCGCGATGTCGACGAGTTCGCCCGCGCACTGCGCGCCGTGGGCGAGCCGATTTTCGGCATGGATGCGACCCGCATCTCGATGGCGCGGCTCCTGAGCTATCTCTTCGAGGTGACCGAGCGCTTCGGGATGGAGACGCGGACCGAGCTGATCCTCCTGCAGCGCACGATGGTCGTCGTCGAGGGCGTCGCCCGCTCGCTCAACGCCAATATCAACATGTGGCAGGTCGCGCGTCCCGTCGTGGAGCTCTACATCCGCGAGAATATTGGGCCGCAGGCGCTGTTGCGCGACCTTTTGCGGACCGCGCGGGTGCTCGGCCGCTTCGGCCCGCGCCTGCCGCAGATCGCCGAGGCGCTGCTTGTCCGGCAGACCGAGGCGCCGCCACCGCCGCCGCGCCGGTCTCTGGCGGGAGCCGTGCTTCTGGTCCTGCTCGGGGCCGCCATCGCCGGCGGCGGGGTCGCGCTGGCCGCGCTGCTCTAGCCGGACTCAGGGGGCGGTGGGTTCGCGGACGGCCTTGATGTCGGACGGGGCGACGGTGCCGCCGCCCTCCATCACCAGAACCACGCCGCCGGTGCCGTTGCGCACCTCCTCGATGCGGCCATAGGCTTCGACCGCCGTCGTCTCGACGAGCTTGCCCTCGCTGTAATTCTCCAGCCGGAACGTATAGACGCCCGACGGCAGCGGCGCGCCGTTCGCATCGGTCCCGGCCCAGCTCACCGGATCGGTCGACACCGGGACCTGCGCGCTCGTGACCTCCTGCCCGTCGGCGTTCAGGACCACGAGCACCGCCTGATCGGCCGCGTTCGCCGGGGCGGGATAGAGGGTCAGCGGCGCGCCGTCGAACATCACCGGAGCCGCCACCCGCGCCTCCATCCCGACCCAGGAGGCCATCTGCGCCATGCCCGACAGGCCCATCTGCGCCGACATGGATTCGATCAGCGCATTGGTCCGCACCTGCTGCTCGACGCCCGAGAAGGTGGCGAGCTGGACCGCGTAGTCCGAGGATTCGATCGGATTGAGCGGGTCCTGGTTCTGCATCTGCGTCGTCAGCATCAGGAGGAAGGTCTGGAAATCGCTGTTGATCAGCGTTCCCTGCTGGGTCTGGCCCGGCGTATTCGTCGCGCCCGTCTGGGTCGTGGCCGATGTCACGGCATCCATCTTCGGTTCCTTTCACAATCTGAGGTCGAGCCCGCCGCTGTCCGCGGCAAGCCGGGCCGGGTCGCGGCCGGGCGCTTCGGCCGGCGCGGGGGAGGGACTGGCGCCAATCTCGCCCGCGTCGGCGAGTGTTTCCGCGCCGTGGGGCTGACGCGGAGCGCGATCCTGCCCGAAGCTGAAGGTCAGGTCCTGATAGCCGAGGTCGCGGAAATCCTGCGCCAGCGAATCGATGTTCCGGCGCAGGAGGTCGAGCGTTTCGGGTCGGTCGGCCTGGACCATCATCGTCAGCGCCCCGTCATGGGTCGCCAGCGTCAGCCGCACCCGGCCGAGTTCCTCGGGCGAGAGCGTGATCTCGACCGGTCGATCCGGAAACTGGCTGACGGCCTCGGCCAGGCGATGGCCGAGACCGGCCGGCAAGGCGCCGGTCGCCGGATGGCCGGCCGCCGCACGCTCCGCACCGCGCGACAAGGGGGCGGCGTCCGCCGTCGCTGCGAGCGGGTCGCCGGGATCGACCGCCATCTCCGCCGGCTCGGCATCGGTCGTGGTCAGGACCAGCCCTGCGCTTTCGGCAGGTTGAGCCTCGCCGCGCCCGGCCACGGCGGGGGATGCGGCGCGGGTCTGGGCGGCCAGCGGCACGGCGGCATCCTCCCGCCCGGCGCGGACCGGGGAGGTGCCATCCGGCGCGCGGCCTCCGGCCTCCGCTATCGCCCTTGCGGCTGGCTGGGGCAGCCCGGCCGGACCGCCGGTTGTCTGCGCCCCGACCGGCCGCGACGGCATCACGGGCGGGGTCTGCGGGTCGGCGCTTTCGGCACCGGCGGCTTCGGCGGTGGCGAACGGACGTTGGGTCGCGGCAGCGCTCTCGGGCGCGGCGGAGGCGGTCGGGACCGCGACCGGGCGAAGACCCGGCGCCGCGGACGCACGGTTCTCCGCCGCCGGGACACGCGGCGCATCGTTGGACGCCGCTACAGGAGCTCCGGAGCCCCCTGCGTCCGGATCCCGGTGCGGCATGGACACAGCCTTGCCCGGCTCCGCCCGGTTCACTGTGTATCCTGTCGAAACCCGCTCTCCGATTCGGAGGTCCGGCGCGCCCGACGGGCGCGCATCTTGCGCATCGGGCCTCGGCATCGCGGCCTGCGCGGGCATCGCATCCGGTTTCACCCCGGATTGCGCCTCGCGCGCCGGTCGTCCCGGTTGCGGATCGGTGGCGCGGTCACTGACGGCAGTCCCGCCACCAGCCTGCGGGCTGCTGCCGGTCGCCGGGGGAAGGCCGGGCACTTCCGTGCGCTGGGCGAGGGCATCCGAAGCCGCTTCTGCCCGGTGTGCGGTGCCGGGCGGCGGATCGTTCGGCCGCGCCACCGGCATCGCTGGCGCATCGGTCTCCGCCTCGGCGATCCCCGCACCGGAAGTGCCGGTGATCACCCCGGGAAGCGCCGGCGCCGGTTGCAAGGCGCCGTCGGGCGGCGGCGTGCCGCCGGCATCGCCGCCGAGGACCGACAGGAAGGCGGCCAGCGCGCCGGCCATCCCGGCCTCCGCCGACGGGTCGTCGCGCGGTATCGTCTTGATCCGGACGGGATCGGCGAGGGGAATCAGGTCCATATGCTCACGACTTCTGTCTGTGTGCGGCGGACTATTTCAGCATGAGGTTACCGATCCTTTACCTCGATCCCCCCATACTCCCCGAAATATCCGCAATTGGAGGGATTGCCGATGGACGGGATTTCCGCCGTGACATCCACCCCGCACCGGACCGAACCTGCGAAGGACGAGGCGCTGCGCGCCGCCGCCGAGGCGCTCGAGGCGCAGTTCCTGACGGAGATGCTGAAATCCGCCGGCTTCGGCGAGGCGCGCGAAGCCTTCGGCGGCGGCGTGGGCGAGGAACAGTTTTCCTCCTATCTCCGCCGCGAACAGGCGACTGAAATGGCCCGCACCGGCGGCGTCGGGCTAGCCGAGAGCATTTTCGACTCCCTGAAGCGGAGGGCGGACGATGCGGGCTGATGCGTCCTCCCTGATCGGGTCTCTCGACACGCTCCTCCGCGCCGAGGCGAAGGCGATCCGGCAGGGCGATTTCGCCGCATTCGCCACGTTGGCGGAGCGCAAGTCGGATCTTGTCGACCGCCTCCTGGAACTGTCCCGCCGCGATGCCGCACCCGCACTCGCGCGGTTGAAGGCGCGGGCCGAGGCGAACCACGCGCTGCTGTCGGCGGCGCTTCAGGGGGTCAAGGCGGCGCGGACCCGGGTCGAGGCGATCCGGCGCGTCGGAACCCGGCTCGACACCTATGACAGCGCGGGGCGGGCGCAGTCCGTCAGCTTCGGCGGCGGCGCCGTGGAGAGGCGCGCCTGAACCGGGCGGATTTGTCTCAAAATGCCGGCAATGAACGGATTGCCTTAGCGAACTTTTAGATTTTGGGCCGCATGGTCGGCCCTGCATCCGGACCACGGATGGCGCGGATCGGGCTGCGGCCCGGCATCCGCATCGGTCAGAACGCCACCGACGCCGTCGAGCGACGGCAAGTGAAACCCGGCGCAAAGCGCCGATCTATGAAGGACGTAAGCATGTCGAGCATTCTGACGAATTCCAGCTCCATGGTGGCGCTGCAGACTCTGAAGGGCATCAACGCCAACCTGTCGAAGACCCAGGACGAGATTTCGACCGGCAAATCCGTGGCCTCGGCCAAGGACAACGCCGCGGTCTGGGCGATTTCGAAGGTGATGGAGGCGGATGTGAAAGGCTTCAAGGGGATCTCGGACAGCCTCGCGCTGGGCGAATCCACGGTCGCGGTGGCCCGCCAGGCGGCCGAGACGATCACCGACCTCCTGACCGAGGTCAAAGGCAAGATCGTCGCGGCGCAGGAAGACAACGTCGACCGGGCGAAGATCCAGACCGATATCGACGCGCTTGTCGATCAGATCAACACCGTGGTCGGCGCGGCGCAGTTCAACGGCCTGAACCTCGTCGACGGATCGAACACGACGGTGGACGTGCTTGCCTCTCTCGACCGGCAGTCGAACGGCACCGTCAAGACCTCGTCGATCACCGTCACTGCGCAGGATCTCTCGACCGGCGGCTACGCCGCGTCCAGCATCTTCTCGGCGTCGACTGCGGGCACGATCTCGGCGGCGGGCGACACGTTCGTGACGACCCTCGATGCCACGACCGGCACAGATGACATCACGATCGCCAATGGTGGCACCTGGGCGGCCGGCGACAAGGTCTCCCTCACACTCGGCGACAAGACCGCGAGCTACACGGTGACGGCGAACGATCTCGCCTCCGCCTCCTCGACGGACGACCTCGTCGCGGTCGGGCTGAAGAACGCGATCGACTCGCTCGGCATCACCGGGCTGACGGTCGACTACGACAGCGCGACCCCGGGGGAGCTTGTCTTCACCAATACCGGCGCGGTCGACCTCTCGGTCAGCGGCCAGTTCAAGAATGCCGGCTCGGGCGGACTTGGCCTGCTCTCGACCGTCGACGTCTCGACCGCTGCCGGTGCCGCGACCGCGCTCGGCAATATCGAGACGCTGATCCAGACCGGCATCGACGCGGCGGCGGAATTCGGTTCGGCCGAAAGCCGGATCGACATCCAGAACACCTTTGTCGGCAAGCTGTCGGACGCGCTCAAGGCCGGCATCGGCTCTATGGTGGATGCCGACATGGAAGAGGCCTCGGCCCGCCTGCAGGCTCTCCAGGTACAGCAGCAGCTCGGCATCCAGTCGCTGTCGATCGCGAACCAGGCGCCACAGAACATCCTGGCGCTCTTCCGGTAAGAGCTGGGCCGGGGCGCCCGAACGGCGCCCCGGTACGCCGCGGAAAATCCGTGAACTGACGAAAACCGTCATCGGAAGGTATCCAAGTGAACGCTCAACTTCTGGCCAGATCGGCCTATTCCGGCGCCGCCATTCCCACCCGGACCGGACGCGGAACCGAATACGAACTCTTCGCCCGCGTGACGCACCGCCTGCGCGAAGCCCAGACCGGTGATGGCGACTTCAACGTGCTGGTCCGCGCGCTGCACGACAACCGCAGCCTCTGGACCGTGCTGGCCGCCGACGTGGCGGTCGAGACCAACGAGCTGCCGAAGCCGCTCAGGGCGCAGATCTTCTATCTTTCGGAATTCACGGCCGTGCATACCCGCCGGGTCCTGGCGGGCGAGGCATCGGTCGATATCCTCGTCGACATCAACACCGCGGTCATGCGCGGCCTGCGCGGCGAAGGAGAGGTCGAATGAGCGGCCTTGTCCTGAAGCTCGCGCCGCGCGAACGGGTGCTGATCAACGGCGCGGTCATCGAGAACGGCGACAAGCGCGCGCGCCTCGCGATCATGACGCCGAATGCCAACATCCTGCGCCTGCGCGACGCGATCCACCCCGAAGAGGTGAACACGCCGGTGCGCCGGGTCTGCTACATCGCCCAGCTCGTCCTTTCGGGCGACGCCGATCCCAAGGATGCGCGGCATCAGATGATGCGCGGCATCGAGCAACTGAGCCAGGTCCTGACCGACCATGACAGCCGCACCCAGCTGACGACGGCGACCGAGGCGGTGCTCGACGAGCAGTTCTATCAGGCGATGAAGGCGCTCCGCTCGCTTCTGCCGCGGGAGGCCCGGCTTCTGGCCGCCGCGGGGGCATGAGCTTCACGCCGGTCGTCCCCTTCGGCGGCTATGCCGGCTGGAAGTTCCTCGCCCGGACCATGGCCGCGCAGAAGGCGGCCTTCGTCGATGGCGCCACCCTGCAGCGCGACGAGGCCTATTTCCGCGAGAAGATCGGCGGCATCGCGACGGCCGAGGATCTGGTGGCGGACCGCAGGCTTCTGTCGGTCGCGCTCGACGCCTTCGGCCTCGGCGACGACATCGACAACAAATACTTCATCCGCAAGGTGCTGGAAGATGGCACGCTGAGCGCCGATGCGCTGGCCAACAAGCTTGCCGACAAGCGTTACCTTGAGTTCTCCAGGGCGTTCGGGTTCGGCGACTTCGCCGTGCCGCGGACGCAGCTTTCGGACTTCGCCGACGGAATCCTCGCCAACTACGAGACGCGGCAATTCGAAGAGTCGGTGGGCGAACAGAGCGAGGAGATGCGCCTTGGCCTCAACGCGCAACGCGAACTTGCGAAGCTGTCCGGCCGGTCGATCTCGGACGATGCGAAATGGTTCTCGGTGATGGGCTCCGCGCCGATGCGCGAGGTCTTCCAGACCGCTCTCGGCCTGCCCTCCTCCTTCGCCGCGATCGATCTCGACCAGCAGCTTTCCACGCTGAAGGACCGGGCGGAGCGGGTGTTCGGCTCGTCCGACATCGCCCAGTTCTCCGATCCCGGGAAGGTCGAGGATCTGGTGCGGCTCTACCTCCTGCGCGCGGAGGCGCAGGGGGCCGGAAGCGTCTATTCCGCCCAGTCGGCCGCGCTGACCCTGCTGCGCTCGGCGGCGACCGGCGGCGGGCTCCTGTCGCGCCTCGTGTGAGAACCGCCAGCCGTCCGACAGGGGGCTTCGGCGCGCCTTGAACGGGCGCCCGGGCATCACGCCGCGACCTTTCTCGCCCTTGCCGCACGAGCCGTCCCCGCCCCGTCCGATCCTCGCCCGATCCGGCCGGTGCCGCGATCCGGCCCGCGCGCGGGTGGCCCCGACCCGAACCTAGGACTCCCCCGCCCGACCGAGGATGCGGCGGAGCCGCTCGAAGCTTTCGGCCGCACCGCCCGGCTCATCCTCGGACAGGAACGCATCGAGCGCCGGCCAGACCCGGATCGCCGCGTCGACGAGCGGGTCCGAGCCCGCCGTATAGAGCCCCGCCTGGATCATCAGTTCGACCCTGTCATAGGCCCCGAGAAGCCGCCTTGCCCGTGCGATCAAACCGTTCTCCGCCTCGCTCGCCGCATGCGGCAGCGACCGCGAGACCGAGCGCAGGAGGTTGATCGCCGGATAGCGCCCGCGCTCGGCGATCTCGCGCTCCATCACGACATGGCCGTCAAGGACGCCGCGCAGGATGTCGGCCACCGGCTCGTCCATGTCGGACCCCGCGACCAGCACCGAGAAGACCGCCGTGATGTCGCCCGCCGCCTCGGGCCCCGGCCCGGCGCGTTCGGCCAGCGACATGATCAGATGCGAGGTGGAGGGCGGAAAGCCACGCAATGAGGGCGGTTCACCCGCTGCCAGCGCCACCTCGCGATGTGCTTCCGCAAAGCGGGTGATCGAATCGGCGAGGAACAGCACCTGCCGGCCCTGGTCGCGGAAATGCTCGGCCACCGCCATCGCCGTCCAGGCGCAGCGGCGGCGCACCAGGGGCGACTGGTCGGAGGTCGCCGCGACGATGACGCTGCGTGCCATGCCCTCGGGACCGAGGACGCCCTCGACGAATTCCCGAAGTTCCCGCCCGCGTTCGCCGATCAGCGCGATGACCGTCACATCCGCCTCCACCCCCCGCGCGAATTTCGCCAGGAGCGAGGATTTGCCGACGCCGGAGCCCGCGAAAAGGCCGATGCGCTGGCCGCGAACCAGCGGCAGCAGCGTGTTGAAGACCGCGACCCCGGTTTCCAGCCGCGCCCCGAGCCGCTTGCGCTGCGACGGCGCGGGGGGCCGCGCGCGCAAGGGCCGCTCGCGGGCGCCGCGCATGATCGGCTTGCCGTCGATCGCATGGCCGAACGGATCGACGATGCGTCCGATCCAGCTGTCGTCCGGGAAGATGCCGCCCGATCCCAGAAGCTCCAGCCCGTCGCCGAGCCGCACGCCGTCGGCCGGGCCGTCGGTCAGCACCGTCGCCTGACCTGGGCCGAGCGCCACGACCTCGCCGCCGATCTGGTCGCCATCGGCCAGCCGCACCCGGTCGCCGAGGCGCCAGTCGGCGCCGATCCCGCTGACCGTGAGGACGCCCCGCCCGACCTCGACCACCCGGGCGAGATGCCGCAGCGCCTCGCATCCGCCGATCTCGGCCCTGAGCATCTCCAGCCCCATCCCCGCCATTCTGGCCTCCTTTTGTTCCGCATTACTCTTTCTAAAGGAATCGGGGTTAAGGCTTGATTGAAAGCTCGGAGGAGAAACCCCGATGTTCGAGAAACCAGAGGTGCTGACGCTCGCCTCGTCGCTCGCAGCCCATGCCGCCACGCGCCAGTCGGCGATCGCCCGGAACGTGGCCAATGCCGATACGCCCGGCTACCGGGCCCAGGACCTTCCCGATTTCGCCGAGACCTATCGCGCAGAAAGCGGCAGCGCGCTGCGCCAGACCCGCGCCGGCCATGTCGGCGCTGCGGACGGGATGCCGGACCTTGCCCTGTCGGAGCGGGCTGCCGCGGGCACACTCTCTCCCAACGGCAACGGCGTCTCGCTCGAGGCCGAGATGGTCAAGGCCGCCGACGTGAAGCGCGAACACGACATGGCGCTTGCCATCTACAGCAAGTCGCTCTCCATCCTCCGCGCCTCTCTCGGGCGCCGGTAAGGGAGGGCGGTCAGCATGAGCGATTTCACCAACTCCCTGTCGATCGCGGCCAGCGGGATGGAGGCGCAGGCCATGCGGCTGCGCCATGTCTCCGAAAACATTGCCAATGCCGATACCCCCGGCTACCGCCGCAAGACCACCGCGTTCGAGGCTGTCGTGGACCGGGGCGAAGCCACCGGTGCGGTGCGGCTCGGCAAGGTGGAACTCGACCGGAGCGAACTGGCGCGGATCCTCGATCCCGGCAATCCCCTGGCCGACCAGAATGGCTACTACGACGGCTCGAATGTCGATCTGGTGGTCGAAATCGCTGACGCGCGCGAAGCGCAGCGCAGCTACGAGGCGAATCTCAGGATGTTCGATCAGGCGCGGCAAATGTCGCAAAGCCTGCTCGACCTCCTGCGCCGATAACCTGAGAGGAGGTCCAGAATGGACGTCAGAACCTCTTTCGCCGCGCAAACCTATGCGCAGGCCCGGCCGGCCACCCAACCGTCGCCGAACGCGGCGGAGTCGGCCGGAGCCGGCGGCGGCTTCGCGGCGCTCGCGGGAAGTTTCGCCGACACGCTGAAAGCGGGCGAGGAAACCGCGAAGGCGGCGATGACCGGCGGGGCGGATCCGCATGCGCTGGTCGAGGCGCTGGCGGCGAGCGAGCTTGCCGTCGAGACCGCCGTGACTTTGCGCGACAAGGTCGTCGAGGCCTATCAGGAAATCCTCAGGATGCCGGTGTGACGATGGAAGAGGCGGTCTTCTTCGACACGATGCGCCAGGGCCTCTGGATCGCCGTGATCATCTCGGCGCCGCTTCTCAGCGTGGCACTGGTCATGGGCGTCGTGATCGGGCTTTTCCAGGCGCTGACCTCGGTGCAGGAAATGACGCTGACCTTCGTGCCGAAGGTCGGCGCGATGATCGCGGTCTTCTGGGTCTCCATGACCTTCATGTCGGGCATGCTGGTCGCGTTCTTCACCGACCGCATCGTGCCGCTGATCGCGGGGATCTGAACCATGGACAACGCGAGCTACACGACGCTGAACCGCCAGTCGGGCCTCATGTCCGAGATGCGGGCGGTCGCGAACAACATCGCCAACCTCTCGACCATCGGCTTTCGCAAGGAAGGGGTGATCTTCGCCGAACATGTCGCCGACCTCGAAGGGGCAGAGCCGTCCCTGTCGATGGCGACGGCCGAGGGGCGGGTCATCAACCTCGCCCAGGGGACGCTGGTGCAGACCGGCGGCGCCTTCGACCTCGCGATCGAGGGCGAGGGCTTCTTCCAGATCGAGACGCCCGAGGGCAACCGCCTGACCCGCGCCGGATCCTTCACCCCCTCGCCCGAGGGCGAACTGGTGACGCCGGACGGCTACCGTCTTCTCGATCTCGGCGGCGCGCCGGTCTTCGTCCCGACGGATGCCGGGCCCGTTGCGGTCGCCAATGACGGCACCGTCTCGGCCGGCGGCAACCCGGTCGCGCAGATCGGGCTCTTCCTTCCGTCCGACCCCAACGACCTCGTCCATACCGGCGGCACCCGCTTTGCCGCCGATGGCGGGGTGGAGCCCCATGAGGGCGGAACCATGTTCCAGGGGTTCCTCGAGAACTCGAACGTCAATGCCGTGACCGAGATCGCCCGCATGATCGAGGTGCAGCGCGCCTACGAGATGGGGCAGGGCTTCCTCGACAGCGAGGATGCCCGCATCCGCGCCGTGATCCAGACCCTCGGCCGCACATAAGGAGACTGACCCATGCGTGCCCTCCAGATCGCCGCCACCGGCATGAGCGCCCAGCAGATGCGGGTCGAGGTGATATCGAACAATCTCGCCAACATGTCGACGACCGGCTACAACGCAAGGCGTGCCGAATTCGCCGACCTGCACTACCAGCAGCTGACCCGCCCCGGCACGATCAACGCCAATGACGGAACGATCGTGCCCACCGGTGTGCAGCTCGGCCTCGGGGTCAGGCCCGCCGCGGTCACCGTGAATATCTCGCAAGGCTCGCTTTCGGCGACCGGCGGCGATCTCGACCTCGCGATCGAGGGGCTCGGCTATATCGAGGTATCGCTGCCCTCCGGGGTCTCGGCCTATACCCGCGACGGGGCGCTGAAGCGCTCGGCCGACGGGCTCATCGTCACCTCGGACGGCTACGAGGTCGCCCCCGGCATCACCATCCCGTCCGACGCGCGGTCGCTCTCGGTCAACGCCGCCGGCGAGGTCTATGCCTATTTCAGCGACCGGGTGCAGCCCGAGCTTCTGGGCCAGTTCACGCTCGCCGGCTTCGTGAACGAGAAGGGGCTGGAGGCGATCGGTTCCAACCTCTTTCTCGAAACCGCGGCCTCGGGTCCGGCGACGATCTCGGCGCCCGGCGAGGACGGTCTCGGCACCCTGCGCCAGGGGTTTCTCGAAGACAGCTCGGTCGATGCGGTGCGCGAGATTACCGACCTCATCGAGGCGCAGCGCGGCTACGAGCTGAACGCCAAGGTCATCACCGCCGCCGACCAGATGCTCGGCGCGACGACGCAGGTGCGCTGATGCGGCTGATCCTCGCCCTCATCTTTGTCTGTGCCGCCGGCTCCGCCGTGGCCGAGACCCTCGTCGCGGTGCGGACGCTCCGGGCGCAGACGATCCTCGTGCCCGAGGATCTGACCGTCATCGCCGGCAGCGTGCCCGGAACCGCGTCCGACCCGACCGAGGTGATCGGGCTCGAGACCAGGGTCGCGATCTATCAGGGGCGGCCGATCCGCCCCGCCGATCTCGGCCCGCCGGCGATCGTCGATCGCAACCAGAGCGTGGTGCTGAGCTATGTCGCCGGCCCGCTGACCATCACTGCCGAGGGCCGCGCCCTCGCCAGGGGCGGGGTCGGCGACCGGATCAAGGTAATGAACGTCGCCTCCCGCACGACCGTCACGGGCATCGTCGCCGCGGACGGGTCGGTGCGGGTCATGGCGGGCAGCTGATTGGGAGAGTTCCGAATGCGTTTTCAGGTTCTGCTGCTTCTGGTGATCGCCCTTGCGGGATGCCAGAGGCTCGAGAGTGTCGGCAAGGCGCCGGCCTTCACGCCCGTCGAGGGCGGCAACGAGTACTATGCGATGACCACGCCGGGCCTTCCGGCCACCGGCGCGCGCGGCCTTGCGACCGACGGCGCCTCGCTCTGGACCGGCGCGCGCGGTTCGCTTCTCGGCGACCGCCGGGCGGGCCAGCGCGGCGACATCCTCACCGTGGTGATCGAGATCGACGACAAGGCGGAGATCTCGAACTCCACCGGCCGGTCGCGCTCGGGCGCCGACAACATGGGCATCCCGGACCTCCTCGGCATCCCGCAGCGGATCGACCGGAACCTGCCCGCGGGCGCCAGCATGGCCAATGCGATCGGCACCAGCTCATCCTCCAGCTACCAGGGTGACGGCTCGGTCGCGCGCAAGGAAAAGCTCACGCTCCGGGTCGCGGCAACCATCGTCGAGACCTTGCCGAACGGCGTCCTGCGCATCGTCGGCTCGCAGGAGGTGCGGGTGAACTTCGAAGTGCGCGAACTGATCGTGCAGGGCTTCGTGCGGCCCGAGGACATCTCGCGCCAGAACGAGATCACCTATGACAAGATCGCCGGCGCGCGCATCTCCTATGGCGGCCGCGGCCAGATCACCGATGTGCAGCAACCGCGCTACGGCCAGCAGATCGCCGACATCGTCCTGCCGTTCTGAGAGGTCACATGCGCAAGCTCCTTCCCATCCTTCTGGCACTTTTCGGCCTCGCGGCTGGTGGCGGCGCGGGCTTCCTCCTGCGCCCGCCGCCGGAAGAGACGGTGGAGATCAACCCGTGCGGAAAGGACGAGGCGGAAGGAGCGCACGGAGCGGTCGCGGCGGAGGCCGATCCGGACGCGCCGCCCGCCCATGAATACGTCAAGCTGAACAACCAGTTCGTCGTGCCGGTCGTCGAGGATGGCGAGATCGCGTCGCTCGTCATCCTGTCGATCAGTCTCGAAGTTGCGACCGGGTCGACCGAACAGGTCTATGCCCGCGAACCGAAGCTGCGCGATTCGTTCCTGCAAGTCCTCTTCGATCACGCGAATGCCGGCGGCTTTCGCGGAGCCTTCACCCAGTCGAACAACATGGATGTGCTCCGCAGCGGCCTTCTGGAGATCGCGCGGAAGGCGATGGGGGCGACGGTCTCCGATGTCCTGATCGTCGATATCGTCCGGCAGGACACCTAGCGCCAGGCGTCAGGTCGTGCCGGACGATCCTCGACCGCGCCGCCGGGCGATCTGCCCGGCGATGCGTTGCCGGGCGGTGTCGAGCGCCTGGCAGCGGCCGAACGACCGCGCCGCCGTGGCGCGCTCCACCGCCGTGCGCGACGTCGCGGCATCGAGATCCTGCAAGAGCACCGACCGCCGTGCGGCGGTCCAGCGGGCAAAGCCCTCCCGTGCCGCGAGAAACGCGGGATCGGTCTGGCCTTCGGCGACCGCGCGGGCTTCCGCCGCCGCGGTATCGAGGGCGCGGACCCGGT
Source organism: Paracoccaceae bacterium (assembly GCA_011620265.1). Taxonomy (GTDB): domain Bacteria; phylum Pseudomonadota; class Alphaproteobacteria; order Rhodobacterales; family Rhodobacteraceae; genus Albidovulum. Next base: position 25,687 of record WOZM01000272.1, read on the forward strand.
CTTCGGCCGCCTGCCTCCGGGCGTTCGCCGCCGCGAGGGACATGAGGTCCGCATCCTTGCGGAGCGTCGCCAGTCGCGCGAGGCCCGCCAGACGTTTCGGATCGATCATCCGCCCCTCCGTTCCCGCGCCCGACGGCGCATCTTCTCGGCAAAGCGTATGGCGGCGGCGACGGGGCCGTAATGCTCGGGCAGGATCTCGCGCCCGATCTCGACGCTCGCATGAAGCGCCCGCGCCGTCGCCGGATCGGACCGGATCGGGACGCCGGCCGTGGCCGCCGCCTCGCGGATGCGGGCGGCGATCTCGTCCATGCCCTTGGCGACGCAGACCGGCGCCCGCCCGCTCATCCGGTCCCAGCGCAGCGCGACGGCGTAGTGCGTCGGGTTGACGATCACCACGTCGGCCTTCGGGACATCGGCGAGCATCCGGTTCATCGCGATCGCCTCGGCCCGCTGCCGGCGTTGGCCGCGCACATGCGGGTCGCCCTCGGACTGCTTCAGCTCGTCCATCAGTTCCTGCCGGGACATCCGGTTCTTCCGGAGGTGCTCGGCCCGCTGCCAGAGATAGTCGAGGGCACCGGTCGCGCCGCTGACGAGGAAGACGAGGAAGAGGAATTCGACGATCATCCGGGCAAGCTCCGCCACGACAAGCCCGGGATCGAGCCCCTGGCTCATCAGCGTGCGGGGCAGCCGGGCGGCAAGGAATGCGCCGAGAAGAAGCGAGATCACGACGAGCTTCACCGTGCTCTTGGCGAACTCGAAGAGCCCGCCGCGGCCGAATTTCTGCTTCGCATTGGCGATCGGGTCGATCCGCGACAGGCGCGGGCCCAGCTTTTCGGGGGCGAAGATCAGCGCCCGCTGGGCCAGGATCACGCCGAGGACGGCGACGGCCGGAACGGCGAAGAACGGCAGGGCCGGCAGGATCGCCGAGAGAAGAAGCCCGCCGGCCGCAGCGCTTCCGCCGCCCAGAAGCAGCGACGACAGCGACTCGGCCCGGTCGATCATCGCCGCGCCATGGTCGCCGAGCCGCCGCAACGCCTGCGCCCCGCCCGCCGTCGCGGCGACCAGAAGCCCGCCATAGCCGGCCGCGATCGCCAGTTCCGCCGATCGGACGACCTCGCCCCGCCGCCGCGCATCATCGAGCTTCTTCTGTGTGGCCTCGTGCTCCTTCTCGCCGCTGTCGTCCTCGCTCATGCGGCCCCCCCGAAGGGATCGTCTAGAACAGCCTCAAAGGCGCCGAGCCAGAGCGCGAGGCCAAGGGGGGCCGCGACCGCGAGAAGCATGAGCGCGCCGAGTGTCAGGGCCGGCGCGCCGACGAAAGCGACCATCAGTTGCGGCATCGCCCGGTTGATCGCGCCGAGCGCCACGTTGTAGATGAGCGAGGCGATGACGAAGGGCGCGGCAAGGCTGAACGCCAGCGCGAAGGCCCGGGCGATGTGCCCCGTGCCCCAGCCGCGCACGATCCCCGCATCGGGGAACGCGCCGGGCGGCATTGCGTCGTAGGAGAGGATGAGCACCTCGGCCACCCGCACATGCAGCCCCGCCATCATCGCGAGCGCGAGGCCACCGGCGACGAAAAGGTGCGACATCGTCGGCATCGGTTCTCCGCCCGCGCCGAAAAGCTGCGACAGCGAGGTCGACTGCGCCGCCATCGTGCCGGCCATCTCCAATGCGAGGATCATCAGCCGCAGCACGAGCCCGAGCGAGAGGCCGATCAGCGACTCGGTCGCCAGGCAGACGAAGACTGGCGCCGCGCCGGAGGTCAGCGGCAGCAGCGCCGGCGCGACGGAAGGCGCGACGATGGCGGTGAAGGCGAGGGCGAGGACGAGTTTTACCCGCACCGGCACGGTCTGTTCACCGAAGCCGGGCAGCACCGCCATCACCGCGCCGATGCGCAGGAAGGCGAGGAAGCCCGCGACGGCACCCTGGCTCACGGTGTCGAGCAGGACCCGCGCGACTTCGTTCATGCCGCGACCAGCCCGACGATGGACGGCTTCGCGTCGAACCCGATCTCGTCGAAAGAGAGAACCGGGGCGCTGATCCCCCGTGCGCCGAGCACGGTCCGGAGAAACCTGCGCCGCCGCGCCGACGTGATCACCGCCGGGAAGAGCCCCTTTTCTCCGGCCTTGGCGATCTTGTCGGCGACGTTGGTTGCCAGCCGGTTGAACTTGTCGGGCGGAAGCGCGACATCGGTCTGGCCGCGGTCGCCCTCGACCTGGTGGGCGGCGAACATGTCCTCCCATTCCGGCGCAAGCTGCAGAAGCGGCACCGTCCCGTCCTCGCGCCGGATCTCGGCGACGAGCTGAAAGCCGAGCCGGCGCCGGACATGTTCGCAGATAGCCTCGGGGCTGCCGGCGCCGCGGCCCTCGGCGATCGCCTCGAGGATCAGCGGCAGGTTGCGGATCGATACCCGTTCGTCGAGCAGGAGCCTCAGCACCGACAGGAGCAGGTCGACCGGCACCTTGTCCGGAATGAGCTCGTCAAGAAGCTTGCGGTTTGCCTCGCCCCGCGCCGGATCGGACAGGTTGACGCATTCGTCGAGCAGCCGCCGCACCGACTTGAGCGACAGGAGCCGGGCGAAGTTGCGCTTGATCACTTCGAGAAGATGCGTGGCGAGAACCTCCGTCGGACCGACAACGGTCACGCCCGAAAGGGCCGCCGTTTCCTGCGCCGCTTGCGGCACCCAGCGCGCCGGGGCGCCGTAGACCGGCTCCTTCACGTCGCGCCCGACGGGGACGCCGCTATCGCCGCCGGCAAGGAGCGCGAGGACATGATCGGGGATGAGCCGGTCGCGCGCCTGTTCGACTCCCTGGATACGGATCCGGTACTGCCCCGGCTCCAGGAGCGCGTCGTCGGTCAGTCGGATTTCCGGCAGGATCAGCCCGTAGACCGAGGCGACATGGTTGCGCATGTTGACGATCCGCGCATCGAGCCCGGTCGCGGGGTCGAGCACCATCGCCACCAGGTCGGGCGCGAACTCGACATGGATCTCGTCGAGGTCGAGGATGTCGCCCATCGACTTGCGCCGCGGCGCCTCGGCCTTCGGTGCCTCGGCCCGCGCCACGTCCGCCGCACGCTTTGCCGCGCCACGCCGGACGAATTCGGCAGCGGCGCCGAGGACGATCGCGCCGGCGAGGAACGGCAGGAACGGCAGCCCCGGCACGAGCGCGAAGAGCGCCATCAGGAAGGCCACCGTCGCGAGCGCCGGCGGGTATTTCCCGAGCTGTCGGAAAAGCTCCAGATCCGCCGCCCCCTTGGCGCCGCCGCGCGACAGGAGAAGCGCCGAGGCGATGGAGATGATGACGGCCGGAATCTGGCTCACCAGCCCGTCGCCCACGGTCAGGATCGCATAGGTCTCCACCGCCTGCCCGAGCGGCATGCCGTGGATCGTGACGCCGATGATGAGCCCCATCACGAGGTTCAAAAGCGTGATCAGAAGCCCCGCCACCGCGTCGCCCTTGACGAATTTCGACGCGCCGTCGAGCGAGCCGAAGAACGTCGTCTCGGCCTGTTCGCGTTCGCGCCGCGCCTTGGCCTCGGCATGGTCGATGGCGCCCGCGTTCATGTCGCTGTCGATCGCGAGCTGCTTGCCCGGCATCCCGTCGAGCGCGAAGCGCGCGCCCACCTCGGCCATCCGGCCGGCGCCCTTGGTGATGACGATGAAGTTCACGATCAGCAACACGCCGAACACCACGAGCCCGATCAGGACCGAGCCCGACATGATGAACATCGCGAAACCCTCGATCACGTCGCCGGCCGCGTTCGTTCCGGTATGGCCCTGCCCGATGATCAGCTTGGTCGAGGACACGTTGAGCGACAGCCGCAGCATCAGCGAGGCCAGCAGGATCGTCGGGAAGGCCGAAAAGTCGAGCGGCCGCTCGATGAAGAGCGTGATGGTGAAGATCAGGATCGCGATCGCGAAAGACGCGGCGAGGCCGATGTCCAGCACCCAGGCCGGCATCGGCAGGATCATCATCACGATCACCGCCATCAGCGCCAGCGCCAGGAGCACGGTCGGCTGGAAGAGCCTCGCGATCGTCGTGGCCTGCATCAGTTGACCTCGACGGCGGGCGGCGCGCCGAAGAGGCTCGCCCCGCCGCCATTGCCGAGCGGCACCAGCGATCCGAGCCCCGCCGTGCCGCCGGTCTGGAGAAGCGGATAGCGGTTGACCCGGATCACCGGGGGAAGCGACTCGGATCCGGCCGTGCCGCCCGCAGCCGCAAGGACGATGTCGGGAATTTCCGGAATCTCGCGCCCGTCCTCGGGCAGGAGCCCGCTGCGGAGCTTTTCGAACCGGGCCTGATAGCGGGTTGCGAATTCGGGGGTGCGGGAATGGTAGGCGCCGGCGGCGCGGCCCCAGTCGCCCTGTTCGGCATGGAGCGACTTCAGGAAGCGCGCCGCATAGAGCGCGTTGGTGAGAGGATCGAACATGTCGTCGATCGACCGGAACGCCTCGCCATGCCATTTGTAGTTGATCTGGAAGCACCCGACATCGAAGCTCCGGGCGCCGCGTTTGTACTCCTTGTAGACATAGGCCCGCGCCTCGTCCTCGCTGTCGAACCAGAGCCCCTTGCCTTCCATGTTGACGGTCCAGGGCCACGGCCGGAAGGCGCCGCCGCGCTTGCGCCCGGTCTCGCTCAGCGAGATCGCCTTGAGCACGGAAAGCGGCACGCCGGTTTGCCGCGCCGCCTCCGATGCCACCTCGTCGCAGACGAGCGACAGGTCGGGCGTGGCGCGCGCGGGCAGCGGAAGCAGGAGCAGGAGGAAGAACGCGGCGACAAGCGCGCGGGCGCGGCGCGGTAGCATGCGGGCCGGGCCTGAAACAGGGAGCGGGTACATTCTGACCTTTCAAAAGCAGTTCTTGCTTCACCGGCCACGCTAGGCACAGGTCGTTGAGATTCGGTAACCGTGTTCCCCGATCAGCCGCCGCTGTCGGTCGCCGCCAGCAATGCGTCGAGCGCGGTGCGGACCGACCGGCTCGCCTCGATGAGCGAGCGGCTCTCCGCCAGCGGGCCGGCCGGCGCCTCCGGGGCGGTATCCGCCTCCTGCGCGGGCGCGTTCGCGGGTAGGACGCCGAATGCCTCGAGTGCGGACCGCATCGGCTCGGGCCCACTCTCTGCGACCACGGCCCAGTTTCCTCCGCGCCAGGCCTCGCGTCCGGCCTTCTCGGCCTCGCCGATCCCGGAATAGCGCGCCGCCGCCGCAACATGATTGCCCGCCATCGCAGCCGCCGCGGCGCGGAGCTCCCCGGCCTCGCGGTCGTCGAGTCCGGCGAGCTGCTCCTGAGCCTCGGCCGGGTCGAACTCGCCGAGTGCCGCCCGCGCCAGAAGCCGGCGGCCGCGATCGGTATAGCCCGCCTCGCCCTTCAACAGCCGCCGCGCCTCGCCGGCAAAGCCGCTGTCGGTCAACCGCTCGGCCAGATCGAGGCGCAGGAGGAGGTCCGGGTTCGCCGCTTCGAGGATGTCCCGGTTGCGAAAATACTGGAGCAGGAACGCGCTCTCCTCCGTCTCCGGCTCGTCCAGCATCGCAAAGAGCCGCCGAACGGTGTCGGCCCGCACGGTTTCGGGCGCCTCGCCGGCCCAGTGCCGGTAGGCCTCGAAAGCGCGGTCGAAGTCCTGGCCGGAGCCGCGCGCAAGGACGTGAAGCTGGTTGAGCACCGGACCCCGCGGCCCGTCCTGCAATTCGAAGGCAAGCGCGGCGGCGCTGTCCGCCAGATCCGTCTCGACCGCCTGGCCGCGGGCGAGGCGCGATTGCACCGCCATGATCAGCGCGTCAACGGACAGGGGATCGTTGCGCCGCGCCAGCGGGTCGAGCACGCGTTCGCCCTCTTCCGCCCGTCCCGCCGCGAGGTCGATCTGGGCCTCGACCATGCTTAGCGCGGCGCCCGGATCGCCCGGCGCGCGGGCGATGGCGTCGCGCACGGCATGCGCGGCGGCCTCGTCGCCGACCGACAGGAACCGGTCCGAGAGCTCCGGCCCGAGGCTGCGGCGCAGATGCACGGGCAGGGCGGAATAGGCGCGCAGGACCGCTTCCTCGTCGACGTCCGCACCGGGCGGCAGGTCGGGCCAGGCGAGCACCGCCCAAAGCGCGGCCGCGGTGTCGCACCCCGTCATCCCGGCGATCGCCGCCCCGGCGCCGGGTGTGCCGCCGTCGAGGATCAGCGACATCTCCCGCAAGACCGTCGCGTCGGCGGACTCGACGGCGAAGGAGTCGAGCACCGCGCGCGCTTCGGCTCCGAAACCGAGAAACAGGTAAAGCCGGGCAAGCGCGAGAACCGCATCGTCGGACGGCCGGTCGAATTCTCCGACCAGCGGCGCGCGCCTGTCGGCGATCTGGATTGTCGGAGGCCTGTCGTCCCCCCAATGCACCAGGTCGAAGTCCGAATCCGGCAGGCAGAGGCCGCCCTCCGCCGTGACGGGTGCTCGGGTGACGGTGGAGAGCGTGTCGCGGTCGATGCTGGTTTCGGCATGGATCGAGGACTGCTGCAAGCCTGTGTGGCCGGCCGTCGCCGGCGGTTCGGCCATTGCGGTTTCCGGATGCGCCGTCTCCTCTGCCACGCGCGGCTGGGAGGGTCGGTTCACCTCGACAAGCCCCTGCGCCGCGGCTCGGCTGAGTTGGTGGAGGAGATCCGTCTGCGCCTCGGTCACGCGGGGATCGGGAACCGGCGGCAGGAGGAGGTCCTCCTCCGCGTTCGACGATGCCGCCCCGGCCGGATCGGGCGCCTCCGGGACGGGTAGCCCCGCATGGCGAGGCTCCGGGAGCGGGGCGGCCTGGGGCGCTTCCTCCGTCCCGGTCCTGTCCGGCTCCGGCGGAAGCTCGGTTCCGCGCCAGAAGAGGGCGAGCCTCGGGTCGGTCGTCGGCGGCGGGCGGTAGCCGGTCTGCGGGACCTGCCAGAGCGACAGCCGCTCGGAAGCGCCGTCCGCCGGCGGTGCCGGCGGTTCTTCCGCAACCTCGGCGGTGGTTGCGGCCTCTTCGAGCCGCCGCTCGAACGCCGATCCTTCCGGCGCCGGCCCGTCGGCGATGTCGATCACCAGCGCGCCCGACCCGGTCACGAAGGCGGTCGCGTGACAGTCGCAGGGGACGGACAGCGCGAGCCTGCCGGGCGCGCCGCCCGCGGTCACGCTACCCAGGCGGTCGCGCCTGATCAGGCGATAGACGCCCGAGAGGTCGAACTCCACGTCGTCGCGGACGAGGCGCAGCTCATACCCCGTCTCCGTCCGCCCGAGCTCCCAGCCGGAGGCGGCGCCGAGATCGACAACGAGTCGGGTGAACCCCTCATGCTCTCCCGATCTCAATCTCAGGGTTTCCGCGGCGGCCGATTCCGCGACGATCCCCGCCCAGAGCCAGGAGAGCGCCAAGAGGCGCAAGGCGATCGCCGGCCGGATCATGCCGCGTCCGACTTCACGGCCTTCAGCGCCTCCTCCAGCGCCGAATAGCTCGGCCGGATGTGATGCGGCGTATTCTGGCGCCCGACCTCGATGCAGATATTGGCGGCATGGTTGTAGAGATTGGCGACCAGCACCTCGCGGATCAGATTGTAGAAATGGCTGTCCTCCTCGACGACTGCCTTCACCTTCACCGCGAAGGGTCCGACGAGGCCGTAGGCCAGAAACACGCCGAGGAACGTCCCCACCAGCGCGCCGCCGATCATCTTGCCGAGGATCTCCGGCGGCTGGTCGATCGAGCCCATCGTCTTGATGACGCCGAGAACCGCGGCGACGATGCCGAGCGCCGGCAGGCCGTCGGCGATGGTCTGCAACGCATGGGTCGAATGCAGCGCGTGATTCAGATTGGCTTCGAGCTGCTTTTCCAGCACCTCCTCCACCTGATGCGGATCGTCGTAGTTCATCGAGGCGGAGCGCATCGTGTCGCAGATCAGCTCCACCGCCGCGTGGTCGTGCTGGATCTTCGGATACTTGCCGAAGATCGAGGAATTCTCGGGATCCTCGACATGGGCCTCGACGGCAACCGGGTTCTGCCGCGCCAGCCGGATCAGCTCGAACAGCAGGCAGAGCAGATCGCGGTAGTCGTCGGGCTTCCAGTGCGCGCCCTTGAAGACCTTCTTGATGTCCTTCAGCGTGTGCTTGATCGACGCCCCGTCGTTGGAAAGGACGAAGGCCCCGGCCGCCGCGCCGCCGATCATGATCATCTCGAACGGGAGGGCCTTGAGGATGATGCCGAGCTTGCCGCCGGCGGCCATATAGCCGCCGAAGACCATGATGAAGATGATCGCGATACCGATGATGCCGACCATGAAGTCATCCTTTCCGCCATCCGAAGGCCGGGGCCGCGTCCCTGGCGCGACCTTCGCAGGCGCGTGTTAACATTCCGTCTTCGCTCTAGTTTCTCGGCGCGTTCGCATTGCGGCCGGCCAGAAGAACGCTGATCGTGTAGGCCGCCTTCGGGTCGAGCCCCGCCATCACCGCCGCCGCCGCGTCAGGGCGCATCCGGGCGAGGAAACCGGCGGCGAAATCGGGATCCATCTCGCCGAAGAGCGAGGCCGCGTCCTTCGGCTTCATCTTCTCGTAGACGGCGACCAGCCGGGCGACGTCCTCGTCAGCGGCCTGATCGGCGAGCGTCAGGGTGGCGGAGAGCTTCTCCTCCGCCGCGACGAGGGCCGCGATCTTCTCGTCGATCTCCGCCTTGGCGAGGGACAGCGCCTGCGACCGGTCCTCCACCTGCGCCTCGCGCTCCGCGAGCCGCGCCTCCCGCGCGCGCAGGTCCTCCAGCATCGCCAGCGCGCCGGCATCGGGTTCGCAGACCGGCCCGGTCTGCGCCGCCTCGGTCGTCTCGGCTCTATCCGCATTTGCAAGCGCATGACCGGCGCCGGTTCCGATCCGGATCAGCCCCGACCCGCCGAGGAGGATGGCGATCACGAAAAGGGCGCCGCGGCCGCCGCGCCGTTGCCGCCGGGATTTCCCGCGTAGCTGCCGGGTCGCCGTTATCTTGCGCTCACCGCTCATTCCGCTGCCTCCAGCGCGTCCTCGCCCCGGTCGCGGCGGCGGACGACGCGCATCCGCCGGCCCGGCGTGTCAGGCGCCTCGGGGAGGTCGTGCAGCGTGGCGAGCATCAGTTCGAGCTTCGCAGCCGCCGCCTCCGCCCGTTCGGTCATCTCCCGCAGCGAGGCCGCCGAATCGCCCGCCGCACCGCGGGCGCTCGCGAGTGCCTTCGTCATGTCGTCGACCTGCGCCGACAGCACGGCGATGGCGCCGCCCATGCCGCCTTCGAGCGCGTTGAACGCCTTCAGGCGGCGCGACAGGACGAGGCAGTAGATGCCCGCCCCGATCGCCCCGGCCCCGAGAAGGATATCGGCAATCAGATCCATCGCGCCTCTCCTAGTTGATCACGAATTCGGTCACGAGAAGGTCGCGCACACGGCCCTCGCCGGCGACCATCTGCACCCGCCGCAGCATTTGCGCGCGCAGCCGCACCAGTGCCGTCGGGTCCTCGAGTTCCTTCACCTCGACCGCGCGCAGATAGCTGTTCAGCACGTCGAGGATGCGCGGCAGGATCAGAAGCACATCGGGCTGGCTGAGCTTGGCCACCTCGAGCTGGGCGGTGAAATGCAGGTAGCGCCTCGAGGGATCGGTGCCGAGCGACACGACGATCGGGTCGATCGGCACGAAGGCGATGTCGGGCAGCGCCTCCACCGGCACCGCATCGTCCGCATGCGCGCTGTCGCCGTGGCCGAGGATCATCCCCGAATAGACTGCGTAGAACCCGCCGCCGCCGAGCGCGAGCATCAGGCCGAGCCCGAGAATCAGCGGCAGCTTCGATTTCTTCTTCGGGGCCTCTTCGGCCGGTTCTTCCGGTTCGGACATGACGATCCCGCGATTTGATGCCCGACCGGTATAGACCGTGGGAAACTAACCGATTGTTAAGCGCGATCGGTGAAGCATCGGAAAGACGAGGGGCAGAAGCCCGCAATCGGGAGTAGTGTCGTGCAGCAGCTGACAGCCGTCTGGCAGAACATCGACCCCCGCCGGCGCGTGATCGTGGCGCTGGCGACGCTGGCGATGTTCGCGGCCGTGATGGCGCTGGCCAATCTCGCCACGAAACCCTCGATGTCGCTGCTTTACGCCGGTCTCGACGGGAATCGCTCGGGCGAGGTCCTGGCCGCCCTCGACCAGCGCAGCGCCATCTACGAGGTGCGCGGCACCGCGATCTATGTGGAGACGGCGCGGCGCGACGAGTTGCGGATGACGCTCGCGGCCGAGGGGCTGCCGGCCAACAGCGGCTCGGGCTACGAGCTTCTCGATTCGCTGACGGGCTTCGGCACCACGTCGCAGATGTTCGACGCCGCCTACCTTCGGGCGAAGGAGGGAGAGCTCGCGCGGACGATCATGGCGCTGCCGCAGGTCCGCTCCGCGCGCGTCCATATCGCCGATACGCGGGCACAGGGCTTGCGGTCGCAGTCCCGGCCCTCGGCCTCGGTCGCGGTCACGACGACCAATGGGGCGATCACCCCGTCGCATGCCAAGGCTCTGAAATACCTCGTCTCTTCGGCGGTCTCCGGGATGTCTCCGGACGATGTGTCGGTGATCGACGGCGACGGCGCCCTGGTCGATGCCGGCGACGAGCTGACCGGCCCCGCCGGCGAGGACAGGGCGGAGGCGCTCCGCCGCAATGTCGAGCGGCTGCTCGAGGCGCGCGTCGGCTATGGCAACGCCGTGGTCGAGGTGGCGGTGGAAACCGTGACCGAACGCGAGGCGATCACCGAACGCAGGTTCGACCCCGAGGGACGGGTGGCGATCTCCACCGATACCGAGGAACGCACCACCTCGGCCAATGATTCCGGGTCGAGCGCCGTGACCGTCGCCTCGAACCTGCCCGCCGGCGATGCCGGCGGCAACGGCGGCTCGTCGCAGAGCCAGAACAGCGAGACCCGCGAGCGCACGAATTTCGAGGTCTCGGAAACAACGCGCGAGGTGCTGCGCACACCGGGCGCGATCCGCCGGCTGACGGTCGCGGTTCTCGTCGACGGGGTGACGACGGTCGGTGCGGACGGCGCCACGACCATCGAGCCGCGAAGCGAGGAGGAGCTCGCCGCGCTCCACGACCTCGTTGCCGCCGCCGTCGGCTTCGACGCCGAGCGCGGCGATGTCATCACCCTGAAGTCGATGAGTTTCGAGCCGATCGTGCCGGCGGCCGAAGGTGCGCCCGGATCGTTCCTCGCCGGCCTCGACGTGATGAGCATCGTCCAGCTCGCGGTCCTCGCGATCGTCAGCCTGGCGCTCGGGCTCTTCGTCGTCCGCCCGATCCTGTCCTCGCGCGCCACGCGGGTGCCTGAACTCGCGCCCCCTGCCGTCGCCGCCCGTGCCGATGCGTCGGGCGCGCTCACGGGCGAGATCGACGATGGCGACTACCTGCCGGGAAGCCTCGCCGTGGTCTCCGACCGGGCGCGCGCCGGGGCTGCGGGAGAGGCAGAGGCCGATCCGGTCGAACGCCTGCGCCGGATGATCGCCGACCGTCAGGAAGAGACGGTGGAGATCCTGCGCGGCTGGATGGAAGACCCGGAAGAGGAGCAGGCCTGATGGCGAAGCGCGTCCAGTTCGAGGTCTTCGAGCTTACCGACATGACCGATGACCGGGTGGAGCTCGGCCAGGCCGAACTCGAGGAATGCCGGCTCGCGGCCTACGAACAGGGCTATACCGCCGGCTGGGACGACGCTGTGGCAGCCCAGGACGGGGAGATCGCCCGGCTCAGGGCCGACCTCGGCCGCAACCTCGAAGACCTGTCCTTCACCTATCACGAGGCGCACAGCCACGTGCTGCGCACGCTGGAGCCTTTGCTCCACGACATGGTGACGAAGGTCCTGCCGGCGATCGCCCGCGAATCGCTCGGCCAGATGGTGCTCGACCATCTCAGGCCGATGGCGAAAGACCTCGCCGATCAGCCGGTCACCCTCGTCGCCAACCCCGCCAACCGCGAACTTCTGGAAAACCTCGTCGTGGCGGAAGCGGCGTTCCCGCTGACCTTCCGCGAGGAGCCGTCGCTCGGAGACGGTCAGGTCTATCTGCGCCTCGGCGAGGCGGAATCGCGCATCGACCTCGACGGTGTGATCTCGGCGATCTCGGCCGCCGTTTCCGCCTTCTTCCAGATCGAGAAACAAGAGGAGAGACGTCATGGATGACCCCGCGAAGCCCGGCCTCGGCGAAGGCAATCCCTTCACCCAGGTCCCGATCGAGATCACGATCTCGGTCGGGCGGGCGCGCCCCCTTGTGCGCGAACTCCTGCGGCTGAAGCGCGATGCGGTGCTGCCGCTTGACCGCAAGGTCGACGACCCGGTGGAGCTTTACGTCGGCGACCGTCTGATCGCCCGGGGCGAACTGACCGAGCTCGACGGCGACCAGGCCGGACAGCTCGCGGTCCGCCTGACCGAAGTCGCCGACCTGCAGAATGGGCTCTGAGCGGTGCGGAACGCGGTCTGGATCACGGTTCTTGCCCTGACCCTGTCAACAAGTGCGGCCGGCGCGCAGGACCTGTCGCTCAGCCTCGGCGACCAGACGCTGACCGGCCAGTCGCTTCTCCTCATCGCGCTCGTGACCGTGCTCAGCCTCGCGCCGGGGCTTGCGGTGATGGTGACCTGCTTTCCCTTCATCGTCACGGTGCTGTCGATCCTGCGCCAGGCCATCGGCTTGCAGCAATCGCCGCCCAACATGCTCATCGTCTCGCTGGCGCTGTTCCTGACCTGGTTCATCATGGAACCGGTCTTCTCCGAGGCCTGGGCGGCGGGTGTACAACCCCTCATCTCCGGCGCGATCGAGCTTCCGGAAGCCTTCGAGCGCGGCATCGCCCCGTTCCGGATCTTCATGGCCGCGCGGATCGAGACCGATACCTTCCTCTCCCTCGCTGCCCTCCGCCCCGAGACCGCAACGCTTTCGGAGGCCGGCGCGGCGCCGCTGTCGCTCCTCGTGCCGTCCTTCATGCTCTCGGAAGTCGCCCGCGCCTTCGAGATCGGCTTTCTGATCTACCTGCCCTTCCTCATCATCGACCTCGTCGTCTCGGCCGTGCTGATGTCGATGGGCATGATGATGGTGCCACCGGCGGTGGTCGCGCTCCCCTTCAAGCTCGCCTTCTTCGTCGTCGCCGATGGCTGGACGCTGATCTCCGGCGCGCTGGTGCGGAGCTACTTCTAGAGACCGAGCCGCCCGCCCCGGCCCACGCCACCGGACGCCGGCCCGGCCGATGATCTTACGCACCGCATCGTCATCGGTGGCGGATCACAGCCCCTGACCGAATGCATCGCAAGAAGATCGCAAGAAGAAAGAACGGGCGCGGCCCCGGCCAACCCCGCGTCTTTGGTGCCCCGGCCATCGCTCGCTTCCAAGGGCTGCATGGGCCGGTCGAACGCCCGGAAGCCGCATGAACGAACCACATCTCCCCCGTCGTCCGGTGCGGATCGCTGCAAGCAGGGACGGTAGTGCGGCCGATGCACAGGCCGGGTTCCACCGGGAGGACCCGGCCGCGATGCTATCGTACCAGGAACTCCGCATGCAGCGCGCCGGCGGAATTGATGCTCTTGAGGATGTCGATCATGTCGCGCGGGCTGACGCCGAGCGCGTTGAGCCCCGCCACCACTTCGGAGAGCGAGGACGCCTCGTTGATCTCGGCCATGCCGATCCCCGGCTCCTCCTCGATTGTGGCCGAAGAGCGTGGGACCACCACCGTGTCGCCTTGCGCGAAGGGATTGGGCTGGACGACGACCGGCGCCTCCTCGATCCGGAGCGTGAGGTTGCCCTGGCTCACCGCAACCCGGCTGATGCGGACATCCGCGCCCATCACGATCGTGCCGGAGCGCTGATCGACGACGACCCGCGCCCGCCGCTCGGGCTCCACCAGCAGGTTCTCCACCCGGCCGAGCACGTGGGCCGGCGATCCCATCCGCGTCGCCCCGATATCGAGCGCCACCGTGCCGGCATCCGTCATCATTGCGACACGGCGGCCGAATTCGTCGTTGATGACCGCCTCGATCCGCCCGGCCGTGGTGAAATCGGGGCTGCGCAAGGCGAGCCGCACCGCGTTCAGCCCGCCGAAATCGAAGGCAATCTCGCGCTCGACCCGGGCACCCGCCGGAATCGTCCCGGCCGTCGGCACGCCCTGCACGACGCTCGCCGCCTTGCCTTCGGCCGAGGCGCCTCCGGCGATGATCGTGCCTTGCGCGACGGCATAGATCTCCCCATCCGCGGCGTTCAGCGGCGTCATCACCAGCGTGCCGCCGAGAAGGCTCTTGGCATCACCGATGGCCGAGACTGTCACGTCGATCTGGCCGCCAGCGCGGGCGAAGGGCGGCAGGGTCGCGGTGACGAAGACGGCGGCGACGTTCTTCGGCCGGAAGCTTTCGCCGGTCACGTTCACGCCCAGCCGCTCGAGGATGTTCGACATGATCTCCTCGGTGAAGGGGGCGTTGCGCAGCCCGTCGCCGGTGCCATTGAGGCCGACGACAAGGCCGTAGCCCACGAGATCGTTGCCGCGCACCCCGTCGAATTCCACCAGATCCTTGATCCGGATCGGGGCCGCGACGGCTGAAAAGGCGACGAGGGAAAGCAGCAATACCGCGAGAAATCTCATCTCAGAAAATCCGCCAATGACAGGCGCGAAAGCCGCGCGGTGAGGGTGTAGAGCGTCTCGATCTGGGTCTGCACCGCCTCGAGGGCGCTCGCCGTGTCGTAGGGATCGGCGGCAATGAGCTCGTTGCGGGCGATCTCCAGCGCCGAGGCTTCGGAGGCGTTGCGGATGGCGGTATTGCTGATATGGGCCTCGACCGTGCCGATCCGTGCGCGCAAGGCGACCATCTGGTTGCCGGAGGCGATCAGCGCCTCGCCCGAGCGTTTGGCCAGAAGCGCCCGCCCCGTCGCATCGCCGGGAAGCACCCCTTCAGCGACGAGCGCACCGAGCGCCATGCCCTCGAGCAGATCGCGCAAGGCGGGGTCGGCGGCGGTGAGGTCCATCGTGACCTCCGCGCCCGGCCCGATCCGGAACGGCGCGAGCGCCGTCGCGGCGCCGCCATAGACCGTGTCGAGATAGCCGCCGCCACCCGGGGGTGCGTCGAACCAGGCCGCGACCGCGGTCTCGACCCCGCTTGCCGTGACCTGCCCGGCCACGGCCAGCATCAGCGCATCGAGAATGTCCTGCGAGCCGCTGATCGGCTTCTGGTCGGTCGCGGTGCCGGACAGCAGATAGCGGTCCGCGACCCCGGTATTCAGCGCCGAGACCACCGCATGGAACTTCTGCCGCGCGTCGCCCGCGGTCGTATCCACCAGCGTCGTCGAGGTGCTCGTCGCCGCCGTCAGAAGGCCGGGCGCCAGATCGGTCGCGATATCCTGCGCGGTCTCGAGCGCGGCCTGCAGCGTCCCGGTGAAAAGCGCCGCCTCGTTCGTCGCGGTCTTGTAGGCGGCGAGCGTCTTCAGCGAGCGGTCGATCCCGGCCAGCACCTTGAAGTCGCCCGACACCGCGTCGGCAAGATCCGCCCGCACGCCCGTCGTCATCTCTTCGGTCAGTCGGCCGAGATGTTTTTGCAGTTCGACGTTGTGGCGGCGCATCTGGAAGGCCTGGGCCATGTCGCCGATGGAGACGTAGTTCATCGCTTAAAGCCCGATCAGTTGCTGGATGAGGTCGTCGATGACCTGTATGACCCGCGCATTGGCGGAATAGGCCTGCTCGACCAGGAGGAGGTTCTGCATCTCGGCATCGGTATCGACGCCGTCGGCAAGCTGCAGTTCGGTCAGCGCCTCCTGCCGCGAGACGGAATAGCTTTCGCGGAACTCCGCCTGCTGGCGGGCGCTGGCGATGCCGGAGAGGACATCGGCGGCCAGACCCGAAGTGGACCGGGCCGCGCCGATGAAACTGCCCGAGGACGGGATCCGCCCCGCCGACAGGGCCGCGCCGAGGGAATTCAGCAGCGTCGCGTCGCCGACATTCCCGGCCCCGATCGCCCCGAGCCCGTCGCGCAGGCGCCAGAGCTGGCCGCCAGCCGCCGGATCGACGAGCGCGTTGAGCCGGATGCGCCCGGCGAGCCCCTCTTCCAGCAGGGGATCGAGCACCGCGCCGGCATCGGTGAAAAGTCCCGGCTGGCCCGGCGCCAGTGTCGGATCGACGGCCGGCGTCTCGAACCGCTCGATCAGGTCGCGGGCCAGCGCGTCAAGCTGCGCCTGCGCCCCCGGCGCCAGATCGTCGCGGATCGCCAGCATCGCGCCGAGCCTGCCGCCGCCGAGAACGCCGTCGTCGCCCGAGGGCACCGGCATGCCGTTGATCGTCAGGCCCGACAGCGCGCCCGAGCCGATGGTCATGTCGGCGGTGATGACCCCGACGGGCGTGAAGCCGATCACCGCCGGATTGCCTTCGAGAAGGATCGCGCCGCCGGTGGTGAAGAGCGCGATCTGGTCGCGGTCGCGTGGAACCTCCCGCACCGGCACGATCTCGGCCACCCGGTCGACGAGAAGCTGGCGCTGGTCCATCAGCGCCGTCGCGTCGCGACCCGCCGAGCGCTGGGCGAGGATCTCGGCGTTCAGCCGGTCGATCTGGCCCAGCGAGGTGTTCAACGTCTCGACCTGGCGGGCGATGCCGGCATCGGCATCCATCCGCGCCTGCTGCACGTCGTGGGTCAGCACACCGAGATGGTCGGTCAGCGTATTGGCCGCGTCGACCACGCTTTGCAGCCGCGCCTGGCTGTCGGGCCGGCTCGCCGCCTGGACCAGCGCGGCCTCGACCGCGGCAATCCGGGCGGCGAGCGATCCGGCATCCTCGGGGTCGCCGAGAAGCGTCTCGACCCGCGAGAGAAATGCGGTCTTGGCGCCGGCATTTCCGGCATCGGCATCGGCGAGCCGCCGATCGGCGAGAACCGCGACATTGACCGACCGCGTGATCCCGTCGACCCGCACGCCCGCGCCGGTGCCGCCGAGAGATTGCGGCGAGAGGTGCAGCTCGCGCCGTGCATAGCCCTCGGTCAGCGCGTTCGAGACGTTGGACGACACGACGCCCGCCGCGCGCGATGACGCGGTGAGGCCCGAGAGGGCATTCGCCAGAGAGGTCGACAGACTCATGTTTCAGCCTCCGGATAACGGCCCCACCCGTCCGGATCAGCGTTTGATATTGGTGGTTTCCTGCAGCATCTCGTCCACGGTCTGGATGACCTTGGCATTGGACGAATAGGCCCGCTGGGTCTGGATCAGCGCCGTCAGCTCCGCCGCCACGTCGGTGGCCGAGCCTTCCCGCGCATAGCCCACGACCGCGCCCGTCGGCCCGTCGCCGGCATCCCAGAGGAAGAACGACCCCGAATCGGGCGAGACCTGGAAGGTCTGGTTGTTGAGCGCGATGAGCCCGTTCGGGTTCGGCACGTCGACGACCGGGATCTGGTAGATCCGCCGGGTGAAGCCGGTGTCGTAGGTGGCGGTGACATAGCCGTTCTCGTCAACCTCGACGGTGGTGAGGTTGCCGACGGGCGAGCCGTCCTTGGTGATCGAGGTCGGCGCGAAGTTGTCGGAGAGCTGCGTCAACCCGTTCGGATCGCCGACCTTGCCGATCGTCATGGTGATCGGCCCGCCGAAGACCGTCAGCGCCAGCGATCCGGTCACCGGATCGTAGGCGCCGCCAGACACCGTCGTCACCGAGGCGAGCGAGCCGCCATTGGCGCGGGTATCGTCGAAGACCAGGGTGTATTCGCCGATCAGCGCGCCGCTTTGGGCGGAATCGCGGATCTCCATCGTCCAGGTGTTCGAGGCACCCGAGGCCGGAACCGTCGGCGTGAAGGTGATGTCGAGCGTGTCCGAGGTGCCGAGATTGCCGAAATACTCGACCGAGAGCGGCAGCACGTTGCCCGCGGCCCCCGCCTCCGTCCCGGTGGCGGGCAGATTGACGCCGAGGTTCATCGTCGTCGTCGGATCGCCCGCCGTCTGGTTCGAGTTGATCACCACCGGCTGGAGCCCGGAGATAGTGTCTCGCGGCAGGACCGGGATCGAGCCGTCGGCATTCGCCGGCCAGCCGAGCAGCACCAGACCCGATTCGGTGCGCAACACCCCGTCGGCATCGGGACGGAACGAGCCTGTCGTCGTCATCATCAGGGGCTGCGCGCCGGCGGAGAACGATCCGAGCGACACCGCCGAGGTCACCGGCAGCATGCCGCGTCCCGAAACCGCGAGGTCGAGCGCGTTCGACGTGGCCACCAGCGCCCCGTGCTCGTCGATCAGCCGGGTCGTCGAGGCGCGTACGCCGCCGGCCGAATAGGTGCCGGCGCCGCGCGCCTGGTTGATCACGAAATTCTCGAAATCGGTCGAGGCGCGCTTGTAGCCGTAGGTAGCCGAATTCGCGATGTTGTCGGAAATCGTCGCAAGCCGCGTCGCGTTGGCGCTGAGGCCAGCCACGCCGGCATTGAGCGAGGACGAAATGGACATGAGTGCCGCCTTTCTGCTGCTGCGTCCGTCAATCTGACCGATCCTGCAGCGCGGCGGCTTAACATCGCCCTAACGGATAAAAGCTTAGCGATTTCAGGTGTCCGAGCGCAGCAGAATCACCTCGATCCGGTTGTTGCGGGGCGCCATCGGGTTGCGCAGGGCCGGCTTGCGGTCGGCATATCCGGTGACCCGCTGCACCCGCGCCGCGGCAAGCCCGTCGCCTTCCAGCATCGCCCTGAGCCGCATCGCCCGCGCCGTCGAGAGATCCCAGGACGGGTTCTCGCGCAGCACTTCCGGCAGCGCCCGGATATGGCCGTTCACCGCGACGCCGTTGCTGACGAGGTCGAAGACCCTGGCAACCATCGCCGTGAGGTCCTCGAGGATAGGCGCCGGCCGGTCGGTATCGCCCTGAAAGAGCGGCGCGTCATCGAGGTCGAAGAGCTCGACGATCAGGCCCTCGTCGGTGACACGGGTGACGATGTGGCGCGCCGCCGCCTCGCTCACCATGCTTTCGCCGCCGATGCCCATCAGCGCCTCCTCGATCTTCCGCACCTCTTCGGCGAAGGCGGCGGCATCGGCCGCGCTGTCGCTGCTGTCGGTGCCCGTCTGACCCATCGCCTGGCGTTCCGTGCTGGGCTTCAGGCTCGATGCGCCGGTGCCGTTCTGGGCGATCTGATCCTCGGAAAACACGCTGTCGCCGCCGAACGATCCGTCGCCGCCGCCCGAGATGCGGCTCAGGGGAATCGTCGGACTGAAATAGTCCGCGATGCCCTTGCGTTGCTTTTCCGTCGTTGCATTCAGCAGCCACATCAGCATGAAGAAGGCCATCATGGCGGTCACGAAGTCGGCATAGGCAACTTTCCACGCCCCCCCGTGGTGCCCGCCGCCGGCGACGACCTTCTTGCGCTTGATGATGACTGGTGCCGCGTTCGATTGCGCACCCATCCCACCAACCTTTTTTCACCCGGGGTCAGGGATAGCAGCCGCATCTTAACGCCGCCCTAATCCGGGGCGACGATCGGCAGGGGTCCTGGGCGGGATCGGGATGTCCGGCGGAACGGCCGCGCGTCAGCCGGCGCAGCGTTTCGCGGCCTCGTCGAGCGCCGCGCTGACGCCGAGAAGCGAGAATGTGTCCTTGGTCTGCGTCCCGCGACCCGATCGTGCCGTCAGCACCGCCGAGGCGCCGGCCTTCAGCGCCGCGACGATCTTCGCGTCGTCGTCCTTCGACCCCGACCAGGCCCATTCCCCGTCGGTGAAAAGCTCGAACGTGGCGCCGCTGACGTCGAGCGCCACGGTCGAACCGCCCGCGAAGGGATAGCCGCCGGTGAAGGACACCTCGCCCTCGGCCGATCCCGGCCGGTAGGTCACGAAGAGAAGGATGTCGCCGCGCCGGACCGAGACCGCCTGGCCGTCCTTGGTGTTCACCGTCTCCTTCGGCGCCGAGACGCCCCAGCATTCCTTGGGGTTCTCCTCGACGAAGACGCTCCAGTCGGTATCGGCGGCCACGCGATTCGTGGACACCTGCCCGACGGCGCCCGTCGCCGTCGTCAGCGCCAAGAGAAATGCGCCCGTCGCGCGCCAGCTCGGTGAAGTCATCTTTGCCGCAGCCTCCAGCTGTCTTTTGCCCCGGCGGTCCCGGCCGGCGCCGCCTGGAGGCGGCAGCATTTGGCATGGCGGGACGCCCGTCAACTCGATATGCACGTCTTAACGCGAATCCGACAGGGCCGAAAAGCCCCGGAGGCAGAAATTCGCGCAAAGGTGAGGGGACGATGCCGGCCGTACCGATGATCGAACTGTGGCGGGGCGGGATGCTGGAGAGCGTCCATGTCGGCCACGCGGTGATCTGCGACGAGACCGGCGGGATCGTCGAAGCCTGGGGCGAACCCGACGCGGTGATCTTCCCGCGCTCCTCCTGCAAGATGATCCAGGCGCTGCCGCTTCTGGAAAGCGGCGCGGCCGAGGCGTTCGGGCTCGGCGCGGCGCAACTCGCGCTCGCCTGCGCCAGCCATAACGGTGCGGCGATCCATACCGGGCCGGTTTCGCGCTGGCTCGCCGATCTCGGCCTTGGCGAGGGCGATTTGCGCTGCGGCGTGCAGATGCCTGACGATCCGGCCGCGCGGAAGGATCTGATCTGCTCGGACCGCTCGCCCTGCCAGATCCACAACAATTGCTCGGGCAAGCATGCCGGCTTCCTGACCCTGGCCAAGCATCTGAAGGCCGGGTCCGAATATCACGAGGTCGATCATCCGGTTCAGCGCGCGGTCCGCGCCGCGTTCGAGGAGGTCACCGGCGAAGCGTCGCCCGGCTTCGGCATCGACGGCTGTTCGGCGCCGAACTTCGCGACGAGCGTCCACGGGCTCGCCCGCGCGATGGCCTTCTTCGCCGCCGCGCGGCCCGAGGGCGGCGCGCGCGAACGCGCCGCCGCGCGTCTTGTCGCCGCGATGACCCGTCATCCCGATCTCGTCGCGGGCGAGGGCCGGGCCTGCACGAAGCTCATGCGCGCGATGGGCGGCAAGGTGGCCGTCAAGACCGGGGCCGAAGCGGTCTTCGTGGCGATTCTGCCGGAACAGAAGCGGGGCATCGCCGTGAAGATCATGGATGGCGGCACCCGCGGAGCGGAAGCCGCCATCGCGGCGCTCTTGCGGCGGCTCGGCGTCCTCGCCCCGGACGATCCGGTCCTTCTCCCCTATCTCACCGGCCCGATCACCAACCGGCGAGGGACGAAGGTCGGCGAAATCCGGCTCGCCCCCGGTTTCGCCGCCTGAGCCGGGCGTGATCCGAAGGGGCGCCCGTTCCGGGCGCGAGTCTTTCCTCTCGCGCCCGCCGCTTGCGCGCCGGGCACTCGGGTCGCCTCCGGCGGAGGTATTTCGGAACAGAAGAACGGACGTGGTATTTCTTCTGTTCCGAAATACCTCCCGCGGAGCGGAAATCGCACGAAGTGCCAGAAGGCATGTGCCGAAGGCACTCAACCGGATCGCCGCATCACCTCAGGCGAAATCCTCGACCGCATAGCCCTGGATATAGAGCAAAGCCGTCAGGTCGCCGTGGTTGATGCGGATGTCGCACTGGGCCGCGACCGAGGGCTTGGCGTGAAGCGCCACCCCGGCGCCGGCGAGGCCGAGCATGCCGAGGTCGTTCGCTCCGTCGCCGACCGCCATCACCGCGTCGTGGGAGATGCCGAGCCGGTCGCTGATCTCCCGCAGCGCCGCCATCTTGGCCTCGCGCCCGAGGATCGGCCGGGCGACGTCGCCGGTGAGCGTGCCGCCCTCGACGAGAAGGGTATTGGCCCGGTGCTCGTCGAAGCCGAGATGGGTGGCGACGGCCGTCGTGAACGCGGTGAAGCCGCCAGAGACAAGCGCCGCATAGCCGCCATTGGCCTTCATCGTCGCGATCAGGTCGCGCCCGCCGGGCGTGTAGGTGATGCGCTCGGCCAGGACCTGTTCGATGACCGCTTCGGGCAGGCCTTTCAGCAGCCTGACCCGCTCCAGAAGCGCGCCCTCGAAATCCAGCTCGCCGTTCATCGCCCGCCGGGTGATCTCGGCCACCCGCTTCCCGACCCCGGCCATGTCCGCCAGCTCGTCGATGCATTCCTGCCCGATCATGGTGGAATCCATGTCGGCGAGGAGCATGGTCTTCTTCCGGCCCTCGGCCTTCTGCACGACCAGATCGACGCCGACCCCCTGCAAGCCGTCCCAGACCTCCCAGCGGTTCGCGGGCACAGCCTCGACCGCGAATTCCGCCGCCACGCCGGGGTTCAGCCATTCCACCGCCCCGCCGCCCCAGGCGTCGCGCAACGCCTCCACCGCCGCGCGGTCGAGATCGGCGCGGCCGGGATTGGCGAGAAGGGTGGCGATGTACATGGCGAAGTTTCCGATAGTGGACGGGCGGCGTCGGTTTTTGTGGCTCAAGCGGCGCTTTAGATCACTTTTCCCGCTTGTGCCAGCCTCCGGCCCCCTCTATCTCCGGCGGCGGGACACCCCTCCCCAACGAGGGGCGAATATCTGGAAGGATACCAGCAATGGTCAAGACGACTCCGGCCGCGCGGCCGGCAAACCCGCGCTTCTCTTCTGGCCCCTGCGCCAAGATCCCCGGCTTTTCCCTCGACATGCTCGCCGACGCGCCGTTGGGCCGCTCGCACCGCGCGACCATCGGCAAGGCGAAGCTGAAGGAGGCGATCGACCTCACCCGCGAGCTGCTCGGCGTTCCCGCCGACTTCCGCATCGGCATCGTGCCCGCCTCCGATACCGGCGCGGTCGAGATGGCGCTCTGGTCGCTGCTCGGCGCCCGCCCGGTCGAGATGCTGGCCTGGGAGAGCTTCGGCGAGGGCTGGGTGACCGATGTCGTCAAGCAGTTGAAGCTGGATGCCACTGTGCGCAAGGCGCCTTATGGCGAGATCGTCGACCTTGCGGCGGTCGATTTCGACAAGGATGTGGTCTTCACCTGGAACGGCACCACTTCGGGTGTGCGCCTTCCGAACGGCGATGCGATCCCGGCGGATCGCGCGGGCCTGACGATCTGCGACGCGACCTCGGCCGCTTTCGCGATGGACCTGCCGTGGACGAAGCTCGACGTGGTGACGTTCAGCTGGCAGAAGGTGCTGGGCGGCGAAGGCGGGCATGGGGTCCTGATCCTCTCCCCCCGCGCCGTCGCGCGTCTGGAAAGCTACACACCCGCCTGGCCCTTGCCGAAGATCTTCCGCATGACCAAGGGCGGCAAGCTGATCGAGGGCATCTTTGTCGGCGAGACGATCAACACGCCGTCGATGCTCTGCGTCGAGGATTACCTCGTCTCGCTCAAATGGGCGCAGTCGATCGGCGGGCAGGCAAGCCTCAAGGCCCGGGCCGAGGCCAATGCGAAGGCCATCGCGGACTTCATCGCCGACAAGGACTGGATCGCCAATCTGGCAACCGACCCGGCCACGGCCTCGACCACCTCGGTCTGCCTGAAATTCACCGATCCGCGGATCAGGGACGGCGCGGCCTTCGCCAAGGCGGTCGCGAAGCGGCTGGAGAAGGAAGGCGTCGCCCTCGATGCCGGCGCCTATCGCGACGCGCCGCCGGGTCTCAGGATCTGGTGCGGCTCGACCGTCGAGACCGCCGACGTCGCGGCGCTGATGCCCTGGATCGAATGGGCGTTCCTGGCCGAGATCGACGCGCAGGCGGTGGCGGCCTGACCGTCCGCAGCCCCGGACCACGATCCGGGGCCTCTTCATCGAACCATGAGGTCCCGGATCAGGTCCGGGACTGCGTTCCGAAAATCCTCATGAAGGAGCCTGTTGAAATGGCACCCAAAGTTCTGGTTTCCGACAAACTCAGCGAAACCGCCGTGCAGATCTTCCGCGACCGCGGGGTCGAGGTCGATTACCTGCCCGATCTGGGCAAGGACAAGGAGAAACTGCTCGAGGTGATCGGCCGGTATGACGGCCTCGCCATCCGCTCGGCCACCAAGGTCACGGAGAAGATCCTCGCCGCCGCGACCAGGCTCAAGGTCATCGGCCGCGCCGGGATCGGGGTCGACAATGTCGACATCCCCGCCGCCTCGAAAAGGGGCGTGATCGTGATGAACACGCCCTTCGGCAACTCGGTGACGACCGCCGAACACGCCATCGCGATGATGTTCGCCGTCGCCCGGCAACTGCCCGAGGCCTCGACCTCCACCCATGACGGCAAGTGGGAGAAGAACCGCTTCATGGGGGTCGAGCTTTTCAACAAGACCCTCGGCGTGATCGGCGCCGGCAATATCGGCGGCATCGTCTGCGACCGGGCGCTCGGGCTCCACATGAAGGTGGTCGCCTACGATCCGTTCCTCAGCGAAGAGCGTGCGAAGGCGATGGGCGTGACCAAGGTGGAACTCGACGAGCTTCTGGTGCGCGCCGATTTCATCACGCTCCACGTGCCGCTGACCGACAAGACCCGCAATATCCTGTCGGCCGAGAACATCGCCAAGGCCAAGAAGGGCGTGCGGATCATCAACTGCGCCCGTGGCGGCCTCGTCGATGAAGCGGCCCTCGCCGAGGCGCTGAAATCCGGCCATGTCGCCGGCGCCGCCTTCGACGTCTTCGAGGTGGAACCGGCGACGGCGAGCCCGCTCTTCCACCTGCCGAACGTCGTCGTGACCCCGCATCTCGGCGCCGCCACGACCGAGGCGCAGGAAAACGTGGCCCTTCAGGTGGCCGAGCAGATGTCGGACTACCTCCTGACCGGGGCGGTCCAGAACGCGCTCAACATGCCTTCGGTCACGGCCGAGGAAGCCGCCGTCATGGGCCCGTGGCTGAAGCTCGCCCAGCATCTCGGCGCCTTCGCCGGGCAGATGACGGACGAGCCGATCAAGGCGATCAACATCCTCTACGACGGCACGGTTTCCGAGATGAACCTCCAGGCACTCAACTGCGGCGCCATTGCCGGGATCATGAAGGCGACCAATCCGGACGTGAACATGGTCTCCGCCCCGGTCGTCGCGAAGGAGCGCGGCATCCAGATCTCGACCACCCGGCAGGAGAAGAGCGGCGTCTTCGACGGCTACATGAAACTGACCGTCGTCACCGAGAGGCGCGACCGCTCGATCGCCGGCACCGTGTTCAGCGACGGCAAGCCGCGCTTCATCCAGATCAAGGGCATCAACATCGACGCCGAGATCGGGGAGCACATGCTCTATACGACGAACGAGGACGTGCCGGGGATCATCGGCGCGCTCGGCCAGACAATGGGCGAGAACGGCATCAACATCGCCAATTTCACGCTCGGCCGCTCGTCGCGCGGCAAGGACGCGATCGCGCTTCTCTATGTCGACGATCCGATCCCGCAGCCGGTGATCGAGCAGTTGATGAAGACCGGGCTCTTCCAGCAGGTGAAACCGCTGGTCTTCGACGTCGCCTGACACCCCGAACCGGGCCGCTTCGGCGGCCCGCTTCATCTGTGGCACCAATCCGGTCGCCGGCCGGATGAGCGACCGCGCCGGCGAGATGATGAATTGTCCGAGCCTGATGCCGCATGCCTTCCGCACCGGGCCGGAAGGGCTCCTCGCGCTCTGGCGATCAAGCGGCGACGTGACCCCCCATTCCTACGCTTTCCTGCCGGTCCCGCAGGCCCTGATCGGCCGAGATTGCCGCATTGCATCCCCCGAGCGGCTCGCGATAGGGTCCGCCCGACTTCAGGGCGGGACGGACCATGCGCACCTACGCGATCGGCGACATCCACGGCGCTCTCGACAAGCTCGAGGCCGCGCACCGGCTGATCGCGGCCGACCGCGCCGTGACCGGCGATGCCGTGGCGCCCGTGGTCCATATCGGCGATCTGGTGGATCGTGGCCCCGACAGCCGGGGCGTGATCGACTACCTCATGCGCGGTATCGCCGGCGGCGCGCCCTGGATCGCCCTCAAGGGCAATCACGACCGCATGTTCGAACGCTTCCTCGGCGATCCCGACAGCCACGATCCGGGCTTGCGCGAAAGCCTGCACTGGATCGACCCGCGCCTCGGCGGCGGGACGACGCTTGCCTCCTACGGGGTCGAAGGCGCCGGCGAACGGCTGCTCTTCGACCTGCACGACGAGGCGGTTGCCGCCGTGCCGCAGACTCATGTCGCCTTCCTTGGCGGGCTGAAGCTTCACTACCGGCGCGGTGCAGCCTTGTTCGTCCATGCCGGCATCCGGCCGGGCGTTCCCCTCGACCGGCAGACCGAGGACGACCTTCTCTGGATCCGCCGGGACTTCCTCGACGATACCAGCGATCACGGGATGCTCGTGGTGCATGGCCATACCCCGGTCGAGGCCGCCTCCCACTACGGCAATCGCGTCAACATCGACACCGGCGCCGGCTACGGCAGGCCTCTGACCGCCGTGGTGATCGAGGGCGACCAGGTCTGGCACCTGACCGGGGACGGCCGCGCGCCGATCCTGCCGCCGGGCTGAGGGCGGGGCTTGATGCCGGCCTGCATTCGGTGCTTCATCGCCGCCATGACCCCGCCCGCCTTTTCGACGCGACATCCCGTCCGGGCCGGAGCCGGACGATGAGTGCCGCCGACCGCCCGCGCCGGCGCCACGGCCCGCTCACGCTCTTCAGCCATCCGCGCCTTGTCCGGCACCGGATCGCCGATCCGCGATGGGTGCTGCCGGACCTGACCATCGCGGTCCTGTCGGATTTCCATGTCTGCCGCCCCTGGACGCCGCTGTCGGCGCTCAGGCGGATCGTGGCGATGACCAATGCGCTGAAACCCGACCTGATCCTCCTGCCCGGCGATTTCATCGCCGACCGCAACCTGCCGGCGCGGAGCGTTCCGGCCGCCCTGATCGTCGCCGAACTCGCGCCGCTGACCGCGCCCCTTGGCGTCGCCGCCGTCCTCGGCAATCACGACTGGTGGGATTGCGCCCTCGCGCGGCAGAGCGACTTCGCCCGCAACTCCGTCGTCGAGGCGCTGGAGGCGAGCCGTATCGCGCTTCTGTCGAACCGGGCGATGCGGGTCGAGTTCGGCGGCGGCGCGTTCTGGCTCGCCGGGATCGACAGCCAGCGCGCCCTCAGGCGGCGCGGTCATCCGGGCCTCCACGATCCCGAGGCCGCCTTCGCCGAGGTGCCGCCCGGCGCCCCGGCGATCCTCATGGCGCATGAGCCCGACTATTTCGCGACGAACGATCCGCGCGCCTTTCTCCAGATCAGCGGCCATACCCATGGCGGCCAGATGAATGTCGGCGGCTGGCGGCCGCTGACGCCCTCGGCCTACGGGTCGCGCTACGGTTGGGGGCATATCCGCGAAGGCGGGCGGCACCTCGTCGTCTCGGGCGGCATCGGCTATTCGGGGTTCCCGCTCAGGATCCTCCAGCCGCCCGAGATCACGCTAGTCATGCTGCAGCGCGGCGTGTAGATTGCCGCCGGCAATTACCTGAGGGAGAAGAGACATGAGCGACGACATCGTGATCCTGTCCGGCGCGCGCACCGCGATCGGGACATTCGGCGGGGCGCTGGCCGGAATGGCGCCGATCGACATCGCCACCGTGGCCGCGAAGGCCGCGCTGGAGCGGGCGGGGGTAGAGGGCGACCGCATCGGCCATGTGGTCTTCGGCCATGTGATCAACACCGAACCGCGCGACATGTATCTCAGCCGCGTCGCCGCGATCCAGGCCGGGGTGCCGAACGGCACGCCGGCGATGAACGTCAACCGGCTCTGCGGTTCAGGCGTGCAGGCCATCGTCTCCTGTGTGCAGTCGCTGATGCTCGGCGACGCCGATTTCGCACTCGCCGGCGGGGCCGAGAACATGAGCCGCTCGCCTTATGCACTTCAGGCTGCGCGCTGGGGCCAGAAAATGGGCGACACCAAGGCGCTCGACATGATGACCGGGGCGCTGACCTGTCCGTTCGGCACCGGCCATATGGGGGTGACAGCCGAGAACGTCGCGAAGGAACACGACGTGACCCGCGCCGAGCAGGACGCCTTCGCGATGGAAAGCCAGGTCCGCGCGGCGAAGGCGATCGCCGAGGGCCGGTTCAAGGATCAGATCGTCCCGGTGGAGATCGCCTCGCGCAAGGGCACAGTCGTCTTCGACACGGACGAGCATCCGAAGGCGACGAGCCTCGAGGCGCTGGGCGGGCTGAAGACGGTGTTCCAGAAGGACGGCACGGTGACCGCCGGCAATGCCTCAGGCATCAACGACGGCGCGGGGGCCGTGGTTCTGGCGCGGGCCTCGGCCGCCGCGAAGGCCGGGCTGAAGCCCCGCGCCCGGATCCTCGGCTACGCCCATGCCGGGGTGCGACCCGAGGTGATGGGCATCGGCCCGGTGCCGGCGGTCGAGACGCTCCTCGCGCGCACCGGCCTCTCGGTCGGCGATTTCGACGTGATCGAATCGAACGAGGCTTTCGCGGCGCAGGCTCTGGCAGTGTCGAAGGAGCTCGGCTTCGATCCGGCGAAGGTGAACCCCAATGGCGGCGCCATCGCACTTGGCCATCCGGTCGGCGCCACCGGCGCGATCCTCGCCGTGAAGGCGCTTTACGAGCTGGAGCGCATCGGCGGCAAGCGGGCGCTGATCACCATGTGCATCGGCGGCGGCCAGGGTATCGCGCTCGCCATCGAGCGGATCTGACCTGTCTGGCGGGACCGGCTCAGGGGGCATCGAGCCCCCTTCGCCGGGCCTCCGGCGGGGATATTTTCGGCAAGATGAAGTTCAGGGGCGGAGCGTCACGGTAGAGGTGGCGCTTCGGCCTTTTGCGTCGATGACCGAGAGGGTGAGGTAGCCCTCGCCGGGCGCGGGGAGGCAGGTTTCGCGGGCCCGGGCGGCGAGGATCAGCGGCGCGCCGTTGGCGAGCCAGGTGAAGGGCGGGGTGCCGCCCCGGACCTTGAGGGCGAGGCGGTCGGGGGTCTCGACCTTCGCCCCGTCGGGAGGGAAGGCGATTTCCGGGCCGTCGGAGGCGGTAGCGAAGGCCGCACCGCGCGGGCGGAAGCGTTGCAAGGGTTGCGGCAGGCGGGCGTTCGGCAGGATCAGTGTCGCGGGCGGTGGCGGTGGCAGCGGGTCGAGCGCAGGTTTCGTCCTTGCGAAGGTTTCGAAGAGGATCGGCGCCGCGAGGTCGCCACCGAAGGCGCCGGGGACCGAAGCGCCGTCGGCCCGTCCCATCCAGACCCCCGCGACATGGCGCCCGTCGAAGCCGATCGCCCAGGCGTCGCGGTGGCCGTAGCTGGTGCCGGTCTTGTAGGCGAGCCGGTTGGCGGGGGCATTGGGCGGCGGCGGCAGGCCGGCGAGGATATCGGCGGTGAGCCAGGCCGCCTCGCGCCCGAAGAGCCGCTGGTCGAGCGGAGCGGCCGCCCCGGCCCGGGCCGAGAGCCGGATCGGCGCGCCAAGTCGGGCGAGAGCCGCGTAGCCTTGCACCAGGTCTTCCAGCGTCACCCCGACGCCGCCGAGCGCCACCGCGAGGCCGGGCTGGCCGCCGGGCAAGACCGGGTCGACGCCGGCGCGCCGGAGCGTGGCGATCAGCCGGGCGGGGCCGAGCGCCTCGGTCAGGCTCACCACCGGGATGTTGAGCGACAGGTGCAGCGCCTCGCGGACCGGGATCGTGCCGCGGAAGCCGCGGTCGAAATTCTGCGGGGCATAGCTGCCGAAGGCGGTGGGCCGGTCCTCGATCAGGGTCTCGGGATGGGCGAGGCCTTCGTCGAAGGCGAGCGCGTAGACGAAGGGTTTCAGCGTCGAGCCGGGCGAGCGGATGGCGCGGGTCATGTCGACGAACCCGGCGCGCCGGTCGTCGGTCCAGTCGGGCGAGCCGACCGAGGCGAGAATCTCGCCGGTCCGGTGATCCGCAACGAGGATGGCGAGCGAGTTTCGGCTGGCCGCGCCGCCGCCCGCGCGGGCGGCGAGCGCCTCGAGCCGGGCCTGGAGCCCGGCCTCGATGGTGGTCGTGATCCGCCGGGCGAGGGGATCCTCCCGCCGCAGCCGCTCGGCAAGGTGAGGGCTGAGCGCGGGGAAGGGCTTGCGCATGGCCGGCACCGGCTCGGTCAGCGCCGCCGCCGCGCGGTCCGCGGTCAGGATGCCGGCCCCGGTCATGCGGACGAGCACCCGCGCCCGGGCCTCGGCGGCGGCGGCGCCGAAGCGGTCGGGCCGCCGGGTTTCAGGCGATTGCGGCAGCGCCACGAGAAGCGCCGCCTCGGCCGGCGTCAGCCGCCGCGGCTCCTTGCCGAGCCAGGCGAGCGACGCCGCGCGGATGCCTTCGAGATTGCCGCCATAGGGCGCAAGCCTGAGGTAGAGGCCGAGGATCTCCGCCTTCGTCAGCCGCCGCTCCAGCGCCAGCGCCACCCGCATCTGCCGGAGCTTGCCGCCGAGCCTGCCGGTTCCGCTTTCCTCCAGAAGCCGCGCCACCTGCATCGTCAGCGTCGATCCGCCCGAGACGAAGCGGCCCTGAGTGACGGCCTGCACCCCGGCGCGGAGAAGTGCGATGGGATCGACGCCGGAATGGTCGCGGAACCGCCTGTCCTCGTAGGCGATGAGCATGTCGAGAAACAGCGGATCGACCGGGCCGGGATCGAGCCGCCAGCGCCCGTCCGCCACGGTGAAGGCGCGTAGGAGCGTGCCGTCGCGGGCGACGACCTCGGTTCCGGTCTCGATGGTCAGCGCCGGCAGGTCGGTCCGCGCGATCCAGAGGTCGGCCGCATCCCGCGCCCAGGCGGCCGCGAGAAGCGCGGCGGCAAGAACGAGGGGTGCGGCGCGTCTCACTCCGTCACCATGACCCGCCCGGTCGCGGTCCGGGCCCGGTAGTCGGGCCGGTACATGTCCTCGACGCTCGCCGCCGGCTGGTGGAAGCTCCCGGGCGAGATCGCGCGGAGGATATAGGCCAGCCGGAACGGTGCGTCAGAGGTCCAGTCGACGGCGGCGAGGAAGCGGTCCTGCCGGAACTCGGCGGTCCGCGTCTCGGCGGTGTCGAGCCAGTCGAGGGCCGCGATATCGCCGGCGCGGATCAGCGCGGGGTTGTCGATCTCGAAGCCCGCCGGCAGGGGATCGCTGACCATCAGCCGGGCCTCGCCCGCGCCGTGCGGCGTCACCTCGATCACCGCGACGAGGCGGGTTCCTTGCGGAACCGTCGCGATATCGACCGGCGCGCCTTCGGCCGTGTAGTAGCTCCGCGCGATGGAGTAGCCCTTGCCGCCCGCCGGCTCCGGCTCCACCGGCACGCCGAAGGTCGTCAGCGTCACGGTGGCCGGCCTTTCGGTGCCGTTGGCGATCACCTGCGGGGCGGCGGCCGCGGCCTCCAGCACCCGGACGAGGGGGCCGGTGACGGGCGCGCCGTTCACCGTGAAGCCCTCGGCCCCCGGCCGGTCGATCAGCGCATGGGTGGCCAGAAGCGCCCAGGTCGCCTCCTGCGTCGAAAGCCGCTGGCCGGCGAGGCCGGTCGCCACCCGGTCGCCGAGCGCGTCGGGATCGACAGCCCCCGACCCCGCCTCCGAGGCCAGCGCCAGAAGCGCTGTCGCATCGCGCAGGTTGGTGCCGTAATCGGCGCGCCAAAGCTGCGCCTCGGCGCCGGGCACCGCCAGCAGCCGTGCCGCCTGCGCGAACATCGCATCCGCCCGGCGCTGGTCGCCGTAGGAGGCGAGCGCCGCGCCAAGCTGCGCCGCCGCGATCGGCGTGTCGAAGGCCGCGGCCTTCACGTCGGCATAGTAGCGCAGATCGCCCACCGCCGCCGCGCCTTCCCGCGCCAGCACCATCAGCGCATAGGCGTAAGCCCCGCCGCCTTCGTCGAAATCCGGTGCGTAGTTGATCTGGTTGCGCAGGTTGTCCATCGCGTTGCGGAATGCAACGTCCGGCACCGCATGGCCCTGCGCTTTCGCCCGGCTGAGGAAATCGGTGACATAGGCGTCGAGCCAGAGATCCCCGGCATCCGCATACCAGAGCCCGAAGGCGCCGTTGGAGGCCTGGTTGAGCAGGATCGCCGATATGCTCTCCTCCACCCGCCTGGCGATATCGGCGGTGCCACCGGCACCCATCGCCGCCGCCACCTCGTCGAAATAGAGCAGCGGCAATGCCTTCGACGTGAGTTGCTCGGTGCAGCCGTAGGGGTAGGCGTCGAGGGTGGCGAGCAGCCCCGGCGCGTCGAAGCGGGCGAGCGGCCCGACGGCGAGCGTCGCGCGGCCCGATCCGGGCAGCAGCCCCGCAAAGACATTCTCGTCGAGCGTGAAGCTTGCCCCGGCCGCGAGGTCGAAGCGGTTCTGCCGCGCGATTTCCGGGTCGTTGGCCTGAACCGGGATCGTCAGCTCCTTCACCAGTTGCCGGCCATCGGGAGTTGTCAGCGCCACCCGGATGCTGCCCGGCCCCTCGCCCGCCCCCGCGGTCAGCGGAACCGAAACCTCGGCCTTGCCGTTCTCGGCCAGGTCGACGCCGGACGGTGCGGACCCGAGCGCCAGCCCCTCGGCCGTCACGTCGAGGCCCATCCGGCCGGACGGCCCGGTCGCATGGACGATCTCGAGCAGCAGCCGCGCCTCGTCGCCGGGGGCGAGGAACCGCGGCACCGAAGCCGTGACCACGACCGGATCGCGCACCAGCACCTCGGCCTCGGCCTGACCTACGGCCGTGGCGGACCAGACCACCGCCATCAGCCGCACCGTGCCGTTGAAGCTCGGCAACTGGAACCCGGTCCGCGCATAGCCGTCCGCGCCGACCGCGAGGGGGCCGGAAAAATAGGCGACCAGCTCCTCGGTCGGTGGCGGCGCCTGCATCCTGAGGCCGGTCGCCGCGTCGCCGCCGGACCGGACGGCGCCCATCACCCCGGTTCGCCCGTCGATCAGCCGCCCGTAAAGGTCGCGGATGCCGATGCCGAGCTTCCGTTGCCCGAAATAATGCCCCTCGGGGTCGGGCGCGGTGAAGCCGGTGAGGTTGAGGATACCCACGTCGACGGCGGCGATGGTGGCGAAGACCTCCGCGCCCTCCGCGCCGTCCACCTTCAGCGCGACCGGCAACGGCCCGCGCGGGTCGGCCTCGGACGCCACCTCGAACGACGCCGACAGCTTCCGCGCGCCGGGATCGACCGGCGCGTAGGAGAGGCCGAGCGCCCGCGCCGGAACCCGCCCCGCCTCTTCGGCGAGGGGACGCACGACCGAGGCGGTGACATAGGCGCCCGCGCCCCAGTCGTCCGTCACCGGCAGCTCGATCACGTTCTCGCCCGCCGTGACCGGCACCGCCTTCATGTCGATGAGCCGGTTCGACAGCACCGTGACCAAGGCCACGCCCGCCGCCCTCGGTTCAATCTTCAGTCGCGCCGTGTCGCCCGGCCGATAAGCCTCCTTGTCGAGCGCGACAGTCAGCGTATCCGGCGTCTCGGCCGCGTCGGCGGGGGCGTACCAGCCCGCGTAGAACTCCACCGAGGCGGCGGAATAGGCGCCGTCCGTCGCCTCCACGACCAGCTCGTAATTACCCCAGCCGACGGCTGCGGAAATCCCGGTGGCGCCCGCCGCCGTCAGGTCCGCCTCTCCCTCGGCGATGCGCGAACGCGTCGTGGTCACTTCCCAGTTCCAGTTGCCGTAGAGCGAATACCACTGGTAGTTCGTCTCGATCCGGTTGAGCGTCCAACGCACCTGCCGCGCCGCCAGCGTCTCGTCCGGTCCGACCGCGATCAGGTCGAACCGAGCCTCTGCGCCTTCCGGGACGGTGCCGTCCTCGAAGAGGGGCTTGACGCCGATCACCGGCGCGTCGGGCAGGATCCGCCGCGCGATCTCGCGCTCGACCGGCCGGCCGGAGCCTTCCTTGAGCCGGACCGCGATCCGCGCCTCCATCGGCCGGTTCGCCGCCTCGCCGAGATCGGGGAAGGCGACCCGAACCGTGGCCTTGCCGTCCGCGTCGGTCGGCCGCGTGTCGTAGAGCGCATCGCGGTAGGGCGAGAACGGCTCGTCATATCGGCCGAAGACATAGCCCGGGAAGGCGTCGAGCGTCGTCAGCGCCGAGATCCGGATATCGCCCTCTACCTCCAGCCCCGCCCCCGGCGCCCCGAAGAGATAGCGCGCGTCGATGGAGAGGGTCGGCGTGTCGCTGAGCCGGATCGCGCCTTCGGGCAGCGTCAGGTCGAAGTCGATGCGCTCGGGCAGGAAATCCTCGACAAGGAAGCTCTGGCTCGCCAGCACCCTGCCCTCCTCGACGAAGCCCTCGATCCGCCAGGTCCCGCGCGGGGCGCTGCCGGCGAGCGGCATCGTCGCCACGAACCCGCCCGCCCCGGCCCCGGCGAGAAGCGCCCGCGAATACTCGACCCCGTCCGGCCGCACCAGCCGCGCCGTCATCGGCAGGCCGACGAGCGCGTCCATCCTGGTGTCCCGCGCCAGTAGCGTCGCGTTCACCGTCTCGCCCGCCCGGTAGGCGCCCCGGTCGGTCGAGAGGAAGACGTCGATCGGCGGCGCCGCCTCGCGCCCCGCGACGCCCCGGTCGGAAAGGTCGAATTCCGGCTCCGTCAGCGACAGGAAGGCGAAATCGTCGCCCTTCGCGACCGTGACCAAAGCGGGCGCCGCGCCGCCGGTCCCGGCCGTCATCCCCGGCGCGAAGCGGGCATAGCCGTCCGCATCCGTCACCGCCGTCCCGATCACCGCGTTGGCCCGCGACAGAAGCGTCGCGGTGACGCCCTCGACCGCGCCCGCATCGCCAAGGCCCCGCACGAAAAGATGGAGCCCGTCCGCCCCCTCCATCGCCGTCAGCCCGAGGTCGGAGATCACGAACCACTGCGTCGCCGCCGGGTTGTCATAGGGATCGAGCCCCGGCACGGCGGCCTGCAACGCATAGATGCCGGGCCCGAGATCGGCCATCACCCCATCGAGCGGCAGGAGAGTCGTCACGTCGCGATTGATCTCAATCGCGACCTCGCCGGTGCCGGTCCAGACCTCCTCCGTCACCTCGTTCTTCAACTGCTCCGACGACCAGTAATCCAGCGGCCGGCCGAAATAATCGCTCTGGATCGCCCGGACGAGGTTGCGGTCAGAGATCCGCAGCAACGTGAGATCGAGCGTGTCGGCATTCACCGTCTCGACCGGGATTCCGGTCTGCCCGACCTTCGGCAGAACATAGGCGCGGCCGGGGAACCGGACGGCGGCGCGGCGGTCGCGGACATACTGGGTGACGGTCGCGTCCGCCGCCAGCACCTCGCCCGCCGCCGAGGGCAGGCCTTCGCGGAAGGTCAGCGCATAGCGGCTGCCATGCGCGACCCCGGTCACACAGATCTGCCGGCCCGAGGCGTCGACCGCCAACCCGGCCTCGGGGAGCTTCACGAAGGGCGCGTAGTCCACGCCGGCCCGCACGAGGTCCTCGGTGAAGACCGCGCAGATGCGCGGCGCGGCGCTGTCGCTCTCGACCTGCGTCTCGGCGATGCGG
Source organism: Paracoccaceae bacterium (assembly GCA_011620265.1). GTDB lineage: Bacteria > Pseudomonadota > Alphaproteobacteria > Rhodobacterales > Rhodobacteraceae > Albidovulum. The sequence goes on from WOZM01000272.1 coordinate 60,878, forward strand.
AACCCGTATTTCCCGATCGCATCCTCCAGCGCCGCCGCAGCATCGTCGCGCGGTTGCAGGCTCTGCGCCAGCCGCAGCGCCGGGATCATGTCGCGACCCCGCTCCAACCGCTCGAAGGCCTGCGCCAGCGTCGCGAGCGCTGTCGCGCGCAGCGCCGGACTTCCGGCCCGGAGATAGGCGTTGACCGCGGCCGACGCCGCCCGCCCGGCGAGGGCGCGCCGCTCCCCCGCATTGTTCGACCGGATCGCAAGCAATGCGGCGGCATAGTCCGCCCACTGATCCGGCGCATCGGAGAGATTGAGCGCCGCCCCGGCATACTCCGCCACCCCGTAAAGGTCGCCCGCCGTCGCGGCCTCCCGCGCGGCGGCCAGAAGCTCCGCCTCGGTCCAGCTACCGGTCAAGTGTTGCAGGCCAAGGCCCCTCGCCTGCGACAGCGCCGCGTCGAAATCCTCCGGCCGCAGGAAGGAAAGCTCCGCAGCGCGCGCCCCGGCGGCGGCCAGCGCGGCGGGATCGGTGCCCCGCACCCAGCCCGAAAGCGCGCCCTGATAGGCCTGCTGATCGCTCACCTCCGATTTCGGGAAACACGAACTCGACCGGCGGTTATAGGTGAAGGCCTTGCACGCGGTATCGGCCAGACAGGCGGCTTCGCAGGCCTCGAACCCGACATCGAAGATCGCCCTGAGGTCAGAGCCGTAGAAGTCCAGAGCCTCGACCAGCACCGCCCGCCGCTCGGGGATATAGGCCCGGTCCTGCGCCCAGGCCCCGGCGGGAAGGAAAAGGCAGGCCGCAAGGGCCGCGATCTGAAGCGTCCGCATCGAAATCTCCTGTAACCGGCAATCCCGGAATGCTGACACGGGCCCTGCCGGATTGGCAAGCGCGGCGCAGCCGGCCCGGCCCGCTTAAACCTTCATTCATATCGTTTCGCCATGGTTGGCCCGGCGCGCGGGGCGGCGCTGCGCGGGGGCGAAGCGGAGACGATCTTGAGCATTGCCGAGAAACTGGCGAAGGAACGGCGGGCGCGACTGGCGGCGGAGCGTCTTCTGGAACAGAAGAAACGCGACCTCTTCGCCGCGAATTCGCAGCTTTCCCGCCATGCGCGCAGCCTCTCCGACCAGATCGTCGAACAGCGCCAGGGGTTGGAGCTGGCGCGGACCGAGGCCGAATCGCTCAAGGGCCGGAACAGCCAGGTCCTGCACGACCTCGAACGCGCCAATTGCGAGGCGGCGGCGGCCCAGCGCCGGCTCTGGGAAGCGATGGAGACGATTGGCGACGGCTTTGCCGTCTTCGACGTCGATGCCCGGCTCGTCATCGCCAACCAGGTCTACCTCGACCTCTTCGCAACCGCCGGCATCGCGCTCGGCGACAGCTATCAGAGGCTGCTTCAGATCCTCTCCGACGAGGTCGCCGAGCTTGACGGAGAGGATGCGCAGGACTGGCGCCACGAGATGCTCGAACGGCTGGCGCCGGACGAGATCGAACCGATGGTGGTCCGCCTCGCCGATGGCCGCCATATCCGCTTCGTCGATCATCGCGGCGAGGCCGGAGAACTCGTCTCGATGGCGCTCGACATCACCGAGGCGATGGAGCGCGAGGCCGAGCTCGAGGAGGCGCGCGCCAGGGCCGAGGCGGCGAACCGCGCCAAGTCGGCTTTCCTCGCAAACATGAGCCACGAGATCCGGACCCCGATGAACGGGGTCGTCGGCATGGCCGAGCTTCTGTGCGGAACCGATCTGACCGACGAACAGCGGCTCTTCGCCGAGACGATCAAGTCCTCGGGCGAAGCGCTTCTGGTGATCATCAATGACGTGCTCGACTATTCCAAGATCGAGGCCGAGAAGATGCGGCTCTACCCCGAGCGCTTCGATCTCGAACGCTGCCTGCATGAGGTGATGCTGCTCCTGCAACCGAAGGCGCGGGAGAAGGGGCTGAAGCTCCTCGTGGATTTCGACCTCTTCCTGCCCACCCGCTACATCGCCGATCCCGGCCGGATGCGGCAGATTCTCACCAACCTCATCGGCAATGCGGTGAAGTTCACCAGCGCGGGCCATGTCCTCGCGCGGGTTGTGGGAATCGAGCGGGCCGATCACGACTACGACCTCCATGTCACGATCGAGGATACCGGCATCGGCATCGCCGCCGATAACGTCGACCACATCTTCGGCGAGTTCAACCAGGTCGAGGACCAGTCGAACCGCAAGTTCGAGGGGACCGGCCTCGGCCTCGCCATCACCCGGCAACTGGTGGAGCTGATGGGCGGCACGATCTGGGTCGACAGCGAGCCGGGGCAGGGATCATGCTTCGGCTTCAAGGTCACCTTCGCGCCGGCCGAACCGGCGGGCGCGGCGGTCCAGCCCGACCGGCCGGTTCTGCTGAAGCGGGCGCTGATTGTCGACGACGTGCAGATCAACCGGGTGATCCTCGAACGCCAGCTTCAGACCTACGGGCTCGAGGTGACGAATTGCCGGACCCCGGCGGAGGCCTTGCAGGCGCTGGCCGCCGGCCCCGCATTCGACGTGATCCTGACCGATCACGACATGCCCGAGATGGACGGGCCGGACCTCGCCGACCGGATCCGCGCGGCCGGCGTGACGGTGCCGATCCTGCTCCTGTCCTCGCAGCCCGACGCGGCGGGGGACAGGACGGCCGAGATGGCGGCGGTGCTGCAAAAACCGGTCCTGCGGAGCCAGCTTCTGAAGGTGCTGCAGGACCTCTCGCATCCCGCCAAGGCCGCCGACTTCGTGCCGATCGCCGCCGCACCGGCCGCGCGTTCCGACGAAGAGGCGCGGGCGATGCGGGTGCTCGCCGCCGAGGACAACCGCACCAACCAGCTCGTCTTCCGCAAGATGGTCGCCGATTTCGATATCGAGCTGCAATTTGCCGGCAATGGCCGCGAGGCGGTCGAGCTGTGGCGCAGCTTCCGGCCCGACATGATCTTCATGGACATATCCATGCCCGAGATGGACGGCCGCGAGGCCGCCCGCGCGATCCGCGCGATCGAGGCCGAACGCGGGCTCGCCCCGGTGCCCATCGTCGCGCTGACGGCGCACGCGATGGAGGGCGACCGCGCGTCGATCCTCGCTGCCGGGATCGACCACTACCTGACGAAACCGCTGAAGAAGGCCGCGATCGCCGCCAGGATCGCCGAGAACTGCCCCGCCACCGCCCGCCCCGCCATTCCCGCGGCGTCGGGCGAGCCGGCCTGACCGCGCGTCGGGCGGGCCTCGTAAGGTGGGTTTCAACCCACCCTCCGCCAGCCAAGGTGGGTTGAAACCCACCTTACGAAAGCGGCGAGCTTCTACGCAGTCGGTTCGGTGGACCCCGATATGTCCCGGCCGAACCGCGATGTCCGGCACGGCGCGTCCGCGATACGCGGGCGGGCGGCGGAATCCTGGCTCGATTGCAGAATAGGTCGTTAATTATCAGATAGATGGGCGTCAATTCCTCGGATGAAACGCCGCGGTTTCCACACCTTCACCCCTCGCCGATGATCGTGAGGAAGGCCGGCCCGAACCGGTCCGCCTTCTGCTCGCCCATGCCGGCGATCCGCCCCAGCTCTGCCAGCGACCCCGGCCGCGTCTCGGCGATCTTCTTCAGCGTCGAATGGGTGCAGGAGAGGTACTTCCCGGTCCCGTCCTCGCCCCGCGACAGCTCCGCCTGCGCGGCCATCAACCGGTCGAAAAGCGCCCCCTCCGCCCGCCCGGCGAGCTTCATCCGCGCCGGATGCACCGCGTCGGCCCCGCCGGTGATGACCTCGAGAAACGCCGCGCCGTAGCTTTCGAGCTTCTTCGCGCCCACCCCGTTCACCCGCGCCATCTGGTCGAGAGTGGCGGGCCGCGTCTCGGCCATCTCGATCAGCGTCCGGTCGGGGAAGATCACATAGGCCGGCACCCGCGCCGCCTCGGCCAGCGCGCGCCGCTTCGCCTTCAGCGCCGACAGCAGCGGCGCGTCCTCGTCCGAAACCAGCGCCTTCACGACCGGCCCGGCCGACGCCGTGCGGATCGTGTCGCGGCGGAGCGTGACGCCGGCCTCGCCGCGCAGGATCGGCCGGGCTGCCTCGGTCATCCGGAAGGCGCCGTGCCGCTCGGGATCGGGGCGGATCAGGTCATGCCCCATCATCTGCCGGAACACTGCCTGCCACTGGGCCTTCGGCAGGTCGCGGCCCACCCCGTAGGTCGGCAGCTCGTCATGCCGGCGCTCGCGGATCTTCCCGGTCCGCGCGCCGGTGAGAATGTCGATGAGGTGCCCCGCGCCGAAGCTCTCTCCGGTCCGCAGGATCGCCGACAGCGCCTTTCGGACCGCCTCGGTGCCGTCGAACGTCTCGGGGGGCGTGTCGCACATGTCGCAGTTGCCGCAAGGGCCCGCCGTCTCGCCGAAATAGCCGAGCAGCCGCTGGCGCCGGCAGCCGGTCGCCTCGGCGAGACCGAGAAGCGCGTTGAGCCGGGCGTGATCGGCGGCCTTGCGGTCGGCCGGGGCCAGCCCCTCGTCGACCTGGGCTCGGCGGAGGCGGATATCCTCGGGGCCGTAGAGCGTCAGCGTCTCGGCCGGCGCGCCATCGCGGCCGGCGCGGCCGATCTCCTGATAATAGGCCTCGATCGACTTCGGCAGGTCGGCATGGGCGACCCAGCGGATGTCGGGCTTGTCGATGCCCATGCCGAAGGCCACGGTCGCGACGACGATGAGGCCGTCCTCGCGCTGGAATCGCGCCTCGACCTCGCGCCTATTGTCCGGGTTCATGCCGCCGTGATAGTGGCAGGCGCTGTGCCCGGCCTCGCGGAGCGCGGCGGCGAGCGTCTCGGTCTTGGCGCGGGTCGCGGTATAGGTGATGCCCGACTGGCCCTTGCGGGCGGCGGCGAAGGCGAGGATCTGGCGGCGGGGCTGGTCCTTCACCGCGAAGGCGAGGTGGATGTTCGGCCGGTCGAAGCCGCGCAGGAAGGTCTGCGGTTCCGCCCCGTCGAACAGCCTTGTGACGATCTCGCCCCGTGTCTCTTCGTCCGCCGTGGCGGTGAAGGCCGCGAGGGGCACGTTCAGCGCGCGGCGCAGCTCTCCGATGCGCAGGTAGTCGGGGCGGAAATCATGGCCCCACTGGCTGACGCAATGCGCCTCGTCCACGGCGATGAGGCTGGTGCCGATGCGCCGCAGAAGCGTCAGCGTGCCGCCCGAGGCGAGCCGCTCCGGCGCCATGTAGAGCAGCTTCAGCCGGCCCTCGTCGAGCGCGGCGAAGACGCCTTCCGTCTCTTCCTCGGTATTGCCGGAGGTCAGCGCCCCGGCCTCCACCCCGGCCTCCCGGAGGGCGCGGACCTGGTCGCGCATCAGCGCGATGAGGGGCGAGATGACGACCGTCACGCCGTCGCGCATCAGCGCGGGAAGCTGGAAGCAAAGCGACTTGCCGCCGCCCGTCGGCATGATCGCAAGCGCGTTCCGCCCCTCCGCCACGGCAGAGACGATCTCGGCCTGGCCAGGCCGGAATTCGGAGAATCCGAATACGGAGGAGAGGAGGTCCTCGGCGCGGGTCATGGCTCGCGGGTTCTTGTTGCTCGATTGGCCGCGACCCTGTCACAGCCGCCCGCTACGGGCAAGGCTCAGTAGCCGTAGAAGAACCCGGCGTTGTTGATCAGCACCCGCTGCAGGATGATCAGCGCGATGAAGGCGACGAGCGGCGCGAGGTCGAGCCCCGGCGTCTGCGGCAGCACGCGGCGGATCGGGGCGTAGATCGGCTCCAGCAGCCGGTTCAGACCGTACCAGATCTGGCCGACCATCGGCTGGCGGATGTTCAGGACCTGGAAGTTCAAAAGCCAGGACATGATGATATGGGTGATCATGATGAACCAGACCACGTTGAGGATGATCATCAGCGCATCGAAGAGCGAGGCCATCAGGGTCTCCGGTTGAAAAGGACGGGCCAGAGGTAAGGCGCGCGGGGGCGGAGCGCAACCGTCTAACGCAACGTCGCCGGTTGACGCCCCGGCGCCGCTGCGTCACCCCGGGGGCAAACCCCGAGGAAAGGCGCGCCGATGTATCCCTTCGTTCGCATGGCGAAAGAAATCTGGAAGAACCGCCGCGCCGCGCCGCTCGGGATCACCGAGGCGCATGTCTCGCACCATATCTGCTGGCCCTGGGACCTCGACCTCTGGGCCGAGCTGAACAACGGCCGAACGCTGACGCTCTATGACCTCGGGCGGATTCCGCTGGCGATGCGGACCGGGCTTGGCGATCTCATCCGCAGGCGTCGCTGGGGGATCACGGTCGCCGGCAATACCGTGCGCTACCGCCGCCGCGTCAGGATTTTCGACCGGGTGGAGATCGTCAGCCGCTGCATCGGCTGGGACGCCCGCTTCATCTACATGGAGCAAAGCATGTGGCGGGCGGGCGAATGCACGAGCCATATGCTCCTTCGCTCCGCCGTCACCTCGAATTCCGGCATCGTGCCGCCGGCCGAGGTTCTGGCCGCCCTCGGCCAGCCGGGCGGAAGCCCCGATCTGCCGGGCTGGGTCCGCGCCTGGATCGCGGCCGATGCCGAACGGCCCTGGCCGCCCCGGCGCTGAAGCTTGCGCCCGGTCGGGTTTTCGGGCTTCATCCGGCAAGAGGCGAGGGCAGGAACATGACGGCATCGGCGAAGAAGCGCATCTGGGGCTGGTGGTTCTTCGACTGGGCGAGCCAGCCCTTCAACACACTCTGCCTGACCTTCGTCTTCGGCCCCTATTTCGCCGAGGTGGCGCGGGCGCATTTCACCGGTCAGGGGCTCGACGCCGAAGCGGCAGGCGCCGCCGCGCAGGCCTATTGGGGCTGGGGACAGTCGATTTCCGGCGTGATCATCGCGGTGCTTGCCCCGATCCTCGGCGCCATCGCCGACAGGTCCGGCAGGCGGATGATCTGGATCTGGATCTTCTCGGCCGTCTACGTCGTCGGCTCCTGGATGCTCTGGACACTGATGCCGGGAGAGCCGGACCTCCTGCGGGCGATGATGTGGTTCGGGCTCGGCCTCATCGGCATGGAATTCGCGACGATCTTCACCAATTCGCTGATGCCGGACCTGACCGGCGACGCGGATATGGGCAAGGTCTCGGGTTCGGGCTTCGCCTTCGGCTATGTCGGCGGCATCGTGGCGCTGGTCATCATGCTCCTCTTCTTCAACGAAAGCAGCGCGACCGGAAAGACGCTGATCGGGCTCGACCCGCTCTTCGGCCTCGACGCGGCGACGCGGGAGGGGACGCGCGCGGTCGGGCCGCTGACGGCGGTCTGGTACATCGTCTTCATGATCCCGTTCTTCGCCTGGGTGCGCGAACCTAAGGGACCGGCGCGCCGCTTCAGCTTCGCCGCCGCGATGGCCGATCTCTGGCGGCTTCTGAAATCGCTGAAGGGCCGGCAGAGCCTTGCCGCCCATCTCGTCAGCTCGATGTTCTATCGCGACGCGCTGAACGCGCTTTACGGCTTCGGCGGGGTCTATGCCTCGGGCGTCCTCGGCTGGTCGGTGACGAAGATCGGCGTCTTCGGCATCGTCGGCGCGATCTCGGGCGCGCTCTTCGCCTGGCTCGGCGGCAAGATGGACAGCGCGCGCGGGCCGAAGCCGGTCATCAACATCGCCATGTATGTGCTGATCGCGGTCTGCCTCGTCATCGCCGGCATGTCGCGCGATGCGTTCTACGGCGCGCCCTTCGCGCCCGGCTCGGCATTGCCGGACTACATCTTCTACGCTTGCGGCATCCTGATCGGCGCGGCGGGCGGCTCGATCCAGGCGGCAAGCCGGACGATGATGGTCTTCCACACCACGCAGGAGCGCGCGACCGAGGCCTTCGGCCTCTACGCGCTCTCGGGCAAGGCCACGGCCTTCATCGCGCCCTTCTCCATCGCGCTTTTCACCACGATCAGCGGATCGCAGCGGATTGGCATCTCGATCCCGTTGATCGTTCTCTTCCTCGTCGGCATGATGATCCTGAGATGGGTCAAGCCATATGGAGAGCGCATTTGAGACGGAACGGCCTGCTTCCTGCCCTTTTGGCGGTGATGTCCTTCGGCGGCGCGGCCCTGGCCGAGCCGCTGGCGAACCAGCTCTTCGGCGCGACGAAAGTGGCGTCGCGGCAGGCGCCGGCGGCGATCGGCACATATGCCAAGGGCTGCGGCGCGGGCTTCGTCGAGCTCCCCGAAAGCGGGCCGACCTGGCAGGCGATGCGGCTTTCCCGCAACCGCAACTGGGGCCATCCGGCGCTTGTGCAGTTCGTGGCCGACCTCTCGGCCACCGCGCGCCAGCTCGGCTGGCCGGGCCTTTATATCGGCGACATGAGCCAGCCGCGCGGCGGGCCAATGACGAGCGGTCACGCCAGCCACCAGATCGGCCTTGATGCCGATATCTGGATGCTGCCGCCGCATCGGCTGAACCTCAGCCGGGGCGAGCGCGAGAGGATCAGCTCGGTCTCGGTCCGCACCGACGACCAGAGGCGCGTGAACGGCAACTGGACCGCGACCCATTACCAGTTGATGCGCGCCGCCGCCTCCGATCCCCGGGTCGACCGGATCTTCGTCGCCGCCGCCGTGAAGGTCGAGATGTGCAAGACCGCGCGCGGAGCGGACAAGGCATGGCTGCAGAAGATCCGGCCGCTCTACGGGCACAACACCCATTTCCATGTCCGGCTGAAATGCCCTGCCGGCTCGCGCAACTGCGAGACCCAGACCCCGACCGTCGCCGAATTGTCGAAAGGCGGGGATGGCTGCGACGAGTCGCTGACCTGGTGGGTCACGACCTATCTTGACGAGCTGAAGAACCCGCCGAAGACCAAGCCCAAGGGGCCGCGCAAGAGGACGCCGCGCGAGTTCACGATGGCCGACCTGCCCAGACAATGCTCCGCCGTCCTGACCTCGGACTGATCCTCGCGGCGGCGGTCGCCGTCACCGGCGCGGTCTCCGCCGCCCCGCGCGCGGACTATGTCGGCACCTTCGTCTGGACCGATCCGTCGCCGAAATTCGGCGGGTTTTCGGCGCTCGACCTGCGCCCCGACGGTCTCGGCTTTGTGGCGGTCTCGGACAGCGCGGCATTTTTCAACGGCCGCTTCACGCGCGGAACGAATGGCGAGGTTGTCGAGGTTGAGGCCGCACCTCCGGTGATCCCGCTGTCGCATCACGGAACCCCGGTGCAGGACCCGATGGACGATGCCGAGGGCGTCGCCTTCGCGCCGGACGGCGGGCTCTACGTCTCCTACGAGACCGAGGACCGCATCGCGCACTATGGTGCGGAGGGCCGGATCTGGCTTGGCGAGGACTGGCCCGAGCTCTTCAAGGGGTTCGAGGTCAATTTCGGGATCGAGGCGCTGGCGATCGACGCGGAGGGCGCGCTCTACGCAATGCCCGAACGCTCCGTCCCGCGTTCCGCGCCGATCCCGGTCTTCCGTGGCCGGGACGGCGTATGGGACCGGCCCTTCACGCTCAGCCGCGACGGCAACTGGCTGCCGGTCGGCGCGGATTTCGGCCCCGACGGGCGGCTCTATCTGCTGGAGCGGGACTACTGGGGCATGGTCGGCTTCATGAGCCGGGTCAGGCGGATCACGCTCGACGGCGACCGGGTCGCGGCGGACGAGGTTCTGCTGCACACCCGAGCCGGCACGCATGACAACCTCGAGGGCCTCGCCGTCTGGCAGGACGCCGAAGGCGCGATCCGGCTGACGATGATCTCGGACGACAACTTCCTGCCGACCCAGCGCACCGAGATCGTTGACTACCGCGTGACCGAGTGACTTGACCGCATCCCCGCAAGGGCGTAGAGGCCGCCCGTTCCCCGACGGACCGGGGGACCAAGTCGCCGCGACCTTGTAAAAAACGGATATGTCATGACCCGAAATCTGATCCCTGGCATCCTTGCCATGGCCGCCATCGTGGTGGCCTCGAACATCCTCGTGCAGTTCCTGTTCGGCCAGTGGCTGACCTGGGGCGCCTTCACCTATCCCTTCGCCTTCCTTGTCACCGACCTCACGAACCGCCTTCAGGGGCCCGCCGCCGCGCGCAAGGTCGTCGTCGCGGGCTTCGTCGTCGGCGTGATCTCTTCGCTCATCGGCACCCGGATCATCGGCGAATTCGGCCCGCTGGTGACGCTCCGCATCGCCATCGGCTCCGGCCTCGCCTTCCTCGTGGCGCAGTTGATGGACGTCTCGGTCTTCAACCGCCTGCGGGAGGGAAGCTGGTGGCGGGCGCCGCTCGTCTCGACCCTGATCGGCGCATCGCTCGACACCGCGATCTTCTTCTCCGTCGCGTTCTCCGCCGCGCTGAGCTTCGTCGAACCGGCCAATGACGTGGGCTGGGCGGGCGAGGTCCTGCCGCTTCTCGGCATCGGTCCCGTCGTCCCGCTCTGGGTGTCGCTCGCGAGCGCCGACTGGCTCGTCAAGCTGTCGCTCGCAATTGTGGCACTCGTGCCGTTCAGGGTAATTGTTTCAAAGTTGACAGCAAAAGTTGCGTAAAAACTTTTGACAAACACAAAATCTGTGGCAGCCTGTGGATAACGGCAACGCAGAGAAAGGAGGTGATCCAGTGTCTAGAGTGATATTGGAGAGAGGTGTCGGGACAGTCAGGGGGGCCGTGGCCTGAGGGCAAACCCAAGGGCATAGAACCCTGACTGGGCCTCGTCGACTTTCGACACCCTAACTGGCCCATCTCCGTAGATCTCGGAGGGCCGCTCCAACCCGGAGCGGCCCTTTCCGTTTGCGATCCCCCGGGGCGTCCACGCTATTCTCGGCGCCGACCCGACCGAAGGCAAAGCCCATGCTGCATATCACCGACGACATCACGATTGCCGACTGGGAACTGACGGAGAGCTTCATCCGCGCGTCGGGGCCGGGCGGGCAGAACGTCAACAAGGTCTCGACCGCCGTCGAACTGAGGTTCGAGGCCGAGCGCAGCCCGCATCTGTCCCCCCAGGTCAAGGCGCGGCTGAAGCGGCTGGCCGGACGGCGCTGGACCGCCGAGGGCGCCATCGTCATCCGCGCCGAGGAAACCCGCAGCCAGGCCCGCAACCGCGAGCTTGCGCGCGAGCGGCTGGCCGAGCTGATCCGCGCCGCGCTCGTGGCACCAAAGCGGCGGATCGCGACGCGCCCGACGCTCGGCAGCAAGAAGCGCCGGTTGAAGGCCAAGACCGAACGCGGCACAGTCAAGTCCCTGCGCGGCAAGGTCGAGGACGAGGATTGATCCCGCCCGGCCCGGCCGGTTTCGGATGCCCGGCGTGCAGTCCGTGGCCGATTTCCCTCTGATCGCGGGGCAACTTGCCGCTATCGCGAAGTCAAGCCTTGCGGTCCGGGGAATTCGGGTCGAAAACTGCACCCGCCGGCAGATGGGGTCGAGACAAGCGCAACATGCTGAAGAAAGCCTTCATGCTCGTGTCCGGCAACGCCTTCGGCTCGGCGCTCCTGCTCTTGCGCAACCTGATCATTGCGCGGCTGATCAGCCCCGAGGATTACGGCATCGCCTCCACTTTCGCGATCGCCATGTCGATCGTCGAGATGTTGTCCTATCTCGGTCTGAACCAGATGATCGTCATCGACAAGGATGGCGACGATCCCGGCGTGCAGAAGGCGATGCAGGGCTTTCAGGTGCTGCGCGGCCTGATGTCGAGCGCGCTCCTCTTCGTCATCGCCTACCCCTACGCGCGCTTCCTCGGGATCGAGCATATCGCCTGGGCCTATCAGGCCATCGCCTTCATTCCGCTCGTGAACGGATTGCAGCATTTCGACATGCACCGGCTGAAGCGGCATCTGAACTTCACGCCCTGGATCGTCACCCAGGCGGTGCCGCCGCTGATCTCGGTCCTCTCGGTCTGGCCGCTGGCGCTTTACTTCGGCGACTACCGGATCATGCTGGTGGCACTTTTCGTGCAGGCCGGGGCGATGGTGATCCTGTCGCATGTGATGGCCGAGCGGCGCTATGGCCTGACCTTCGATTTCGCGCTGATCCGGCGGGCGACGGTCTTCGGCTGGCCGCTTCTTCTGAACGGCGTCCTGCTCTTCGGTGTCTTCAACGGCGAGCGGCTGATCGTCGGACGTGAGTTGGGGATGAGCCAGCTTGCAGTCTTCTCGATGTCGATCACCCTGACCCTGACGCCGACGCTGGTCCTCGCCGGGGCGACGCAGGCGTTGTTCCTGCCGCAACTCAGCGCCTCCCGCGACCGCGACGAATCCTTCCGCTGGCTCGGCGTCGCGGCGACCGAGGCGGGCCTTGCCATCGGCGTCCTTCTGATCCTCGGCGTGGTCCTCTTGGGCGGGCCGGTGATCCACCTGCTGCTCGGGCCGAAATACGCGGCAATCCTGGAGATTCTGGTGCCGATGGCGGTGGTGCAGGCGGTGCGCGTGGCAAAGACCGGCGGATCGACCGTGGCCTTGTCGAAGGAGCGTTCGGGCAACGCGGCGGCGGCGAACCTCTTCCGGGTGCTGTCGCTGCCGATCTCGTGGTATGCCGTGACCCATACCGGCACGGTGATGACGGTGATCTTCATCGCCATCACTGCCGAGGCGCTCGGCTATCTTCTGTCGCTGAGGCTCGCCGCGCGGCGGACGGGTATCCTGCTCGGGCCGCTGGTCCTGCCCTCGACCCTCACCGCGATGGCCTGTCTCGCCGCGCTGGTCGATGCCTGGGTGCATCCGCCCCAGACCGGCTTCGCCGCCCATCTCGACTGGTCGCGCTGGGCCGTCGCGGCGGTCTGCCTTGCCGCGCTTGCCTCGATGTCGGCGCTCCGCGGCTATCTCTGGCGACGATTCGTCCGCTAAAGCGTTTCGGATCTGCATTGCATCGGAATTCGAGTTTTTCCCATTCGAATTCAGATACATGCAATTTCAACATGAACCCGAAACGCTTTGGTCAGGCGCGCATTTTCACCACCTTCGCCGGCACGCCGACGGCGATGGCGCCGGCCGGCACGTCCCGGGTGACGACCGAGCCTGCCCCGATCACCGCCCCGTCGCCGATGGTGACGCCCGCGGTCAGGATCGCACGGGTGCCGATCCAGCAATCCTCGCCGATGGTGATGTCGCGCTCCACCATCTCCTGATCGGTGATGCGGGTCCCGGCGGCGAGGCCGTAATCGGCCGCGGTGACGAAGCATTCCGGCCCGAACGTGGTGCGCGCGCCGACGCGGATCCAGCTTTTCGTCTTCCCGGCCCAGAGCGATGAGCGCGCGCCGACCTGCACCTGGTCGCCAAGCGCGATGCGCTCGCCGTTGGCAAACGAGACATTCGGCGCGAGCCGCACGTCGCGGCCGAGCGTCAGAAGCCGGCGCTGCTTCACATGGGTGTAGCCGTAGTAGTGCAGGATCCGGAACGGATGGGCGAGAACCCCGGGGTCGAGAAACGACCGGACCGCCCGGGTCAGGCGCGACAACAGCGATCTTCTGGCAACGGCCATACCGGTCTCCTTCAGGGGTCGCCCCGACATTAAGCATTCCCGCGGCCGCCGCGCAATTCCGCCCGTTTGCCGATCCCGCTTTCCGCTCTGGTCCGATCCCTGTCAATTTGCTAACACTTTCGCGGGTTAACCGGCCGGGGAACCCGGCGTCCCCAGTGAGTTGACATGTCCGAACCAGACTTCCCGATTGCCGTCGTCGTCGTCGCCTTCCATTCGGCCGATGTGATCCTCGGCTGCGTGGAAAGCCTTCTGGCGCAGGAGGGCGGCAGGCCCGCGGTGATCGTCGTCGACAACGCCTCGGCCGACGGGACGGTCGCCACCTTGCGCGACTGGGCCGGCGCGAAGGGGGTCGACCTGCGCGAGTTCGACGCCGCCGACCGGCCTGACCGCGCGGCGGCCGGGGCGGTGACGCTGGTCCATTCCGGCGCCAACCGGGGTTTTGCCGGCGGCGTCAATGTCGGGCTTGCCGTGGCGGCGGCGATGCCCGAGATCGGGCATTTCTGGGTGCTGAACCCCGACGCCTTCGCCGACAAGGCCGCCTGCCGCGCGATCCTTGCCGCCGCGGCCGAGACGCCCGGCTATGCCCTGATGGGCGGCCGGGTCTGCTTTGCCGAGCCGCCGCACCGGGTGCAGATCGACGGCGGGCTCGTCAACCTCTGGACCGGGGTGTCGGGCAACGTCAATCTCGGCCGGCCGGCGGAGGAGGCGGTGCTGCCGAAGGGCGAAGACCTCGATTTCATCACCGGCGCCAGCATGGTCGCCTCGCGCGGCTTCTACGAGGCGGTGGGTCCGATGCGCGAGGATTATTTCCTTTACTACGAGGAGGCCGACTGGGCGCTTCGTCGCGGCGACATGCCGCTCGTCGTGGCACCGGGACTGGTGGTCCATCACCATGCCGGCACCGCGATCGGCTCGCCGACGCTCGAACGCCTCGCCTCGCCGTTTTCCTTCTGGTTCAAGTATCACAGCCGGATGCTCTTCATGCGCCGGTTCAATCCCGTTGGCCTGCCGGTCGCGATGGCCTATGCGACGGCGAAGGCGGGGCAGCTTCTGCTCAAGGGCGCCTTGCCGCAGGCCGGTGCGCTCCTGCGCGCGGTCTGGGGGCTCGGGCCGCCGAAAGCGGTGCGCGAAAGGCTCTCGCCCGAGGCGCGGCGGATCGCGTTCGACCGTGCGCGGAGCTAGCGTCACGACCGGGCTGGTGGCCTGCCTGATGGCGGGCGCTGCCGGCGCCGCCGACCTCATGCCGCGCGGCACCTATGAATGGCAGGAGGACCATGATTGGTTCGGTGGCTTTTCCGGTCTCGCGATGGCCGAGGGCGGCGCCTCCTTCCTGACCGTCAGCGACGAGGGCGAGATGGTCCGCGCCCGCGTCCGGCGCGACGAGACCGGCCGGATCGCGGAGGTCGAGAGCGAATGGCAGGCCCGGCTCCGCGACAATTCCGGCAAGCCCGTGAGCGGCTTCACCGCCGATGCCGAGGCGCTCAGCGTAGCGCCGGGCGGTACGGTCTTTGTCGCTTATGAGAGCTATACGCGGATCACCTCCGTCACCCTGCCGGACCTGATGCCGGTGACGCTCCATGCCTGGGACAGGTTCCGCGACCTCTGGGGCAATGCCGGGTTCGAAGGGCTCGCGGTGCTGCCCGACGGACGGCTGATCGCGATCCTCGAAGCGTCCGACGATGGCACCTTCGCCACGTTCATCGGCCGGAACGCCGACTGGCGGCCCGGACCGCCGCTCCCCGCCGAAGGTGGGTTCGACGCGGTCGATGCGGGCTTCGGCCCGGACGGAAAGTTCTGGCTTCTCGAACGTCGGCTGGGCTCGGTGGTCGGCTTCGCCACCCGCATCCGCCGCTTCGCCTTTGCCGACGGCGGGTTCGGCCCTCCCGAGACGCTGCTGGAGACATCCCCCGGCACACTCGACAACATGGAAGGGATGAGCCTCTGGACCGACGCGGACGGCCATACCATCGTCAGCCTGATCTCGGACGACAATTTCCTCTTCGTCCAGAAAACCATCCTCGCCGAATATGAGCTCCGCGAATGAGCAGGCCGGCGCACAGATCGGCGCCGGGGCGGGCCGGCGCGACGCTTCGGCTTTGCGAAAGGACCGTGAAACCGCTATCAGCGGGACCGGACGGCCGAGACGGGAGAAAACCATGACAGCGAAGGTGAAACGGCGGATCCTGATCGTCCTCGAGAACCTCCCCGTGCCGCTCGACCGCCGGGTCTGGCTCGAGGCGACGACGCTGACCCAGGCGGGCTACGATGTCAGCGTGATCTGCCCCACCGGGCGCGGATGGGACAAGCAGTTCGAGGTCATCGACGATATCCACATCTACCGCTACCCCGAGCCGGACGAGGCGCATTCGGGTGCGGTGGCCTATGCCAGGGAATATCTCTGGTCGCTCTGGCACTGGTTCCGGCTCGCCCGCCGGGTGCGGCGCGAGCGCGGCTTCGACGTGATCCACGGCTGCAACCCGCCCGACCTCGTCTTCCTTCTGGCGCTGCGCTACCGCCTTGCCGGCGTGCGCTACCTCTTCGACCATCACGATGTCTGCCCGGAGCTTTTCGAGGCGAAGTTCGACAAGAAAGGTCTGCTCTACAAGATCATGCTGATCTGGGAGCGGATGACCTTCGCTTCAGCCTCGGTGTCGATTGCCACCAATGAGAGTTTCCGCGAGATCGCGATGCGGCGGGGCCGGATGGCGCCGGAGGATGTCTTCGTCGTGCGTTCGGCGCCGAAGATCGAGAAGTTCCTGATCCGCCCCCCCGATCCGGCGATGCGCAAGGGGGCGGGAACCGTCCTCGGCTATATCGGCGTGATCGGCCAGCAGGAGGGGATGGACCTTCTGGTTGCGGCGGCCGAGCACCTGATCCGGCGGCTCGGGCGGTCGGACGTTCATTTCATCATCGTCGGCTTCGGGCCGGAGCTGCCGAACGTGAAGGCCGACGTGACGCGGCGCGGGCTCGACCCCTATTTCACCTTCACCGGTCCGCTCTACGACGAGGACATGCTCCGGGCGCTCAACAGTTGCGATATCGGGGTAAGCCCGGACCCCAGAAACGCGATGAACGACATCTCGACCATGAACAAGGTCATGGAATACATGACGCTGGAAAAGCCGGTGGTGCAGTTCGACCTGAAGGAGGGCCGGGCATCGGCCGGCGAGGCATCGCTTTACGCCAGGGCGAACGATCCGGAGGATTTCGCCGCGAAGATCGCCGAACTGATGGACGCGCCGGAGCGGCGGGCAGAGATGGGCCGGATCGGCCGGGCGCGGGTGACGGAGCGTCTGAGCTGGGCCCATTCGGTGCCGCATCTTCTTGCGGCTTACGACCGGATCTTCGCCAGGATGGGGCGCGGCTGAGCCTGCCGTCGTCAGGCGTCGTCCGTCTCGTGGTCGGGCAACGCCAGCGCCGCCACCCATCCGGCGAGAAACCCGCCGAGATGGGTTTCCCAGGCCAGCCGCCCGCCCGTCATCCACCAGATCAGCGCATTGCCGAGGACGAGCGCGGCGGCCGTCCCGGCGAGCGGGCCGACCGGCCGCCCGCCCGCGATTCGCTGCCGGAAATCCAGCGACATGAAGGCGCCGACAAGCCCGAAGAGAGCGCCCGAGGCGCCGACCATCGGTGCGGACGCGCGCGACAGGGCGGCGAAGCCGAACGCGCCGCCGAGAACGGAGACGCCGTAAAGCGCCAGGAACCGTCCCGTGCCGATCCGCGCGACGAGCGGCGGCGTCAGCGCGAGAAGCGTCGTCATGTTGATCGCGAGATGCCACAGGCCGGCATGGAGGAAGCCGTAGCTCGCGAACATCAGGACCGGCTGGAGCGGATAGTTCGGCCGCCAGTTGCCGAGGAGCCCGACCCAGAAGCCGGCATATTCGTAGGCGACGGATCGCCACCAGGGACGCCCCCAAAGCCCGAAATCGGCCCCGAGAAGCACCAGTTCCGGCAGGACCGAAAGCGCGAAGATCGCCCAGACCGCTCCCGGAATGCGGCCCCTTCCCGCCAGCGCGGTCATTCCGGCGCTCCGTGCATACGGGGCGGATGCGGGCACGCTCGCCGCATCGCCGTCAGAACGGCACGAAGCGCGGCAAGTCGGCGAGGCTCAGCATCATGAAGCGCATCAGCCGCGCCTCGGCCTCCGCCTCGGTCTCGTCCGCCTCGATCGGGGTGACGAACCGTACCAGCGCGCCGTCGGTCCGGCCGAGCGTCATGCTGTCGGTCAGCACGCTCAGCTTCGCCCGGAAGTCGTTCGCCACCCGCTTGCCACGCCCCTCGAACCAGTAATAGACGAGCTGCTTCGACAATCCCTTCTGGATCACCGCCCGGTTCGCCCGGAAACTGCCATAGCCGACGGCGCCAAGATCGAGCGGCACCTCTTCAAGCGAAAACACCTCCCACCCGCCGGTCGGCAGGCAGACCTCGGGCGAATGGATGCCCTGACCCTCGGTCTGCTTGGCGTACCAGGCGACGAAGAAGCTGACGACGCTCCTTTCGCCCGGCTTCTGATAGAAGGCGTTGAGGTAGTCGTCCGCTCCGAGGACCCGCTCGACGGCCGGTTCGAGATCGACGGTATAGCTTTGCCAATTCTCGACATTGCGCGGGAAGAGCAGGAGCGGATCGCGCGCCGGAGCCACGGCCTCGGGCGCGGGCAGCGTATTCCAGGCGGCGGATGCCGCCCCGGTCAGAAGCACGGCCATAGCCAGCGCCGGTGCCGCGCGGATCGAAAGAACGCGGGCGAGGATGCCGCCGAAACCCTGGAAATCGAGGTCGATCGCCTCGGCCAGCGGCATCGGCTTCGGCGTCAGCCGTTGCAGTCCCATCGCCATGCCGAAGAGGATCGCCACGCAGACGAGGAAGATCACCCAGCCCTCGAAGAAATGCAGGAACCCCTCCGCCTGCTCGATCCCGTAGCGGTCGACAAGGACGCCGATGATGCCGATGCGGACCGAGTTCATCAGGACCGTGAGCGGTGCGGCGGACAAGAGCAGCACCGCCTTGTGCCAGATCGGTCCCCGGTAGAGGATCGCGAAGAGGTAGGAGAAGCTCAGGATCGGGAAAAGGTAGCGCAGGCCCGAACAGGCCTCGGCCACCTGAAGCTTGTAGATGCCGAGGTCGATGACGTTGCCTTCGAGATAGACCGCGACGCCCGCGAGGCTGACGAACCAGACGCCGAGCGCCGAGGACACCCATTGCAGGAAGATCGTCAGCTTCCAGTAGAGCATCTGCGGCAAGGGCAGCATGAAGATCAGATGGAACACCGGCAACTGGTGCCGCCGGCCGCGATCCCAGCCGAAGATCGTGAGCACCACGCCCGAGACCCAGAGGATGAAGGCATAGGTGACGATGTCGGGCACCCGCATCAGGTTGCCGAGTGCTGCGAGCGCAAGCGATCCGGCGATGACGACGAGGCCGGGCCAGCGCAGCCGCGCCCCTGCCTCCGGCGGTGGCATCCGGCGCTGTTCGCGCAGGAAGAGGTAGAGCGAGATCAGCGGGATCAGCGGCCCGTGGCTGTATTCCGCCGTCGACCAGGCCTGCGCGAGCGAGACGAAGCCGATCCAGAAGATTGGCAGCGACGCGACGAGCAGGAGGCCGAACAGCGCGACACCAGCCGGTCGGATGGTGCCGGGCGCGAGGCCGGCGGTCTGGTCAGGACTGGTGGACTGCGTCATCTTGCGATTGCCCGCCGAAACTCTGCAACTGCCGTGAACTTAAGGGAAAACACCGACCGACGCGACCGGATTCCGCTCCGTGCCGATAACGATGCCGCCCGCGCCCCGGTCGTGGCCCCGTCAGGGGCGGAAATTGAAGGTCCGGTCGAGGCTCAG
The DNA here is from genome assembly GCA_011620265.1 of Paracoccaceae bacterium. GTDB lineage: Bacteria > Pseudomonadota > Alphaproteobacteria > Rhodobacterales > Rhodobacteraceae > Albidovulum. The sequence continues at coordinate 80,077 of WOZM01000272.1, forward strand.
GAAGACCGCGTTCGACTGCGCGTCGCCGACAATCGAGGAATCGGAGCGCTGGCGCAACTGCACCCCGCCGGTCATCGCCCAGTCCTGCGTCAGGTCGCGCGAATAGGAGGCGCGGAGCGTCGTCCGCTCGATCGTCGGCGCGGCGCCGATCCCGGCGCTTTCCGACCGGCCCCAGTTGAGCGCGAGGTTGATCCGCGAATTGTTGTCGATCTCATAGCCGTAGCCGACCGTCAGGCGGGTATCGAGAACGTCCTCGTCGATGTTGTTGGTCGACACCGTGCGGTTCAGTGACACCGAAATGTCCGACGACTTCATCTGGCGGCTATAGGCCACCGTCGCGATGACATAGGTATCGCCACCCGGCGTCTTGGTGCCGCCGATGGAGGCGCGCAGGTTCCCGAGCGGCAATTGCAGGTCGCGGCCGAAGCGCAGGGTCGTGCTGGTACCGTTCTGGTTGAGCGTCGAATCGAGCGAGGCGAAGGCCGTGCCGTTCGGCAGCGTCTGGGTCAGGGCGACGGCGCCGGTCGCGCCGTCGCGCCGGGCGGTGCCGAGGATCGTGTCGGTCTCGACCTCGGTATAGCCGACCTGGGCATCGAGGATGAGGACCGGGTTGATGTCCTGCACCACGCCGATGGCGTAGTCGGTGGTCTGCCGCTCCGTCCGGTTGGTGTCCTCGGCGCTGTAGTCGGTCAACCCGGCGCTGAAGCGCAGGCTGGTCACAGGCGAGAGTTTCATCAGCACATTGGCGTCGATCGTGTCGGTCTCGGTATCGAAGAGCCGCACGTTGGACGCGATCGCGGCCGCGTCGTAGTCCTTCTCGTCATGGCCAAGGTCGAGCGTGAAGGTCAGCGGATCGTTGATCCACGTCACATAGTTGAGCGCGGCGTTCATGAACGTCACCGTGCCGCCGCCAGCGTAGAGGCCGTTGAAATTGGTCTCTTCCTGCTCGATCTGGAACGGATCGAGGAATTCGCGGTCGACATAGCGGTAACGCCCGGTCAGCGTGAGCTGGCTGTTGACGCCGTCGTGCCGGTATCTGAGCCGCAGCGTCGGATCCTCGAACCCCGAGATCGAGCGGTTGGGAATGTCGGCATAGCGCAAGACGCCCGAACCGATCAGGCTGAAATCCTGAACGCCGGTCACGCTGCTGAGATTGAAGTCCAGCCGGTTGTCCCAGATCGTCGAGGTGCCGCTGCTGTTCGTCTGGAGCTGGAAATTGTCGTCCACGGTCAGCATCGAACTGATACCGATATCGAACTGAAGACCACCCTGCGCCGGGGCGGCCGCGGTCGCGCCCGTCGCCGCGGTCGTGCCCGTCGCCGCAGTGGCGGCGGTCGTCCCGGTCGCGGCCATGGTCCCGGTCGTGCCGGTTCCGATTGTGCCTGCGCTCCCCTGAGGGAGCGCTGCGTTGGGCCAGATTGTCGAGATTGCCGCGATTGCCGCGATCGTTTTGCTGCTCGTCCCCACCTTGTCCGCCTCTTTATTCGAAGAGCTTGCGCTCCGGTACCACGATCACGTCGCCTTCCCGCAACACGATCACCGGTGCTTTGGCGCCAGCCTGCACGGCCTTGAAATTATACTTGTATACCGTTTCCGTCCCGGTCTTCGTGTCGGGACGACGCAACTGGATGCGCTTGGTGGCCGCGAACCGGGTCAGGCCGCCGCTTTCCGCGAGGAACTGCAGAAGCGTGGTGCCCGGCTTGACGTCGACGCGGCCCTGGTTGGTAACCTCGCCCAGCGCAAAGACCGAGACCGTGCCGTAGCCGTAGGTGCCGACATTGGCGGCGGCGGCCTGGGCGACGGCGCTGTTGACGGCCGAGGTGACTGGATTGAGCTGACCGACCGACAGGAACACCGTCGGCGGCGACGCGAAGTTCGGCGCGAGCGCAGACGAAATCGTGCCGCGCAACCCTTCGACGCTCTGGCCCGCGGCGCGCACCGTGCCGACGAGCGGCAGGCTCACCTTGCCGTCGGGCAGGACGAGAAGGCTGCGGTTGAGGCTCGGGTCTTCCAGCACCTCCATCTGCAGAACGTCGCCCGCCTGGATGCGGTAGCCGCTTTGGGCCCATGCAGCAGGAACAAGAAGAACGGCCAGAAAAAGGCCCAGCAGGGCTCTAAACATCTCGGATCCCCAATCACATTCGAATCGGGGCAAGATTACGGGGGACCGGCGCTGAATCAAAATGTTAACTTGCGAAGCTCACCCGGATCGGCGGCTCCGTCCGCCAGAGTGCCCCCTCGGCAACAGGCGCATCATCAGTTTCCGGCGGTGACGCCTTCTGTTTCCAGCCGCAGGGCCTCGCTGCGGGCCGTCGCGACGAATTCGCGCGAATCGCCCTCGCCCGCCCGTGCCAGCACCTCGCGGAATTCGGCGAGCGCCTCGGGCTTGCGGTCGAGCGCGAGGTAGGTCATTGCCAGGTGGTAGCGCACCATCGGATCCTGACCGAGACCGACGACCGCCTTTTCCAGTTCCTTCACCGCATCGTCATAATGGCCGCGCTGATAGGCGATCCAGCCATAGGTGTCCTGATAGGGCGCCAGGGTGCTGCCGCGCAGGCGGCGGGCGATGACCTCGGCCCGGGCGAGGCTGTCGGGATCGGTACGATAGGTCGACAGGAGGCTCGCGAGGTTGTTGGCGATGATCGGGTTCGCGCTGTTCTGCTTGTAGAGATCCTCGTAGATCCCGATCGCGCCGTCGACATCGCTGGCGCGTTCGAGGAAGCCCGCCTTGGCCCATTTCAACTCGGCCGAGTCCGGCAGCGCGACGAGCGCCTCGTCGATCAAGGCCGCGGCCTCGCCCATGCGGGCGGGCGTGGAGACGACGATGCGGGCGAGCGCCAGCCAGACCGGCAGTCGGCTCTTGTCGTCCTCGAGGAGGCTCCTGTAGGCGGCTTCCGCCTCGGCCGTCTGGCCGGTCAGCGCCCGCACCGAGGCGTCGATGAAGCGCAGGTCGGGATCCTCGGGGTTCTCGGCCAGAAGGCTTTCCGAATAGGCGAGCGCCTTGTCGTTGCGGCCCTCCGCGAGGTGGGCGCGCAGGATCGCGACCTTGGCGTCGAGCCCGCCGGCGCCCTCGTCGACGAGGCCCTGCAGATAGCCGATCGCCTGATCGGTGTTCTGCTGGCCCGACAGGATCGCCGCGCGCAGGGACTGCGCCGCAGCCCGCGCGGCGGGATCCTTCTGCGTCGCAAGCTCGGCGGCGACGGTTTCGGCGCGCGGCCAGTCCTGCACCTGCACGTAGATCTGCCCCAGAGGCACCAGAAGCGACGTGGTGCCCGGCGCGATCCTGAGCGCGTCGATGATCACCCCTTCGGCCGGGATCAGCTTGTTCTCGGAGGCGAGGAACTGCGCGTAGCGCAAGGATTCCTCCGGCGCCCGGTTGGAGGCGGAGACCGCAAGCGACAGCGTCTCGCGCATAAGGTCGCGGTTGCCGTCGCGTTCGTAAGCCTGCGCCATCAGGGTCAGGATCGAGGCGTCGCGCGGATTCTGGTCGTAGGCCCGGCGCAGGATCGCCACCGCCTCGCCGACCTCGTCGTCGAGGATGAGCCAGCTCGCCTTGAGCTTCAGCGCCTCGGCGTCTCCGGCATCCTCGGCCAGGACCTCCTCGACCAGCGCGCGGGCGCCGACGGCGTTGCCGGTGACCGTCAGCATCCGGGCAAGGCCGACCTTGCTGCGCCGCGTCTCTTCCGAGGGCGGGGCGTTCTTGACGATGTCCTGCATCTCGGCGATGGCCGCGTCGCGCTGGCCGAGGTCGAAGATGAACCCCGCACGCGCGGCGCGGTAGACCGGCGATGCGGCGCCCGAGGCGATCAACCGCTCCAACTCGGCGACCGCCGCTTCGGGGCCGCGCTGTTCGGCAAGGAAACGCACGAGGTCGAGGACCGGCGTCTGTTCCTCGCTGCCCGGCTTGATCCGGGCGCGCAGATGCGCCTCGGCCTTGTCGGTCTCGTCCCGCGAGATGTACCAGCGGACCAGCGCCTGACCCATCTCCGGCGAGTCGGGAAACCGCGCGACCATGTCGCGGAGCCCGTCCTCGACCGCCGCGTCGTCGCCGAGCGCGGCGTGAACCGACAGCCGCTGGGCCAGGAGCGCGCGGTCCTCCGGCGCGATCTCGATCGCGGAATTCAGTTCGAGAAGCGCGTCGTCGTAGTTCTGTCCGCGGATAAGGTCGTCGATGAGAACGCGCCGCAGCAACAGGTTGCCCGGCAGCTCTTGTTTCAGTTTGCGCACGCCCGACGCGGCCGCGATCTGGCCGCTGACATCGTTGCCCTCGGTCGCCTTGCCGTAATCCGCCGCCAGCTTGACCGCCTGCAGCGCCAGGTCGTCCGGCGTCTTTTCAAGAACCGCGCCCGCGTAGCGCGCTGCCGTGACCCAGTCGCCGCCCTGCGCCGCGATCTCGGCGAGCGCCCGTTGCGTATCCATGTCATCGGGATACTGCTCGGCCAGCCGCAGATACTGCGAAAACGCCTCGCGCAGGTTGCCACGGCCGCGTTCGGCCTCCGCATAGGCGCGACGTGCCTCGCGATGCTGGCCGTTCAGCTTGAAGACGTTGCGGAACTCGACCAGCGCCCGGTCGATATCGCCGGCCTCGAGGTATTCGAGGCCCGACTGGTAGAACTTTTCGGCACGTTCCTCGGCCGAGTCGCAGGCCGCCAGCGCCGTCAGGCTGATGCTCAGCGCGATGGCTGTCAGGGTCTTGCGAAGGGCCATTCGTCGTCCTCGATAGGTGCCCCGATTCCTATGCCGTGAAACTTGGGCTATTCCAAGGCCATTTGTCCCGCGACATGAGTCAGTCACGCGGCTCCTGCCCGAAAGCGGCGGCGAGGGTCAAATCAATATCCCGTGCCCTTGACGACGACACGCACCGTCGCGAAGAGCAGCTTCAGGTCGGTGCCGAGCGACAGCGTCTCGTCATATTCGCGGTCGAATTCCGCGCGTTTGGAGAACTCGACCTCGTTGCGGTCCGACACCTGCCACGGCCCGGTGATGCCGGGGCGCAGCGCATAATAGGCCGTCCCGGTATAGAGCGCGCGCTGGTTCGGCATCATCGGGCGCGGCCCGACCAGCGACATGTCCCCGATCAGCACGTTCCAGAGCTGCGGCAACTCGTCGAGCGAGGTCTTGCGCAGGAACCGCCCGACCCTGGTGATGCGGGGATCGGATTTGAGCTTCTGCGTACTGTTCCATTCCAGCCGCGCCTCGGCGTTGCGCGACAGATATTCCTCGAGAAGACGGTCCGCCTGCGGCACCATGGTCCGCAGCTTCAGCATCCGGAACGTCCGCCCGCCCCGCCCGACCCGGTCGTTCCAGTAGAACGGCGCCGATCCGTCGAGCGCGACGACGATCGCCAGCACGGCGATGACCGGGACGACGATGATGCTGGCCAGAAGCACTGCAGCCACGTCAAGCTCGCGCTTGATGACATTGCGGTAAAGCCCGCGGCGGTTCGAAATGTTCACAAGACCCACCGGAGCGCTCGCCATGCCAAAATCGTCGGAGAGGTCATTGATCTGAAGCGTCATACCCAAGCTCCGCCCGGAACACCCATTACTCACCCACAATCAAATGCTTTCGGACGCGACGGTTGCGTCCGGCGTCAGTAATCGCGATTCCTGGATGCGGCAACATCCACCCGCCTTTTCTTATCACCATAAGGCCGACCGAGGAATCAAGATTTCGAATCTAAAGGGTTTTTTGCCGCAAGGGCACGAAACGCGCCGGTCGGAGGGCGTCGAGCGGGGCACAGCCGAGGCGGATCTTCGAAATTTGTTTCCTTTTCCGCAACAGTATTTCGCTTGCGGCCGTTTGTCGTGTCTCGCGCGCGATTGTGTTGCATCATGCGGGATATCGATTCGATGTGCATATAAAAAGCGGTTATAGGGGGTCGGCAGAGCCGACGAGGAACGCCATTAAGTTGCCGAAGTTGTGTGACTGTTTACCCCGTGAGTTCCGGGCGCCCCCGGGGTAACAAGTCATATGCGGCACGGGCCGGGACCGATACGGCCCCGATACGGCATTGGTAAGATGGATTACGGATGAACAAGGTCGTG
>WOZM01000038.1 GCA_011620265.1 Paracoccaceae bacterium
GCCCGCCGATCCCGAGCCTCCCCCGCACACCCTTCAGGACCCCGAAAGGGGCAAGCAGCAGTTCCTTCTGCCCCTGCCCCTCAAGGCCGCCGACGCCGAGGATCTCGCCCTTGCCGGGCGTCAGCGACACCCCGTTCAGCCGCCCCTCCCAGCCGAGCCCGTCGACCGTCGGCAGCGGCGTGTGCGGCTTGCCGCGCTGCATGATCCCGGGGATCACCGGCGTCATGATCCCGCAGATGTCGAGGATCGGCTTGTTGCCGATGAGCGAGACGAGCCTTGTGTGGAAGGTCAGGTCGTGCTGCGACGCCTCGATGACGGTGCCGGCGCGCACCATCTCGCGGTCGATTTTGTGCGGATCCTCCGGATCCGTCGGCGTCACCGCGTCGAAGATCGCGAGGACCGAGCCGATCTCGATCAGTTCGCGGAACCCCTGGCCTCGACGATCTGCGCGCCGCTCTCCGACCCCGACTCACCCCAGAGGATGCAAGCAGGTTCGGGCAGAGGTGAGCGGGGAGGAGATCGGCCGTGCCCTGGGGACCGTCACGCCGTTACTGACGCTGCCAAAGCCAGAGAACGGCCAATGCAATTGCTGCAAGGGACAAAGGCAGGAGGAGTGGGATGCGCCTCTGTGGCTGTGTCGGACCGGGGCTGGTCTCGTCAGGTTCGAGAAACTCCCTTCCGGCGGGCGTCAGGGCATAGTGTCCTGCGTGTGCGACGCGTAGGAACCCGAGGTCGACGAGGCGTTCAGCGAGGGTCACCATCTGTGGGCTGCCTCCGTCCAGATCAAGAGCCCCTGCCTCCGCCGACGCGGCACTCTCGAGAAGAGTGATCCACTCGGCGGGTGGCGCGTGCCTGTTCGGCGTGGCGATTGATCTGGCTCCGCTCATGATGTCATGCGCCGTTTCGCGTCCTTTCCCAGACGCGCGTCCAGGCCACACGTTCCGCCGGACGAACCAGCCCGTCCCGCTCGAGGCGTCGCAGAAGGTGCAGGATTCCGCTGTTGCTCATGCCAAGGGCATCGCGCAGCTCGGCCTGTGTGCGTGGACGCGCGAGCGCGGAGAGAACATAGCGGCGTCGTTCCTGTGGGCCGAAGAACTCTCTGCGCCGCCGGCGCTCTGACGCGGCTCTCTGCATCATGCGGCGTCCTGGTGGGCGCCGATATCGCCCTCAAGGCTTTTGAGGGCGTCCTCGATGGAAGCGGCATAGTGGACGAGAGGCCGTTTCAGGCCGTGCGTCACGAACACGCGCTGGATGTCGCGGCTGGCTCCCGTGAGCCAGAGGGCGACGCCGCGCTTTTGCGCCTTGTGCGCAAGTCCCTCGATCATGTTGGCCCCTGTCGAATCGAGGAACGGCACGGCCGAGAAGTCGACGACCAACGCCTTGTGGCTGTCCTGGATACGGTCGAGCACCGATCCGATCGAGGCCGTTGCGCCGAAGAAGAGTGCTCCCGTGATGCGATAGACCACGACCTCGGGGTTTGCCGCTTCTTCCTCGTCGTAGGCATCGCGCGGATGGGTGGTGTCCGCCTCGTCGCGACCGACGAAGGCGGTGTTTGTGGCGACCCCGGTTGTCTGGCTCATGCGGTGGATGAACAGGACCGAGCCGAGCGCAAATCCGACGACAATGGCCTCGGTCAGATCGCGGAAGATGGTCAGGAAGAAGGTCGCGCCGAGGACTGTCGCCTCGCCCCAGCCCGAGCGGAGCAAGATCGCGATGGCGGGTTTCTCGATCATGTTCCAGGCCACCACGGCCAGAACACCCGCCAGTGCAGCCAGCGGGATATAGGCCGCGAGGGGGGCGGCAACGAGCATGAAGAGCAGGATGGACAGGGCGTGCAGCATCCCGGCAACCGGCCCATGCGCGCCCGCCCGCACGTTCGTCGCGGTGCGGGCAATCGTGCCTGTGACACAGAACCCGCCGAAGAGGGCAGAGCCGACATTGGCCGCACCCTGCGCGACCAGTTCGCAGTTCGAGCGGTGCCGCCGACCGGTCATGCCGTCGGCCACGACCGCCGACAGAAGCGACTCGATCGCGCCGAGCAGGGTGAAGGAGATCGCCGCCGGCAGAACCGCCATGATTTTCTCCATCGACAGATCCGGCAGGCTCGGGGCGGGAAGCGAGGACGGGATCCCACCGAACTTGGTGCCGATGGTCTGCACCGGCAGCCCCAATAGCGCGACGACTGCCGCCGCGACCGCGACCGCGATCAGCATGCCCGGCCAATGGGGACGCCACCGGCGCAGGCCGAGGATGATGCCGATCGTTGCGACGGAGAGCAGAACGGCTGCGGGCGTGATACTGTCCCGTGCCGCCCACAGCACGGGCAGCTTTTCGAGTAGCTCGCCGGGTTCATGATCCAGCGTCAGGCCGAAGAGTTCCTTGATCTGGCTGGCGAAGATGATCACCGCAATGCCCGCCGTGAACCCGACCGTCACCGGAAAGGGAATGAACTTGATGAAGGTGCCGAGCCGCAGGAACCCGACGGCGGCCAGCATCAATCCCGACAGGAAGGTCGCGAGGATCAGCCCATCCATTCCATGCAGCGCGACGGTACTGGCCACCAGGACGATGAAGGCGCCGGCCGGACCGCCGATCTGGAACCGTGATCCCCCCAGAAGCGACACGAGGAAGCCGCCGACGATCGCCGTGTAGAGCCCCTGCGCCGGGGTCGCCCCCGAGGCGATGGCGATCGCCATCGAGAGCGGCAGCGCGACGATGGCGACAGTCAGCCCGGCAATGGCGTCCGCCCGCAACTGGGGCAGTCCATAGCCCTCGCGCAGGACCGTGACGAGTTTCGGGGTGAAGAGTTCGGCGAAGCTCGGCGCCGCGCTCTGTCTGGTGGTCTGGTCTTTCATCTTCGGCCGCACCTTTGAGGGTTGCGGCGGGATCGTCGGCTTCTTGTCGGCGGTCGCCGTCGCGGGTTGAGGGATCAATGTCTGGCTGGGGGTACCTTCAGGCGCACACCGCGTCCGCCAGCCGTGCTGACGGAGCCTTCGCCAATGAGTTCTGCCCCGGCAAGCTCAAACGCTGCAACGACCTTGGTCAGGCTGTCCACCACGCCGCGCACGTTGCCGGTGCTTGCCTCCATGCGCTGGATCGTCGGCACGGAAAGCCCCGCCAGTTCGGCCAGGGTTTTCTGGTCTATACCGAGCAAAGCACGTGCGGCGCGCATCTGTGGGCCAGTGATCATGAGTATCCTCTGAACAGAGTGACGCCGATTTAAACCGTTATCTTTGATATTTCAAGTATCAATATAGCAGGTTTGCATATGTACGCTTGCGCGCTCATCCCCGACGCGACGATCCGCATCGGGGATTCTGCGTCACAGGGACTTCAGGAATGCCATCAAGTCCTTGTCGGCAAGCCACCCGCGTTTGGGACTTGATCCACCTACTTCACAGAGCGCCACGGCGTTGGCTTTCAGCGTCAGGTCGATCTCGGCATGGACGTTGGTCGTGCTGATCGACACATGTCCCAGCCAGGCGCAAATGGTGTTGATGTCCACCCTGGCAAGGACCAGATGACAGGCCGTCGCATGTCGGATCACATGCGGCGTGATCGTGCGGCCCGCGAGTGCCGGAACCAGCGCAGCACACCGCGCGACGATAGCCATGAACCGTCTCGGCGGACAGGCCCGCGCCGGCGCACCCGTTGCGGTGGTCGTCGGCGGCGGGCGGCTCGCCGTCTTCCAGACCGGGTTCGGCGTCCTCGGCGCGCCTTTTCCCGCCTCCGGCCACGACGGCATCCGCAAGGTTGGTGTGATCCTCCTCAGCCCCTTCGTCGCCGGGTTCTTCTTCGAAAGCACGATCCTCGTCCTTCTCCTTGCCCCGATCTTCGTGCCGGTGATCACCAAGGCAGGTGTAGACCCGGTGCATTTCGGCATCCTGATGATGACCATCGTCACGCTCGGCTCGATGACACCGCCGGGCTACCCATCGTCGGCCCGCATGGCCATGCCGACCCGGCCTGGTTCGCCCGGAACGAAGGGGTCGCGGATGCCGCCGCACTCCTGCTGACGCCCGATCGCTACCTGCTCCGGATGCTCTTCAGCCGGGGCGTGTCCTGGGACGATCCCGGCGCCCCGCGCCGCGATGGCGCCCCGGTCGCCGATGGCCGTTCCGCCTGGCGGCTCTTCGCCGCGCATGACCACCTCTTTCCCGGCACGTCGTCGCGGCTCTGGATCGACCATTGCCTGAAAGCGTTTCGGGTTTATGTTGAGATGGCAAATATCGGAATTCGAACGAAAAAGGTTCGAATTCCGATACAAGGAAAACCCGAAACGCCATATCTCGACGCGGTGGTCGAAAGCGCCGGGGTCTTCAGCCTCGCCGGCTTCAACGACGACACCCGCGCGCTCCTGTCGATCCCCGCCCGCCACGACGTCCCGCGCCGGAGCGCCGCCGCCTTCCTCGCCCGGATGGTCACGGGCAGAACGGTCTCGAAACCCGGCGCCGCCCGGATCGCGGAGTGGCTGGCCTACCGCCTGCCGGACGGCACTGTCTGACGCGCGGTCAGGTCCAGAAGCGCGCGGACGGCGGACAGAAGCTTTCGGCCATCCTCCCGCCGGTTATAGCCCTGGATCGAGAGACGGAGGAAACACCGGCCGTCCCAGCGGAGCGCCGGGATCTCGATCCCGTGACGCGACAGCAAGTCGCCATGCAGGCTGACGGTATCGCAATCCGGGATCGGCATCGCCACCATCTGCGGCGCCGAAACCTCCGGTGCCGCGAACGCCGGCAAGCCGGTCATCCCGGCAAGCTCCGCCGCGATCTCCTGCGCGAGCGCGCGGCACCGCTCCGCGACCTCGGTCCAGCCATGCTCCGCCCTGAACCGGATCGCCGCCGGCACCGAAAGCCACGCCGCCGGATCGCGGGTGCCCTGGAACTGGAACCGGTCGAGGAATGCCGAACCGCCGAACGGCCCCGGTTCCTCCCCCGCCGCGGTCCAGCCGTGGCTGATCACCGGCGGAACCAGCCGGGACTGTGCCCCTTGCCGGGCATGGAGGAAGGCCGTGCCCTTCGGCGCCATCAGCCATTTGTGGCAGTTGCCGACATAGTAGTCCGCGCCCAGCGCCCTGAGGTCGAGCGGGATGTGGCCGGGCGCATGGGCGCCGTCGATGATCGTGACGATCCCCCGCGCCCGCGCTTCGGCGACGATCGGCGCGACCGGAAAGACCAGCGCCGTGGGCGAGGTGATGTGGCTGAGGAAGAGGGCCCGGGTGCGGTCTGTCATCGCCTCCCGCAGGGCGCCGCCGAAGCCCTCCGCCGTCAACGGCAGGGGTATGCGGACCGGCCGGATCACCGCCCCGGTCCGCGCCGCGACGAAGGCCCAGGTCTTCGCCAGCGCCGCATATTCGTGATCCGTCGTCAGCACCTCGTCCCCGGGCCTGAGGTCGAGCGAGCGCGCGACGACGTTCAGCCCCGCCGTCGCGTTCGTGACCCGGACGAGGTCGTCGGGATCGGCGCCAAGCTCGGCCCCGAGCGCATGGCGGACCTCGGCGAATCGCGCCGCGAGATGGGCGGGGTCCATGAACGCGACCGGCTGCGCCTCGAGCCGGTCCTGCCAGCGGCGATACGTCTCCATCACCGGGCGCGGACAGGCGCCGTAGGAGCCGTGGTTGAGGAACGTCACCGCGGGGTCGAGGAGGAAGTGGCGGGCGAGGTCGTTGGGCATGGGCACTCCGTCCCTCGGGATCGAAACAGAGCCTATCACGCCCGAAACCGGGCGAAAGGGCCGTTCAGTTCCAGTCCAGCACGACCTTGCCGCTTTTCCCCGACCGCATCACCTCGAACCCCTCGGCGAAGCGATCGACGGGCAGGCGGTGGGTGATGATCCGGCGGATGTCGAGGCCGTTCTCCAGCATCGCGATCATCTTGTACCAGGTCTCGAAGATCTCGCGCCCGTAGACGCCCTTGATGGTGATCGCCTTGAAGACGATGCGGCTCCAGTCCACCGGCGACTTGCCGGGCGGGATGCCGAGCATGGCGATCCGCCCGCCCATCACCATCGTCTCGACCATCTGGTCGAGCGCCGCCTGGCTGCCGGACATCTCCATGCCGACGTCGAAGCCTTCCCTCATCTTCAGGGCCCCCTCGACCGCGCGAAGATCCTGCGTCGCGACATTGACGGGTACGACATCCGTGACCCGCGCCGCAAGATCGAGCCGGTCCTGGTTGATATCGGTGATCACCACATGACGCGCACCGACATGCCGCGCCACCGCCGCCGCCATGATGCCGATCGGCCCCGCGCCGGTGATCAGCACGTCCTCGCCCACCAGATCGAAGGAAAGCGCCGTGTGGACGGCATTGCCGAGGGGATCGAGGATCGCCCCGATCTCGTCGTCGATCTCGTCCGGCAAAGGCACGACGTTGAAGGCCGGCAGCCGCAGGTATTCGGCGAACGCGCCCTGTTCGTTCACACCGATCCCGCGCGTGGCGGGATCGAGGTGGAACTTGCCGGCCCGGCTCTGGCGCGACTGCTTGCCGATGAGATGCCCCTCGCCCGAGCAGCGCTGGCCGATCGCCAGCCCCTCGACATTGCGGCCGATCTCGACGATCTCGCCGGCGAATTCGTGGCCGGTCACGAGACCGACCGGCACCGTCCGCGCCGCCCAGTCGTCCCAGTTCCAGATATGGATGTCGGTGCCGCAGATCCCGGTCTTGCGGATCCGGATCAGCACGTCATCCGGCCCGATCTCGGGCACCGGACGATGCTCCATCCAGAGCCCGACCTCCGGTTTCGTCTTCGCCAGAGCCTTCATGTCGTTGCGCATCAGATCGCCCCCACGGCCTTGCCCGCGGCCCGGAAGGCATCGAGCGCTTGATCGAGATCGTCCTTCGTCAGCTTCGCGTTCATCTGGGTCCGTATCCGCGCCTGCCCCTTCGGCACAACCGGGAAGAAGAACCCCGCGACATGGACGCCGCGCTCGTAAAGCGCGGCCGCCATCCGCTGCGACAGCGCCGCGTCGCCGAGCATCACCGGCACGATCGGATGCTCGCCGGGCAGGAGCGTGAACCCCGCCGCCCCGAGCCCCGCGCGCCAGTAGCTTGCATTGTCGAAGAGCGCCGCCCGCAGGTCGTCCGCCGCCTCCACGAGGTCGAGCGCGGCGATCCCGGCCGCGACCACGGCAGGCGGCAGCGCGTTGGAGAACAAGTAGGGCCGCGCCCGCTGGCGGAGAAGGTCGATCACCGGCTGCGGCCCCGCCACATAGCCACCGATCGCCCCGCCCAGCGCCTTGCCGAGCGTCCCGGTGAGAATATCGACCTCCACCCCGGCATGGGCCGGCGTGCCCTTGCCCATCGGCCCCATGAAGCCCGTCGCGTGGCAGTCGTCCACCATGACAAGCGCACCGTAGCGATCCGCCAGCGCCACGATTTCGGGCAGCTTCGCGAGGTATCCGTCCATCGAAAAGACACCGTCGGTCGCGATCAGGATGAACCGCGCGCCGTCGGCACGGGCCGCCCGTAGCTGCGCCTCGAGATCGGCCATGTCGGAATTGGCGTAGCGGTAGCGCTTCGCCTTGCACAGGCGAATGCCGTCGATGATCGAGGCATGGTTGAGCGCATCGGAAATCACCGCGTCCTCGGGGCCGAGCAAAGGCTCGAACAACCCGCCATTCGCGTCGAAACAGGCGGCGAAGAGGATGGAATCGTCCTTGCCGAGGAACCGCGCGATCCGCGCCTCCAGCGCCCGGTGCAGGTCCTGAGTGCCGCAGATGAAGCGAACCGAGGCCATGCCGTAGCCGTGATCCTCCATCGCCGCCGTCGCCGCCGCGATCAGCGCGGGATGATCGGCAAGGCCGAGATAGTTGTTGGCGCAGAGGTTCAGCATGTCGCGCCCCGCGACCGTCACATGCGCGCCCTGCGCCGAGGTGATCAGCCTCTCGCGCTTCATCAGGCCCTCGGCTTCAATCCCTGTCAGGGTGTCGGCGAGATGGGAAAGAAAGGCAGGCTTGCCCAGCATGGCAGAATCTCCTCCGAAATGATGGAATGGCATCCGCCGGCGAAAGATCCGGCCACCCTGCCCGCGGCTGGCGATGACCGGCGGATGCCATTCCATCGAGGCTCAGCCCCTTCGACTTCCGCGCGTCCTTCAGCGAGGCGGCAAGGCGGTCATGGATGTCGGGGCGGGTGTTCATCGGGCGAGGGTGATCGCAGGGCGGCGAAAGGTCAACGGGGCAGCATCGCCTCGCCGTCCGGATCGGCCGCTTCCGCTTCAAGCCAATCGCGGAAGGCCTGAAGCGGCGGATACCAGGCGCCGACCGAGGGCCAGACGAGGTAGTAGCTGCCCTCCGTCGGCACCGGCCCGCCGAACGCCTCGACCAGCCTGCCGTCCGCCAGTTCCTGCCGCGCCAGGAATTCCGGCAGCAGCGCCACGCCGAGCCCGTGGATCACCGCCTCGATCATCGGCGCGAACTGGTCGAAGAGCATGCCCTGCGGCACCCGGTCGGCGACCCCGTGATGGGCAAACCACGCCGCCCAGGCGTTGGGCCGGGTTTCGAGCTGCAGCAGCGGCAGGCCGATCATGTCGCGCGCTGCGCCGACCGGGTGGCGGGCCAGAAAACCCGGCGCCGAGCAGGCCACCAGCCGCTCGTCGAAAAGCTTGACCGCGCCCGCACCGGCCCAGTTCTCGGTGCCGAAATGGATCGCGGCATCGAACCCCTCCTCCTCGAAATCGAAGGGCTTCAGCCGCGTGCCGAGGTTGATCGTCACGCCGGGATGGCTCGCGAGGAAGCGCGGCAGGCGGGGTGCCAGCCAGCGGGTGCCGAAGGTCGGCAGGATCGCCAGCGACAGTGTCCCGCCCCCGGTATTCGACCTGACCCGCATCGACCCGCGCGAGATGAGGTCGAGCGCCTTCACCACGTCGCGCGCATAGGCGAGCGCGGGGTCGGTCGGCACCAGCCGGCGCCGCTCGCGCAGGAAGAGCGTGACGCCAAGCTGCGCCTCCAGCGCCTGGATCAGCCGACTCACCGCGCCCTGCGTCAGGTCGAGATCGCGCGCCGCGGCGAGCGTCGATCCGGTGCGCACCACCGATTCGAACGCGGCAAGCAGCGAGATCGAGGGCAGAAGCCGGCGCGGCGTAGCCATTCTATGCGCTCCATGCATATGACACAGCCAGAATATCGCTATTCCACCGGGCATTAATAGCCCATAGTGCATAAGACCCTGCGCGAGGCCGCCATGTCCGACCCTTTCCGCCGCTCAGCCCGGATCGACGCCGTCGAATTGTCGGAGATCCTGAAGATCTCCGAACTTGCCGACGCGCTGAAGCGCGAGGGGCGCGACATCATCACCCTCGGCACCGGAGAGCCGGATTTTCCGACGCCGGCGCCGGTGATCGAGGCCGCCCACCGCGCGGCGCTGGCCGGCGAGACGACCTATACGCTCACCGCCGGCACCATCGCGCTCCGCGACGCCATCGCGGCGGCCTGCGATCGCGAGAACGGCTACCGGCCGGCGCGGGCCGAGATCATCGTCTCCACCGGCGCCAAGCAGGTGCTCTACAACGCCTTCGCCGCGACGCTCGACCCCGGCGACGAGGTTCTGATCCCCGCACCCTACTGGACGAGCTATCCCGACATCGTCACCGTCTGCGACGGCCGCCCGGTGATCCTGCCGACCTCCGCCGCGACCGGGTTCCGTGTCACGCCGGACCAGCTTCGCGCCGCGATCGGCCCGAAGACGCGCTGGCTCCTTCTCAACTCGCCCTCGAACCCCTCGGGGGCGGTCTATGCGCATGCCGATCTGGACGCGCTGGCCGAGGTGCTGCGCGCGGCGCCGCATGTGGGCATCATGGTCGACGAGATCTACCAGCATATCTCCTATGTCCCCTTCCGCTCCTTCCGCGCGGTGGCGCCGGACCTTGCCGAGCGGACGCTCATCGTCAACGGCGTGTCGAAAAGTCATGCGATGACCGGCTGGCGGATCGGCTGGGGCATCGGGCCGAAGCGGCTCATTTCGGCGATGATCGCGGTGCAGAGCCAGATCACCTCGGGCGCGTCCTCGGTCAGCCAGGCGGCGGCGGCGGCGGCCCTCACGGGCGACCAGCAGCTCCTCGCCGAGCGTTGCGACGATTTCCGCGAGCGGCGCGACATGACGGTGGCGGCGCTGAACGCGACGGAACTGCTGCGCTGCCCCTCGGCCGATGGCGCCTTCTACCTCTTTCCCGATTGCACGGCGGCCTTCGGCAAGCGCACGCGCGACGGCCGCACGATTGCGACCGACGCCGATTTCTGCGAAGCGCTTCTGGCCGCCGAAGGCGTCGCGCTCGTCCCCGGCCGCGCCTTCGGCACGCCGGGGCACGTCCGGCTCTCCTACGCCTATTCCCGGGCCTCGCTCCGCGAGGCCGCAACCCGCATCGCGCGTTTTTGCGCGTCTCTCACGTGAGGATCCCGATGGCCCTGAAACCCAAGGACGCCCCCGACCTTTCCCGCTTCGACTGGGAAGATGCCTTCCGCATGGAAGACCAGCTTTCCGAGGAGGAGCGGATGCTCCGCGACGGCGCCCGTGCCTATGCGCAGGAGAAGCTCCAGACCCGCGTGATCGAAGCCTACCGCGAGGAAAAGACCGATCCCGCGATCTTCCGCGAGATGGGCGAGATGGGGCTTCTCGGCGTGACGATCCCCGAGGAATACGGCGGGTTAGGGTCTTCCTACGTCGCCTACGGCCTCGTCGCGAGGGAGGTTGAGCGGGTCGATTCGGGCTACCGCTCGATGATGTCGGTGCAGTCCTCGCTGGTGATGTATCCGATCCATGCCTACGGGTCGGAGGAGCAGCGCAAGAAGTACCTGCCGAAGCTCGCCTCCGGCGCGTTCATCGGCTGCTTCGGCCTGACCGAGCCCGATGCCGGCTCCGACCCCGCCGGCATGAAGACCCGCGCGACGAAGACCGCGAACGGCTACGTCCTGAACGGATCGAAGATGTGGATCTCGAACGCGCCGATCGCCGATGTCTTCGTCGTCTGGGCGAAGTCCGAGGCGCATGGCGGCAAGATCCGCGGCTTCGTGCTCGACAAGGGGATGAAGGGTCTCTCGGCACCGAAGATCGGCGGCAAGCTCTCCTTGCGCGCCTCGATCACCGGCGAGATCGTGATGGACAATGTCGAGGTTGGCGAGGACGCGCTTTTGCCGAACGTCGAAGGGCTGAAGGGCCCCTTCGGCTGCCTCAACCGGGCACGCTACGGCATTTCCTGGGGCGTCCTCGGCGCTGCCGAGTTCTGCTGGCACGCGGCAAGGGCCTACGGGCTCGACCGCAAGCAGTTCAACCGGCCGCTGGCGCAGACCCAGCTCTACCAGAAGAAGCTCGCCGACATGATGACCGAGATCTCGCTCGGCCTGCAGGCCTCCCTGCGGGTCGGCCGGCTGATGGACGAGGCCAGGGCCGCGCCCGAGATGATCTCCCTCGTCAAGCGCAACAATTGCGGCAAGGCGCTCGATATCGCCCGGGCCTCGCGCGACATGCATGGCGGCAACGGCATCCAGGAGGATTTCCAGATCATGCGCCACATGGTCAATCTGGAGACGGTGAACACCTACGAAGGCACCCATGACGTCCACGCGCTTATCCTCGGGCGTGCGATCACCGGACTGCAGGCCTTCTTCTGATTTCTTCTGTTCGAAAATACCTCCGCCGGAGGCTCCCGGCCCATCCGGCAAACGCCTCCGGCGGAGGTATTTGAAAACAGAAGAAGACCAAGCGAGAGAAAGATGGACCGCGCCGATATCGTTCATGAGAACTTCCTGAGACGCGTCGCCGCGCGCGATCTTCCGGCGGGCGCGCCGCCCGCGGGGCCGCTTTCCGCGGTCGAGGCGGTCGCGGTCTACCGCGCGGGCTGCCTCAGCCGCGCGCTCGACCGGCAGAGCCGGGCGATGCAGAAGGCCGGGCAGGGCTTCTACACGATCGGGTCGTCGGGGCACGAGGGGATGGCGGCCGTCGCAGCGGCGCTGCGGCCGACGGACATGGCCTTCCTCCACTACCGCGACGCGGCCTTCCAGATCGCGCGGGCGGGCCAGGTGCCGGGACAGTCCATCGCCTGGGACATGCTCTTGTCCTTCGCCGCCTCGTCCGAGGACCCGATTTCAGGCGGGCGGCACAAGGTGCTCGGCTCGAAGGCGCTGAACATCCCGCCGCAGACCTCGACCATCGCCTCGCATCTGCCGAAGGCCGTCGGCGCCGCCTACGCCATCGGCGCGGCGCGGCGGCGCGCGCCCGAGCATCGGCAACTGCCCGACGACGCCATCGTCTGCTGCTCGTTCGGCGATGCCTCGGCCAACCATTCCACCGCACAAGGGGCCTTCAACACGGCGGGGTGGACATCCTACCAGTCGATCCCGCTGCCGCTGCTCTTCGTCTGCGAGGATAACGGCATCGGCATTTCGACGAAGACCCCGAAGGGCTGGATCGCGGCGAGCTTCCGGGATAGGCCGGGGCTGAACTACTTCGCCTGCGACGGGCTCGACATCTACGAGACGTTCCGTGTCGCCGGCGAAGCCGCGCACTATGTCCGCAGCCGCAGGAAGCCCGCCTTTCTCCATATCCGCACGATCCGGCTTTACGGCCATGCCGGGGCCGACATGCCCACGACCTATCTCGGCCGCGAAGAGGTCGAGGCCGAGGAGGCGATGGATCCGCTCCTCCATTCGGTGCGGCTGATGGACGAGGCCGGCGCGCTGTCCCCGGCCGAGGCGCTCGCGATCTACGAGCAGACGAACGCGCGGGTGGCGCGGATCGCCGGCGAGGCGGTCTCGCGGCCGCGACTGAAGACCGCAGGCGACGTGATGGCGAGCCTCATCCCCCCGAAACGGCCCTGCCGCCCGACCAACGGGCCCTCGGCCGAGGCACGGGCGGCGGCGTTCGGCGGCGACCTGAAGGCGATGGACGAGCCGCAGATCATGTCACGCCTCATCAACTGGGCGCTGACCGACCTCATGCTGGAACATCCCGAGATCGTCCTGATGGGCGAGGATGTCGGCCGCAAGGGCGGCGTCTATGGCGTGACGCAAAAGCTGACCCAGCGCTTCGGGCCGGACCGGATGATCGACACGCTTCTCGACGAGCAGTCGATCCTCGGCCTTGCCATCGGCATGGCGCAGAACGGGTTCATCCCGATGCCCGAGATCCAGTTTCTGGCCTATCTGCACAATGCCGAGGACCAGATCAGGGGCGAGGCGGCGACGCTGCCGTTCTTCTCGAACGGGCAATACACCAACCCGATGGTGCTCAGGATCGCCGGGCTCGGCTACCAGAAGGGCTTCGGCGGGCATTTCCACAACGACAACTCGGTCGCGGTGCTGCGCGACATTCCCGGCGTGATCCTCGCCTGCCCGTCGAACGGCGCGGATGCGGCGAAGATGCTCCGCGAATGCGTGCGGCTGGCGCGCGAGGAACAGCGCGTCGTGGTCTTCCTCGAACCCATCGCGCTTTATCCGATGCGCGACCTGCACGGCGAGAAGGACGGCGGCTGGATGCGACCCTATCCCGCCCCGAATGAGGTCATTCCTCTGGGAGAGGTCGGTATTCACGGCGACGGAACGGATATGGCCATCGTGACCTTTGGCAACGGCTGTTACCTCTCGCGGCAGGCAGAGGCTCGGCTGGCGGCAACGGGCGTGAAGGCCCGGGTCATCGACATGCGCTGGCTCTCGCCCCTGCCGGAGGACGCGCTGATCGCGGCGGTCAAAGGCGCGAAGCGGATTCTCGTCGTCGACGAGACGCGCCGCTCCGGCGGGGTGGCCGAGGCGCTGATGGCGCTTTTCACCGAACGCACCCGGGTGCCGCATGCACGGCTGACCGCCGAGGACAGCTTCATCGCCACAGGCCCGGCCTATGCGGTGACGATGCCCTCGGCCGACAGCATCGTCGACGCCGCGCTGGCGCTGATCGGGGGGGAGGCATGAAGACGGCTCTGGTCATCTGCCCCGGTCGCGGAACCTATACCAAGACCGAGCTTGGCTATCTGAGACGGCATTTCTCCGACCGCGCCCTTCTCGGCGCCTTCGACCGCACCCGCGAGGCGCTGGGGCAGGAGACCCTCTCGGCACTCGACAGCGCCGCGAGCTACTCGGTTGCGCGCCATACGCGCGGCGACAATGCCTCGGCGCTGATCTATGCGGCAACTCTCGGCGATTTCCGCGCCATCGACGGGGTCGAGGTCGTGGCCGTCACCGGCAATTCGATGGGCTGGTATTCAGCGCTTGCCTGCGGCGGCGCGCTGTCGGCCGAGGCCGGGTTCGAGACGGTCAACACGATGGGCACCCTGATGCAGGAGGCGCTGATCGGCGGCCAGCTCATCTATCCCTTCGTCGGTGAGGACTGGGTGCCGGATGCCGGGCGGAAGGCCGGGCTTCTGGCTCTGGTTGCGGAAATCGGGAACCGCGCGGACCATGTGCTGACTCTTTCCATCGACCTTGGCGGGATGCTGGTTCTGGCCGGGAACGAGGCTGGCCTCGGCGCGTTCGAGGCCGCCGTTCCGCCGGTGCAGGGTCGATTCCCGATGCGGCTCGCCAATCACGCGGCCTTCCATTCGACGCTCCAGGCCCCCGTCGCCGAACGTGGACGGGCGCGGCTTTCGCCCGCGCTTTTCGGCCAGCCGAAGCTGCCGATGATCGACGGGCGGGGCGCCATCTGGTGGCCCGGCGCCACCGACACGCACGCGCTCCGGGACTACACGCTCGGCCAGCAAGTGACCGGGACCTACGATTTCACCCATGCGATCCGCATCGCGGCGCGGGAATTCGCGCCCGATCTCTTCATCGTCACCGGGCCGGGCACCACGCTCGGCGGCGCGGTGGCGCAGTCGCTGATCCTTGCCAACTGGCGCGGCATGGGATCGAAGACCGATTTCCAGACACGGCAACAGGCGGAGCCGCTGCTGGTCTCCATGGCAATGGACGACCAGCGCGCAACCGTCACCAAGGGAGACTGACATGAGCCACGACGACATCCTCAAGGCCGCGGGCCTGACGAAATCCGAAGTCACCGGCGGCACGCTCGCCGTGCATTCGCCCATCGACGGCGCCGAGGTCGCGAAAGTGACCGAGACGACCCCTGCCGACATGGCCAAGATCATCGCCAGATCGCAGGAGGCGTTCAAGGCCTGGCGCACCGTGCCCGCGCCGCGTCGGGGCGAGCTTGTGCGGCTTCTCGGCGAGGAACTGCGCGCGGCCAAGGCCGAGCTTGGCGCCGTGGTGACGCTCGAGGCCGGCAAGATCACCTCCGAAGGCCTCGGCGAGGTGCAGGAGATGATCGACATCTGCGATTTCGCGGTCGGTCTCTCGCGCCAGATCTACGGGCTTACCATCGCCTCCGAACGCCCCGGCCACCGGATGATGGAGACCTGGCACCCCTTGGGGCCTTGTGCCGTCATCACCGCCTTCAACTTCCCCGTCGCCGTCTGGTCGTGGAACGCCGCGCTCGCACTCGTCTGCGGCGATCCGGTGATCTGGAAGCCGTCGGAGAAGACCCCGCTCACCGCGATGGCCTCGATGAAGATCATGGAACGCGCGCTGAAACGCTTCGGCGACGCGCCCGACGGCCTCGTGCAACTCGTCATCGGCGGCCCGGCGATCGGCGAGGCGCTGGTCGCGTCGAAGGACGTGCCCATCGTCTCCGCCACCGGCTCGACCCGGATGGGCGGTATCGTCGGCCCGAAGGTCGCTGGCCGCTGGGGCCGGCCGATCCTCGAGCTTGGCGGCAACAACGCGATGATCGTGGCGCCCTCGGCCGACCTCGACATGGCCGTGCGCGCCATCGTCTTCTCCGCCGTCGGCACCGCGGGGCAACGCTGCACCTCGCTCCGCCGCCTGATCGCGCACAACTCGATCCGCGCCGATCTGGTCGCGAAGCTGACCAAGGCCTACGGCTCGCTTCCCATTGGCGATCCGCGCAAGGCGACGACACTCGTCGGCCCGCTCATCGACCACGCCGCGCGCGACCGGATGCAGGCGGCGCTGGAAAAGGCGAAATCCGAGGGCGGCACCGTCCACGGCGGCAAGACCGTGACCTCGGGCGTGCCGCAGGGCGGCGCCTATGTGGAACCGGCGATTGCCGAGATGCCCGCGCAGACCGACACCGTCCGCACCGAGACCTTCGCGCCGATCCTCTACGTCATGGGCTACGAGACGCTGGAAGAGGCCATCGCGCTCCAGAACGACGTGCCGCAGGGGCTTTCCTCCTGCATCTTCACGCTGAACCTGCGCGAGGCCGAGGCGTTCCTCTCCGCCGCCGGCTCCGATTGCGGCATCGCCAACGTCAACATCGGCCCCTCGGGCGCCGAGATCGGCGGCGCCTTCGGCGGCGAGAAGGAGACGGGCGGCGGCCGCGAGTCGGGCTCGGACGCCTGGAAGGGCTACATGCGGCGGCAGACGAACACGATCAACTACTCAGCCCAACTGCCGCTGGCGCAGGGGGTGAAGTTCGACTTCTGACGCTCGGGTCGCATGGTCCTCAAACCAGTGGCGGACCATGGCTCGATGTTCGGGATGCGCCAGGCCAGCACCTTGCGCGGGAACCAGCCCATGCCTTGCGGCCATTGAAGACGATCGCCTGCCGGCCAATGGATCGTCAGCGCGCCCCGGCGCTTGAGCGCCTCATTATAGGCCGGCCAGGTCCCGGCCTTGCAGGTCGGGGGCGTGGGTCCGCTCATGCGGCCCAGCTACCATGCTGGATTCACGCGATGAATCCCTCATGCGATTTGTGCCCTGCAAAGGGCTCGATGCGGCCATTGCCCGCGATCTACAGCCTCCGCCCTTGCAACAGCTTCGGCGGCGTCCCGGCCAGCCCTGCCGCCTGCCGGATGAAGCCCCGCCGCAGGCCGGGAAGGGCGCCGACGATGCCCATGCCGAGGTTGCGGGCCGCCCGCAGCAGGGGGTTGTCGTTGGAAAACAGCCGGTTGACCCCGTCCATCCCGAGCGCGAGCGTGGTGGAATCGAAGCGCCGCCAGCTCTGGTAGCGCTCCAGCACGTCCGCCGCGCCGATATCCTCGCCGCGCCGATGCGCCTCGACCAGGACTTCGGCCAGCGCGCCCACGTCGCGGAAGCCGAGGTTGAGGCCCTGCCCGGCGATCGGGTGGACGCCGTGCGCGGCATCGCCGACGAGGGCAAGGCGGGGGGCGACGTAGCTGTTGGCGAGCGTCAGGTTCAGGGGATAGGTGAAGCGCCCGCCGGCCAGTTCGATCCGGCCGAGGAAATCGCCGAAACGGGGGCGCAGGACCGCGAGGAAATCTTCGTCGTCGAGCGCCGCGATGGCCTTCGCCTGCGCCTCCGTCTCGCTCCAGACGATGGAGGATCGGTTGCCCTTCAGCGGCAGGATCGCCAGCGGGCCGGAGGGCATGAAGAACTGGTGCGCGATGCCGTCGTGCGGCTTCTCGTGCGCCACCGCGCAGACGAGCGCGGTCTGGCCATAGCCCCAGCCGGTCCGGGTGATCCCCGCCCGTTGCGCCGTGCCCGACTGGCGCCCGTCGCAGCCCGCCAGCACCCGGCCGGTCAGCGTGCGCCCGTCCGCGAGCGTCACCGTGATGCCGGCGGGGCCGGCTTCCTGCGCCGTGACCGTCGCGGCGGCGAGGTGGGTGATCCGCGGCTCCGCCTCCATCGCGGCGAGGAACGCCGCATAGAGGTGGCGGTCCTCGACCATGAAGCCCATCGGGCCCTCCTCGATCTCCGCCGCCTCGAAATGCAGGAAGAAGGGCGACGGCCCGTCGCCCGGCCGCCCGTCCGAGGTCTTGATCTCCAGCATCGGCTGGGCCTCGGCCGCGACGCGGTCCCAGACCCCGATGGCCGACAGAAGGCGCTTGGACGCAATCGCCAGCGCATAGGCGCGGCCGTCGAAATTCGCGCGCGCCCGGGCGCGCGCCGGCTGCGCGTCGATCACCGTCACCCGCAGCCCCGCCCGCGCCAGCGCGAGCGCGAGCGCCGGGCCGTTCAGCCCGCCGCCGGTGATGACCACATCCGCATCATAATCATATGCCATGACCGCCAGTATCCCCGCCGGCACGGGATTGTCCATGCGGTGGCGTGACGCTACCGTCACCCTCGCAAAGGCAGGAGGTCCGAATGGCGGAATGGCGGCAGATGAGCGCGGGCGAGCTTGGCCGCGCGATCGGGCGGGGCGAGATCGACCCTGAGGACCTGACGGCGGCCTTCCTCGACGCGATCCGGGCGCATCCCCACCGCGACCGCATCTATGCGCGGCTGACCGGGGACCGGGCCATGGCCGAAGCGGCGGCGGCGGCGAAGCGGGCGAAGGCGGGACTGCGGCTCTCGCTCCTCGACGGGGTGCCGGTCTCGTGGAAGGACCTCTTCGACACCGCCGGGGTGGCGACCGAGGCCGGCTCGAAGCTGCTCGAAGGCCGGGTGCCGGCGGCGGATGCGGAGGTCCTGCGCAACGCCACCGCGCGGGGCCTCGTCTGCCTCGGCAAGACCCACATGACCGAACTGGCCTTCTCCGGCCTCGGGCTCAACCCGATGACCGCGACGCCGCCGAACGTCAACGATCCGGCCCTCGTGCCCGGCGGCTCGTCCTCGGGCGCCGCGACCTCGGTCGGCTTCGGCCTCGCGGCGGCGGGGATCGGCTCGGATACCGGCGGCTCGGTGCGCATTCCGGCCGCGTGGAACGACCTCGTCGGGCTCAAGACCACCTCCGGCCGGCTCTCGCTGAAGGGCGTCGTGCCGCTCGTCGAACGCTTCGACACGGTCGGGCCGCTCACCCGCACGGTCGAGGACGCGGCGCTGCTTCTCGCCGCGCTCGAAGGCGGAAAGCCCGCGGACCTCAAGGGTGCCACCCTGAAGGGCGCGCGCTTCCTCGTCCTCGACAACGTCGCCCATGACGACATCCGCCCCGAACCGAAGGCCGGCTTCAACCACGCGCTCGAACGGCTGAAGGACGCCGGTGCCACGCTCGTTCCCGGCGCGGTGCCGGAGCTTGGCGAGGCGATGGGCCTCTCGGCGATCATCTTCACCACCGAGGCCTACGCGACCTGGCGGCGCGAGATTGAGGCGGCGCCCGATAAGATGTTCGGCCCGGTCCGCGACCGGTTCCGCGCCGGCGCGGCCCATTCCGGCGCCGATTTCGTCGCCGCCTGGCGCCGGCTGAAGGCGATCCGCGCGGTCTGGGCCGAACGCACCGCGCCCTATGACGCGGTCCTCGTGCCGACCGCCGCGACGCTGCCGCCGAATGCCGAACGGCTCCTTGTCGAGCAGGACTATTTCGTAGCCGAGAACCTGCTGGCGCTCCGCAATACCAGGATCGGCAACCTCATGGGTCTCTCGGCGCTGACCCTGCCGACCGGGCTGCCGATGACCGGGATCATGCTCCTCGGCCGCCCGATGGGCGAGGAACGGCTGCTGCGGATCGGGGCGGCGGCCGAAAAGGCGCTCGTCTGAGGGCCGAAATGCCACAATCGGCAGGCTCCAGCCCCCGGAAAGCATTGCTTTTTCTGGACCGCGCCCGCGCGGATCGCTAATCTACCTGCAAAACGGGGCGTAACGACTCCGATGATTGAGGCAGCAATGGCGTTTCCAGAGCGGTTTTCGAACCTGCCAGATTACGCGTTTCCGCGTCTGCGGAAGTTGCTCGACACCCATGCGCCGGGTGGCGAGCCGATTGCCATGACCATTGGCGAGCCGCGCCACGCGATCCCCGACTTCGTCGCGCCGACGCTGGCCGCGCATGTGAACGAGTTCGGGCAGTATCCCCCGAACGAAGGCACGCCCGGACTTCTCGCCGCCATCGCCGGCTGGCTGCGGCTGCGCTACGGCGCCGATCTCGGCCCCGAGCGGATCACGGTGCTGAACGGCACCCGCGAAGGGCTCTTCGACGCCTGCATGGCGCTCTGCCCCGAGGTCAAGACCGGCCGCCAGCCGGTGGTGCTGATGCCGAACCCGTTCTACCAGCCCTACGCCGCCGCCGCCCTGTCGGTCGGGGCGGAGCCTGTCTATGTGCCCGCGACGGCGGCGACGGGCTTCCTGCCGGACTACGCGGCCCTTCCCGCCGACATCCTCGACCGCACCGCGCTCGCCTATCTCTGCTCGCCCGCGAACCCGCAAGGGTCCGTCGCCTCGCGCGACTACATCGCCGGGCTGCTGCGGCTCGCCGAGAAACACGATTTCATTCTCCTCTCGGACGAATGCTATTCCGAGATCTGGCGCGACCATCCGCCCGTCGGCGCGCTCCAGGTCGCGGACGAGATCGGCGCCGATCCCGAACGGGTCGCGGTCTTCCATTCGCTCTCGAAGCGCTCGAACCTGCCCGGCCTCCGCTCCGGTTTCGTCGCCGGCGGACCCGAGGCCATCGCCCGCTTCCGCCAGCTCCGCGCCTATGGCGGCGCGCCCTTGCCGCTGCCGGTGCAGCGCGTCTCGGAAAAGGCCTGGTCCGACGAGGCGCATGTGGAGGCGAACCGCGCGCTCTATCAGGAAAAGTTCCGCATCGCCGACAAGGTCTTTGCCGGCCTCCAGGGCTATCAGGGACCAGAAGGCGGGTTCTTCCTCTGGCTGCCCGTCGATGACGGCGAAGAGGCGGCGATCAAGGTTTGGCGTGAAACCGGGGTGCGCGTGCTTCCCGGTGCCTATCTGGCCCGCGACGTCGGCGGGCACAATCCGGGGAAGGGTTACATCCGTGTCGCGATGGTAGCCCCAAAAGAAGAAATGCGGCGCGGGCTGACGAAGCTCCGCGACTGCCTCTACGGTTGAGGGACGAGGGACATATGGCATCCTACCAGGCACGACAGCGCGATCCGCTTCTGGACCAGAACATGCAGGCCGCGATCGAGCGGCGCGGGAAGGAACTTCTCGGCGCCGCGCTGATCGTTCTGGCGGTGCTGACCGGGATGATGCTGGCGAGCTACTCGCCCGACGATCCCTCCTGGCTCGCCGCGACGGATGAACCGGCGCGGAACCTTCTCGGGCGCATCGGCGCCGCCATCGCCTCGCCGCTCTTCGTCATCGCCGGGCACGGCTCCTGGGGGATCGCCATCGTCTTCGCCGCCTGGGGCGTGCGCTTCATGCTCCATCGCGGCGAGGACCGCGCGCTGGCCCGGGCGATCTTCGCCCCCATCGCCGTCGCGCTGATGTCGGTCTATGCCTCGACCATGCTGGCCGGGCCGGACTGGGCGCACAGCTTCGGCCTCGGCGGGCTCTTCGGCGACACCGTTCTCGGCGCGATCCTCGGTGTGGCGCCGGTCTCGGCGACCTTCGGGCTGAAGGTGATGTCGGCCCTCGTCGGCGCCGGCGCGCTCGTCATGGCGCTCTTCGTCCTCGGCTTCGACATGCGTGAGGTGAAGGCGATCGGGCGCTTCCTTCTCGTTGGCACCATCGTCGCCTATGACTGGCTGCTGCGCGCCCTCGGACGCGGCGCCGTCGCCTCGCTCCGGGGCGCGAAGGCGCTCCAGGACCGGACCCGCGCCCGCCGCGAGGCCGCGCTGGAACGGGCCGGGGAGGCGGTCGCCTGGGCCGAGGCGCAGCGCCCGGACATGGCCGCACCGCACCGCGGCGCGCATATGCTGCGCGCCGATCCGCGCTTTATCGACCCGGTGGCGCCGGAACGGTCGCCGGTTCGCGAAAAGCGCGGCCTTCTCGCCCGGGTGAGCGAGCTTGCCCGCCGCCCGGCCGAGCCCGACCATGCAGGCGATCCCGAACCGGAACTGGTCGAGCCGCACCTCTCGCGCCGGGCCCGCAACGCCGAGGCCCCGTCCGAGGACCGCATCAGGGCGCGCATCGCCGACGCGGTGAAATCCCGCGGCAGCCACGCCCTGCCCGCGGACCCGGTCCTGCGCGCCGAACCGCCGCTGACCGCGACCGCCGCCGCCCGGCCGGGTGCCGCCGCCGCGCTTCCGGCCGAACCGCGCTTCATGCCGGCCTCGCGCCTGCCCGGCGGCAACGTCTTCACGCCCGAGGACGAACCCGCCGGCACCCCGCTGACGGCCGAGCCGCTCTTCGACACCGAGGACGGCTTCGACCGCAACGCCTTCGCCGATCTCGACGGCGACGGCGTCGCGGCCACCCACAAGCCGATCGTCCAGCACGCGCCCCGCAAGCCCCCCGCCCCCTCGCGCCAGGCCCTCGCCGAAGCCCAGCCGCGCCTCCGGTTCGAGGAAAAGGCCTCCGGCTACGAGATGCCGCCGCTCTCGCTTCTCGCCAGCCCCTCCTCGGTCCAGCGCCGTCCGCTCTCCGACGAATCGCTCGAGGAAAACGCCCGCATGCTCGAAAGCGTGCTCGACGATTACGGCGTGAAGGGAGAGATCACCTCCGTCCGCCCCGGCCCCGTCGTCACCATGTACGAACTGGAACCCGCGCCGGGGCTGAAAGCCTCCCGCGTCATCGGGCTGGCCGACGACATCGCGCGCTCGATGTCCGCTCTCTCCGCCCGCGTCTCCACCGTGCCCGGCCGCACCGTGATCGGCATCGAACTGCCGAACGCCTTTCGCGAAAAGGTGGTGCTGCGCGAGATTCTCTCCGCCCGCGACTTCGGCGATTCGAGCCTCCGCCTGCCGCTCGCCCTCGGCAAGGACATCGCCGGCGAGCCGGTCATCGCCAACCTGGCGAAAATGCCCCACCTTCTCATCGCCGGCACCACCGGCTCCGGCAAGTCGGTCGCCATCAACACGATGATCCTTTCCCTGCTCTACAAGCTCACGCCCGAGGAATGCCGGCTCATCATGATCGACCCCAAGATGCTGGAGCTTTCCGTCTACGACGGCATCCCGCATCTGCTCTCCCCCGTCGTCACCGACCCCAAGAAGGCCGTCGTCGCCCTCAAATGGACCGTCGGCGAGATGGAGGAGCGCTACCGCAAGATGTCGAAGATGGGGGTGCGCAACATCGAGGGCTACAACGGCCGCGTCCGCGAGGCGCTGGCCAAGGGCGAGATGTTCAAGCGCACCGTCCAGACCGGCTTCGACGACGAGACCGGCGATCCGGTGTTCGAGACCGAGGAGACTGTGCCGCAAGCGATCCCCTACATCGTCGTCATCGTCGACGAGATGGCCGACCTGATGATGGTCGCGGGGAAAGAGATCGAGGCCTGCATCCAGCGCCTCGCCCAGATGGCCCGCGCGTCGGGCATCCACCTCATCATGGCGACGCAGCGGCCCTCGGTCGACGTCATCACCGGCACGATCAAGGCCAACTTCCCGACCCGGATCTCCTTCCAGGTCACCTCGAAGATCGACAGCCGCACCATCCTCGGCGAAATGGGCGCCGAACAGCTCCTCGGCATGGGCGACATGCTCTACATGGCCGGCGGCTCCCGCATCACCCGCATCCACGGGCCGTTCGTGTCGGATGAGGAGGTCGAGGAGATCGTCAACCACCTCAAGTCCTACGGGCCGCCCGAATACATGTCCGGCGTCGTCGAGGGCCCCGACGAGGACAAGGAGAGCGACATCGACCTCGTCCTCGGGCTCGGCGGCGACGGTGGCGAGGATGCGCTCTACGATCAGGCCGTGCAGGTGGTGCTGCGCGACCGCAAGGTCAGCACGAGCTACATCCAGCGCAAGCTCGGCATCGGCTACAACAAGGCCGCCCGGCTGGTGGAGCAGATGGAGGACGAGGGCGTCGTCTCGGCCGCGAACCATGTGGGGAAACGGGAGAT
>WOZM01000109.1:0-12510 GCA_011620265.1 Paracoccaceae bacterium
AGAGATCACGGTCACCCGAAATAACCCTTGCAAAACCGGAGCCATCCACACATGGGCACCTCTCCTTGGCGGAGAGTTTCCGGGGGATTCGACAGTGGGGCCTTTTTCTTGAAAATCCTTGCAAATCAATGCAAGATTCGAGCGTCCCACTGTCTTCTAACGTATTGTTTTCGCGCGATTAGTGCCGCACGCCCCCGGACCCCCGTGGGATATTTCCGGCAAGATGAAGGTCATCGGCCGAACGCGCCTGGGCCGCGGAGCCGGGCGTGGCGGTTCACGTCCTTGTAGAGGAGGTAGCGGAAGGGACCGGGCCCGGCGGCGTAGCAGGCCTGCGGGCAGTAGGCGCGCAGCCACATGAAATCGCCGGCCTCGACCTCGACCCAGTCCTGGTTGAGCTTGTAGACCGCGCGGCCCTCGAGGACGTAGAGCCCGTGTTCCATCACGTGGGTCTCCTCGAACGGGATGAGGCCGCCGGGCTGGAAGGTGACGATGTTGACATGCATGTCATGGGCAAGGTCGTCTGGCTCGGTGAAGCGGGTCGTGGCCCAGCGCCCCCCGGTATCGGGCATCGCGACGGGTTTCACCGTCCTGTCGGAGGTGACGAACGCCTTCGGCGCGGCGAGGCCGGGCGCGTATTCGTAGAGCTTGCGGATCCAGTGGAAGCGCGCGGGATGGTCGGTGCCGTTCCGGAGCCGCCAGTCGCAGCCGGGCGGGACATAGGCATAGCCGCCGGGGCCGAGGTCGTGTTCCTCGCCGTCGAGCGAGAGCCAGATCTCGCCTTCGGTGACGAAGATCACCCCCTCGGCGACCGGGTCGGGTTCGGGCAGGTCGGCGCCACCGCCGGGGCCGACCTCCATCACGTATTGCGAGAAGGTCTCGGAAAAGCCGGACATCGGCCGGGCGATGAGCCAGAGGCGGGTGTTCTTCCAGCCGGGAAGGACGCTCGTCACGATGTCGGAGAAGCAGCCCTTCGGGATGACGCAATAGGCCTCGGTGAAGATCGCGCGGCCGGTCATCAGGCTGGTCTGGGCCGGCAGGCCGCCTTTCGGGGCGTAGTAGGGATGCGGGGGCTGGGTCATCGGGGGAGCATGTCCTTGAGGCGGAGTTCGGCGATGCGTTCGACCTGTCGGCAGGCCTCTTCGAATTCGGTGTCGCTGTCGTTTTCGATCCGCCGCTCGAAGGCTTCGAGGATCGTCGCCCTGGTGTTGTCGCGCACCGCGATGACGAAGGGAAAGCCGTGGCGGGCGACATAGGCGGCGTTGAGCTCGCCGAAGGTGGCGCGCTCGGCGTCGGTCAGCGCGTCGAGCGCGGCGGAAGCCTGTTCGGCGGTGGAGGAGGCCGTCAGCCGTTTCGCCGCCGCGAGCTTGCCGGCAAGGTCGGGATGCGCCGTGAGGACACCGAGCCGCTCGGCGCGGGACGCGCTGCGGAAGATCCGGACGAGGGCGTTGTGCAACCCGGTGGCCGTGTCGTGCGCAGGCCCGAGTTCGAGCGCCCAGGCGCGTTCGGCGATCCAGGGGGAATGCTCGAAGACGCCGCCGAAGCGGGCGGTGAAGGCAGCCTTGTCCATCCGGCTCGGCCGGTCGAACCGCACAGGCGGATGGGTGGCGGCCCAGTGCCGGGCGATGTCGATCCGGCGGGGGAACCAGACGCCCTCGTTCCCCTTCGCATAGTCGAGGAAGCGCTTGAGGCCCGCGATCTTGCCCGGCCGGCCGATGAGCCGGCAGTGAAGCCCGACCGACATCATCTTGGCCTTCCCCGCCTGCCCTTCGGCATAGAGCGTGTCGAAGGCGTCCTTCAGGTAGCTGAAGAACTGTTCGCCGGTGATGTAGCCCGGCGCGGTGGCAAAGCGCATGTCGTTGGCCTCGAGCGTATAGGGGATCACCAGCTGGTCGCGCCCGCCCGCGCGGGTCCAGTAGGGCAGGTCGTCGTCATAGGTGTCGGAGATCCAGTCGAACCCGGCCTCGGCCGTGAGACGCACGGTGTTGGCCGAACAGCGCCCGGTATACCAGCCGGTCGGGCGGCTTCCCGTGACCTCGGCATGGAGGCGGATCGCCTCGGCGATCTGGCGCCGCTCCTCGTCTTCCGGCATGTCCTTGTGTTCGACCCATTTCAGCCCGTGGCTGGCGATCTCCCACCCGGCCTCCTTCATCGCGGCGACCTGTTCGGGGCTGCGCGCCAGGGCCGTGGCGACGCCGTAGATCGTCACCGGGATCGCCATGCCGGTAAAAAGCCGATGGAGCCGCCAGAAGCCGGCGCGGGCGCCGTAATCGTAGACCGATTCCATGTTCCAGTGGCGCTTCCCCGGCCAGGGCTGGGCGCCGGCGATATCCGACAGGAACGCCTCGGACGCCGCATCGCCGTGGAGGATGGAGTTCTCGCCGCCCTCCTCGTAGTTCAGCACGAGCGAGACGGCGATCCTGGCGCCGCCGGGCCAGCCTGCGTCGGGCGGGTTGGCCCCGTAGCCGGACATGTCGCGGGGATAGCGGTTCATCGGGTCGGTCCTCCGGTTTCCGCGAGGGTAGTCGCGTGCGCCGCCTATGATTATCATGAAAATCCGGAAAGACCTGACTGGATTTCGACAGGTCGCCTTTTGCGGCGCGGCCTTTCATGATGCGGTGGAACGGACAGGAGGGGACGGCATGGCCGGGGGCTATCTGACGACGCATGTTCTGGACACCGCGCGCGGGGTGCCGGCCGAGGGGATCGCCATCACGCTCTACCGCGTGTCGGAGGGTGGCCGCGCCAGGATCGCCGTGGCGGTGACCAATGCCGATGGCCGCACCGACCGCCCGATCCTGCCGGAGGGCAGGTTCGAGGTTGGAACCTACGAGCTGGTCTTTCATGCCGGCGCCTATCTCGACGCCACCGGCGCGGCCCCGGAAAGCCCCCGCTTTCTCGACGAGGTCCCGATCCGCTTCGGCATCTCCGATCCCGCGGCGCATTACCACGTGCCGCTCTTGCTCTCGCCCTTCGGCTATTCGACCTATCGCGGCAGCTGAGGGCGGTTTCGGGGGGGGCGATCGGTTCTTCGGCACACGGTCGCCTTCAAGGTTGTTGTGGGAAAAACCGGCGAGACGACAAAGCCGGACAAGGTCAGCTTCGAGCCTGAATCGGCACTGTCGGCAGGCACAGCGAGCGCCGCGCGGGCGCCTGCCCTTGGGATGGCGCCGCAACGCCCGTTCGGGGCAGTTTATCAAGGCCACCCCTTCGAACGCCCGTTCGGCGCGCAGCATTGCAAAAGCCCCGGCACGTCCGGGCCGGGGCCAGCCTGAGTCGCCACCCGTTTCGCCCCGGATCAGAGGTCGCGGAAATAGGGGTCGATCTTCCAGTAGCCGGCCATGTCGGCCGCACTGGCATGGGGCAGCCCCACCGTTTCCATTGCGTAGAAATCGACGCCGAGCAACGCCGCGAGCCGCCAGCCATGCGCGGCCCCGTCCCGCGCCGGGCTGCCTTCGGCGAACATCGCCTCGATCTCGGTCGCCGCACTCACGAGGACATAGACAAGCTCCGACGCCCGCGCCTCGGGCCAGCGGCTGACCATCTCGCGGACAAGCGGGCGCCAGCCATTCGGCGCATCGAGCAGATGCTCGATCGCGAAATGCACCTTGTCCAAACTGGTCGCCCCACCAGACATCGACCGTTCAAATCAATATCGCGGCCCCCAGAAGCCGCTTCCACCCACCCTTGTTGGGCCCCGGAACGGGCGCTCCTGTCAATGACCATCCCGGAAACGATCCGTTTTTGACCATAAGGTCAAACCCTGCCGTTGCAGTCGCACGGGACATTCGCTAGCGTCTCGCGCTATAGTCCGTCAGCGCCGGAGACAGGATATCTCGATGTCGAGCCACGGGGGCCAATCCCTTCCCAACAGCGAGCGCAACCCCGGCGTTCCGCTGCAGGTCGAATGGTTCGATCAGATCGCGGTCAACACCCCGGCAGCCGAACGCCGGGCAGCGACACTGACCACCCGGCGGACCGTGAAGAAGGAATGGCAGGCGGCCTGGCTCGTCAACGCGGTCCGCTGCATGGACCTCACGACGCTCGCCGGCGACGATACCGAGGACCGGGTGCGGCGGCTCTGCGCCAAGGCGGCACGGCCCCTGGCCGATCACATCATGGCGGGGCTCGGGCTCGACCGGCTGACGACCGGCGCCATCTGCGTCTATCCGACGATGGTCGCGGCGGCGGTGAAGGCGCTGCGGGGCACCGGGATCCCGGTCGCCTCGGTCGCCACCGGCTTTCCCGCCGGGCTGATGCCGCTCGACCTCCGCCTCGCGGAAATCCGCTATGCCGTCGATCAGGGCGCGGACGAGATCGACATCGTCATCACCCGCGCCCATGTGCTCGACGCGAACTGGTCCGCGCTCTACGACGAGGTCGCGGCGATGCGCGAGGCTTCGGGGGCCGCGCATATGAAGGCGATCCTCGCGACGGGCGACCTCAGGACGCTCCGCAACGTCTACAAGGCCAGCATGGTCGCGATGCAGGCGGGCGCGGATTTCATCAAGACCTCGACGGGCAAGGAGGGCGTGAACGCGACCCTGCCCGTCAGCCTCGTCATGGTCCGGGCGCTCCGCGACTACGGGACGCGCACCGGCTTCCGCATCGGCTTCAAGCCGGCGGGCGGCATGAAGACCGCGAAGGACGCGCTCGCCTGGCAGATCCTGATGAAGGAGGAGCTGGGCAATCCCTGGCTCCGCCCCGACCTCTTCCGCCTCGGCGCCTCCTCGATGCTCGCCGATATCGAGCGTCAGCTCGACCACCATGTCACGGGGCGCTATGCCGCGTCCTTCCGCCATGCTCTGGCGTGATCCCGAACCGCCCGTGCGCAAGCACGGGCAGCGCCCGACCCGCCCGCCCGGGGCGGGCGCTTCTCGCCCACCCCGCGGGCCGGTCGCCGCCCGTGCATCCGAGCGCACCGCGCAACAGCGCGTGACGTGGTATCGCGAAAGAAGATCCTCATGCCGACAGTGACCGAGATACTGGAAACGATGGACTACGGCCCCGCCCCCGAGGCGACCGGCGAGGTCGAGGCCTGGCTGAATGCGCGGGGTTCCTTCGGCCACTACATCGACGGCGCCTTCACCAAGCCGGGCAAGACCTTCGCGACCGGCAATCCCGCGACCGGCGATGCACTCGCCAAGGTAAGCCAAGGTTCGGCAGCCGACATCGCCGCCGCCGTCCGGGCGGCGCGGGCGGCCCAGCCCGGCTGGGCAAAGCTCCCCGGTCACGAGCGGGCGAAATGGCTCTACGCGCTCGCCCGCCATGTGCAAAAGCGCGAACGCTTCCTCGCCGTCCTCGAAACCCTCGACAACGGCAAGCCGATCCGCGAAAGCCGCGACATCGACCTGCCCCTCGTCGCGCGGCACTTCTACCACCATGCCGGCTGGGCCGAGATGCTCGCCGAGGAGTTCCCGGACGCGAAACCCCTCGGCGTCTGCGGCCAGATCATCCCGTGGAACTTCCCGCTCCTGATGCTCGCGTGGAAGGTCGCGCCCGCGCTTGCCGCCGGCAACACGGTCGTCCTGAAACCGGCCGAGCAGACGCCGCTCACCGCCCTCGCCTTCGCCGAGATCTGCGCCGAGGTGGGCCTGCCGAAGGGCGTCGTCAACATCGTCACCGGCGACGGCGGGACGGGCGCGGCGCTGGTCGGCGCGGAGGTCGACAAGATCGCCTTCACCGGCTCGACCGAGATCGGCCGCGCGATCCGCAAGGCGACCGCCGGGACGGGCAAGAAGTTGACGCTGGAGCTTGGCGGCAAGTCGCCCTTCGTCGTCTTCGCCGACGCCGATCTCGACGGCGCGGTCGAGGGCGTGGTCGATGCGATCTGGTTCAACCAGGGCCAGGTCTGCTGCGCGGGATCGCGCATCCTCGTGCAGGAAAGCGTCGCCGCGAGTTTCCACAAGCGCCTCGCCGCGCGGCTCGCCAGGCTCCGCACCGGCGATCCCTTGGACAAGTCCACCGATGTCGGCGCCATCGTCGACGCGACGCAACTGGCCCGCATCCGCGATCTGGTTTCGCAAGGAGAGGCAGAAGGCGCCACCCTCCACCAGGCCGAAGGCCAGCTTCCCGCCGGCGGCTGCTTCTTCGCGCCCGGCTTCCTGACGAACGTCGCACCCGCCAACGTCGTCGCGCAGGTGGAGATCTTCGGCCCCGTCGCCACCCTTACAACCTTCCGCACCCCGGACGAGGCGGTGGAACTGGCCAACAACACCCGCTACGGCCTCGCCGCCTCGATCTGGTCGGAGAACATCAACCTCGCGCTCGACGTGGCCTCGAAGGTCAAGGCCGGCGTCGTCTGGGTGAACTCCACCAATATCTTCGATGCGGGCGCCGGTTTCGGCGGTTACCGCGAAAGCGGGTTCGGCCGTGAAGGCGGACGCGAGGGGATGCGCGAATACCTCTCCACCCCGGCCCCGAGGGCGAAGCCCGAGGCGGAAGCGGGGCGGCTCGATGCCGCGCCGGTTCCGGGCGCGCCGTCGAAGGGCGCGGCACCCATCGACCGGACGGCGAAGATGTATATCGGCGGCGCGCAGAAACGGCCCGATTCGGGCTATTCCTACGCGGTGATGGCCAAGGGGCACGAGATCGGCCTCGCGGGTCTCGGCAACCGCAAGGACATCCGCAATGCCGTCGAGGCCGCGCACAAGGCCTCCGGCTGGGGCAAGGCCACCGGGCACAACCGCGCACAGGTGCTCTATTTCCTCGCCGAGAACCTCTCGGCCCGCGAGGCCGAGTTCACCCGGCGCCTGAAATCGGCCGGCGCCCCGAAACCGGCCGACGAGGTCGCGACCGCGATCCGCCGGGCCTTCTACTACGCCGCGCAGGCCGACAAGTTCGACGGCGCGGTGCATGCGACGAAATCGGCGCATGTCACCCTCGCCATGCCCGAGCCCTTCGGCGTGATGGGCGTCGCCTGCCCGAACGACGCGCCGCTTTTGGGATTCCTCAGCCTCGTCCTGCCCGCCATCGCGATGGGCAACCGGGTAGTGGCGATCCCCGCCGCCTCGATGCCCTTGGCCGCGACCGACCTCTACCAGGTCTTCGACACCTCCGACCTGCCGGGCGGGGTGGTGAACATCGTCACCGGGGCGAAGGACGAGCTGGCGAAAACCCTCGCCGCGCACGACGATGTGGCCGCGATGTGGTATTGCGGCGAACCCGAGGGCCGCGCGATGGTCGAAGCCGAAAGCGCGGGCAACCTCAAAGCCACCTGGACCTTCCCGAACCGCGACTGGCACGGAGCCGATGGTCAGGGCCGCGAATTCCTGCTACGCGCGACTCAGGTAAAGAACATCTGGATTCCCTACGGCGAATGACCGACATCCTCTTCCCCCCGCCCGCCCCCGTCCTCGTGCCGCTGCGCGACGGCTCGGGCTTCTTCCCCGTCACCCGCATCTTCTGCGTCGGCCGCAACTACGCCGACCACGCCAGGGAAATGGGTCACGAGGTCGACCGCGAGGCGCCCTTCTACTTCACCAAGTCGCCCGCGCATCTGACGCTCACCGGCGCGACGATCCCCTACCCGCCCGGCACAAAGGATTTCCACCACGAGATGGAATTCGTCGTGGCCCTCGGCGCCGAGGGCTTCCGGGTGCCGGTGGAGAAGGCGATGGGTCTGGTCTTCGGCTACGGCGCCGGGCTCGACATGACCCGCCGCGACCTGCAAGGCGCCGCGAAGGACAAGCGCCGGCCCTGGGATACCGGCAAGGATTTCGAGAATGCCGCGATCCTCGCGCCCCTGACCCGTGCGGCCGAGTTCGGCCTGCCCGGCCCGCAGGCGATCACGCTTCTTCTGAACGGCGAACCGGTGCAGCGCGCGCACCTGTCCGAGATGGTCTGGTCGGTGCCCGAGATCGTCGCCCATCTCTCGACCCTCTACCACCTCGGTCCGGGCGACCTCATCTATACCGGCACGCCCGCCGGCGTCGGCCCGGTGAAGCCCGGCGACCGTCTGCACGGCGAGATCGACGGGCTCGCTCCGGTCGAGGTGACGATCGCCGGCGCAGACTAGCAAGGCGATGTGCGGACCGCCGCAGGTCCGGTTCGAGCCCTTTGCGGACATGTCGGCCGGCGCGACACAAGCCGGGCGAGCGCCTGCCCGTGGGATGGCGCCGCAACGTGGGTTCGGGGCCGTTTATCGTGCCACCACGTCGAACGCCCCTTCGGCGCGCAACCTTGCAGGAGCGCCAGCCCGCCGGGACGGGCAGGCGCTCGCCCGGCGGCTTCGCCTTGATTCCGGGCGACGGGAATCCGCTTCATCCCGCAGAACGGACGGATACGGTTCCGGCGCCGGCAAGAACTGGAATGTTGCGGCACCACACCGATTGCGGCATGGTTCCGGTGGCCCGAGAAGGAGCATCGACCGTGCCCACGTTCCGCCTGCGCAAGATCTCCCTCGTCCTTGACGAGATCCACCACGACGGCGGACCGGACGCCCCCACGCCGCGCCTGCGCGGCGCGGTGCTCGCGGTCGTCTCCAACCCCTTCGCGGGGCGCTACGAGCCTGACCTCCAGCCGGCGATGGAGGATCTGAAGCCCCTCGCCGTGACGATGTGCGAAAGGCTCATCGCGGCGCTCGGCGGCAAGAACGGCATCGACGGCTACGGCAAGGGCGCCATCGTCGGCTCGGCGGGGGAGCTTGAGCACGGCGCGCTCTGGCACGCGCCGGGGGGCTACGGGATGCGGGCGATCCTCGGCGATCCGAAGGCCATCGTGCCCTCGACGAAGAAGGTCGGCGGGATCGGCTGCCAGATCGACCTGCCGCTCACCCACCTCAACGCCTCCTACGTGCGCAGCCATTTCGACGCGATGACGGTGAGCGTGCCGGACGGGCCGAAACCGGACGAGATCGTCTTTGCCCTCGTCATGGCCAAGGGGCCGCGCGTTCACAGCCGCATGGGCGGGCTCGAGGCCTGGGCGATCGAGGGCGAGGACGGCCTGCGCTGATGCGCGGTCTGACGGTTCTTTTCCTGCTCCTGCCGGGGGCGGCCAATGCCCATGCGGGTGAACGCATGGTGATCCTCACGCTGCCGACCGGCTGGTATCTGCTCGGCGCCGGCATCGCGGTGGCGGCCACGGCGATCGTCGCCCTGATGGCCCGGCGGCTCCCGGCCTTCGCGGCCCACCGCCTTTTCGACCGGCCGGTGCTGGTCACGCGACATGCGACAAGCTGGCTCGGCGCCGCGCTTCTCGCCGGTCTCGTCACCGTCGGCATCCGGGGCACCCGCGACCCGCTCGAAAACCTCCTGCCACTCACGGTCTGGACGGTGATCTGGGTCGGCCTCACGCTCGCCTCGGTGCTCTTCGGCCATCTCTGGCGCGACATCGAGCCCTGGACCGGCCCGGTCCGCGCGATCCGCCGGCTGACCGGCTGGCAGGGCTCCGTAGGGCTGTCGCGCCTCGGCCACCTGCCCGCCACCCTCGGCTACCTCGCCTTCGCCTGGTTCGAGATCGTCTCGCTTGCCCCCGCCGATCCCTTTGTCCTCGCCCGCGCGGTGGCGGTCTACTACTTCCTGATCCTCGCCCTCGCCGTGGCCGAGGGCGAGGACTGGTTGCCGCAGGGCGAGTTCCTCACCGCCTATTTCGGCTTCGTCGCCACGATCGCGCCCTTCTGGGCCGAGGAGTGCGACGGGCGGCTCCGGGTCATGGCCGGCCTGCCCGGCGCGCAGGTCATGGCGCTGCCGCCGCTCACCCCCTCGGCCATTGCCTTCGTCACCCTTGTCCTTTCTTCGGTCAGCTTCGACGGGCTTTCCGAAACCTTCTGGTGGCTCGCGCGGCTCGGCATCAACCCGCTGGAATTCCCCGGCCGCTCGGCGGTCTACGGGGTCAACTCGGCGGCGTTCGTCCTCTTCTGGGCTTTCAGCGCCGCGCTGATCCTCGGCGCGATCCGGGCCGGCCTGCCGCAGGGCAGGTTCGCAACCGCGGTCGGGCCGCTGATGCTGTCGTTCCTGCCCATCGCGGCGGGCTATCATGTCGCCCACTACCTCGTCGCGCTCCTGACCAACGGGCAATACGCCATCGCCGCCCTCAACGACCCGTTCGGCAGGGGCGCCGCCTATCTCGGCCTGCCCGAGCACTGGGTCTCCTTCGGCTTTCTCGCCGAACGCCGCGGCGTTCAGGCCGTCTGGACCGTGCAATTCGCGGTGATCCTCATGGCGCATCTCCTTGCCGTCCTCGTCAGCTTCAAGCTCTCCGACCGCATCGACGGCGCGCAGAGCTTCCGCGCCCATCTGCCGATGACGCTTCTGATGGTGGCCTATACCGTCTTCGGCCTCTGGCTCCTCTCCGCGCCCACCGGAGCATGAGAAAGGATTTGCATTGCGGGGCGTTCCCGTGTTCCGTGACGGAAGCGAGTTCCTGAAGAGCGCGGACGTCCAGCGAAACCGCGCCAATTCAACAGCGGAGACGTTTGATGACAAACAAGCTGATCACCACAAGTCCGACCCGCCGTTCGGTCCTGACCGGCATGGCGGCAACCGGAGCGCTTCTGGCAACGGGCACCACGCCGCGCTTCGTGCAGGCGCAGTCTTCCGAGCCGATCAAGCTCGGCTTCCAGCTTCACCGGACCGGCATCGGCGCCTCCTACGGCCGCTGGTACGAGCGGACCGCGACGGCGGCGCTGAAGCTTCTGAACGAGGCCGGCGGCATCAATGGCCGCCCGGTCGAGATCCTCTTCGAGGATGACGGCACCGATCCGAAGCGGGGCGCGGAAGTGGTCGAGAAGCTGGCCACGCAGGCCAATTGCGACCTGATCTTCGGCACTCTCTTCAGCCATGTCGTCATGGGCTCCGCGCTCCGTGCCGGCGAGTTGCAGGTGCCCTATCTCGTCTGCTCCGAAGGCCACCATGTCGCCTCGGGCGCTCTCAATCGCTGGACGCTGCAACCCGGCATCACCGACGTGAAAAGCCAGGTGCAGTCGATGGCGCCCTGGATCACGTCGAACCTCGGCAAGAAGGTCACGATGGTCTTTCCGGACTACGCTTTCGGCCACGACCACCGCGACTTCTTCACCGCCGCGGTCGCCGCGCAAGGCGGCGAGGTGATCAAGCAGGTCGCCATTCCGCCGACCGAGACCTCGTTCACCCGCTACTTCCCGCAAATCCCCTCGGACACCGAGGTGCTCTATCACGTCATGGTCGGCCCCGCCGTCCTGACCTTCGTGAAGGAACTGGGCGAATTCTACGGTTCCGGCGCGCGGCCGGAAATTTTCGGCTTCATCGACTCGCTTGAAGCCGTGAACATCGCCTCAACCGGCCTCGAATTCCTCGAAGGGACGCATTTCTGGGAAGGCCATCCGCGTTACAAGCAGGCCGACGCCGCCGAGCACGAGACCTTCTACCGCGCCGCTGTCGGCGTCGATGACAACGGCGCGTCGGTCTCCGACCCGGCCGACATCTCCACCTACGGCCACATGTTCTCCACCTGGGAAACGCTCTTCGTCGTCAAGGCGGCGATGGAGGCGGCGGGCTATCAAGGCACCGCCGACCGCCAGAAGGTGGTCGAGGCGATGGAGGCCATGGAGGCCATGGAGGAAGGCGTTGAGCATCCGCAGGGACCGAAGGTCTTCAACGGCAAGACCCATCAGGTCTTCGGCCTCCAGTCGATCTCCAAGGTCGAGGGCGGCAGGCTGGTCCGCGTCCACCAGACCGCGATGGAGGACGGCTTCTACCCCGACGAGGTCGATTACACGACGCAAAGCTTCTGACCTTCGCAAGGGACGGGCGGGGGCCGACCCCGCCCGAATGCCGTGGATTTCGGACCATTCCTTCTCCTTGCCCTGATGGAGGGCCTCGTGACGGCCGCGGTGCTCGCGCTGACGGCATCGGGGCTGTCCCTCGTCTTCGGCATCATGCGGGTGGTGAACATCGCGCATGGCGAGTTCTTCATGCTCGGCGCGGTGCTCGCGTGGTTCGTGTCGCAATGGGTGCCCGGGCCCCCGGCCGTGGCCTTCGCCGTGGCGCTGGTGGTCTGCCCGCTGATCGTCGGCGGGATCGCCGCACTTGCGGACATGCTGGTGCTGAAGCGGTTGAACTATGAGCCGGAGGCGACGATCGTCGCGACGATCGGTCTTCTCTACATCCTCCAGCAGGGCGCGCTGAGCGTCTTCGGCCCCGATGCGCGCCCGGTCGCGGCGCCGTTCGAGCTTCGCATCCAGTTCCCGTGGTTCGGCTATTCCGGCTACAAGCTCGCCGTGGTCGTCGCGGCCGTGATCGTGCTGCTTGGCGTCTGGCTGATCCTGAAGCACACGAAAGCCGGGCTGATCATGCGGGCGACGCAGATCGACCGCGACACGGCCCGCGCCTTCGGCATCAACGTGGACCGGGTCTATGCCGGGGTCTTCGCGATGGGGGCGGGGCTCGCCGCCATCGCCGCCGTGCTGATCGTGCCGATCCAGCAGGCGCATTACCTGATGGGGGGCGATCCCTTGTTGCTGTCCTTCATCGTGGTGATCATCGGCGGGCTCGGCAGCCTTCGGGGGACGCTTGTCGCAGCGCTTCTGATCGGGCT
>WOZM01000109.1:12610-23569 GCA_011620265.1 Paracoccaceae bacterium
GCCCTCGTCCTCGTCTTCCGGCCGCAGGGCCTTTTCGGAAAGCGCGCGGCATGAGGGTGGACAAGGGCCTTTTCCTGCACCTCGGGGTGCTTGCGGCCCTTCTGGCCCTGCACTTCGCCGCCCCCGCCTATCACCACACAAATATCGCCCGGATCATGGTGCTCAGCGTCTACGCGATGGGCTACAACATCGCCTTCGGCTATACCGGGCTTCTGAGCCTCGGCCACGCGCTCCTGTTCAGCGCCGGGCTCTATGCCGCCGCGATGGGCGTGACCCATCTCGGCCTCGGCGCCGGGACGGGGCTTGTTGCCGGGCTGCTCGCCGGCGGCGCGATGGCCTTCGCGGTCGGGCTGCTGGCGCTTCGGACCGCCGGGGTCGCCTTCATGATCGTGACGCTGATGTTCGCGCAGGCAGGCTATCTCGCGATCCTCTATTTCGGCCGCTGGACCCGCGGCGACGAGGGGATCGTGATCGGCAAGGCGTCCCGCGCGCTCGGCCCGCTCGACCTTTCGGACGACGGCACCCGCTATCTCGTTGCCCTCGCGCTCTTCGCCGCAGCACTTCTTCTCAACCTCTGGCTCGTCCGCTCGCCCCAGGGCCGGATCATGGTCGCGATGCGCGAGAACGAGGAGCGGAGCCGGATGCTCGGCTACAACCCCTTCACCGTGAAACTCACGGCGCTGACGATCTCGGGGCTCTATTCCGGCATCGGCGGGGCGGCCTATGGCCTCATGTTCGGCTATGCCGGCGCAAGCCTCGCCTCGGTGCAGTATTCGATCCTGCCGCTTCTCTGGGTGCTTCTCGGTGGTGCCGGGACGGTGCTCGGCCCCTTCCTCGGCGCAGTCCTGATGTTCTACCTCATCGACTATGCAAGCTCGGTCACCGACGCGCACCAGTTCGTGACCGGGGCGGCGCTCGTCCTCCTCGTCCTCTTCGCGCCGAAGGGGATCCTCGGCAGCGTGCGCGCACGGGGGCTCAAATGGCTGCCGTGACGCTTCTGGAGGCGCGCGGGCTGACCCGCCACTTCGACGGGCTGAAGGCCG
The DNA here is from genome assembly GCA_011620265.1 of Paracoccaceae bacterium. Lineage (GTDB taxonomy): Bacteria > Pseudomonadota > Alphaproteobacteria > Rhodobacterales > Rhodobacteraceae > Albidovulum. The sequence continues at coordinate 13,654 of WOZM01000109.1, forward strand.
TGGACGGGGTGGATTTCGACCTCGTGGAGGGAGAGATTCACGCACTGATCGGCCCGAACGGTGCCGGCAAGACCACCTTCGTCAGCCTCCTCTCCGGCCGCATCCCGGTCCAGTCCGGCACGATCCGCTTCGCCGGGCGCGACATCACCCGGCTGCCCGCCCATGCCCGGGTCCGCGCCGGCATCGCCTACACGTTCCAGATCACCCAGATATACGCGGCGCTTTCGGTCTTCGACAACGTGGCGCTGGCGGCGCAAAGCCGGCATTCCCAGCACCTGACCGACGACACGATGGCCGCCCTCGCCCGCGTCGGCCTCGACGATCGCGCGGAGCAGATGGCGGGCACGCTCAGCTACGGCCACCAGCGGCTTCTCGAGGTCGCGATGGGGCTCGCGCTTCGCCCGAAGCTCCTGATCCTCGACGAGCCGACGCAGGGCCTCGCCCAGGGCGAGATCCAGACCTTCAAGGACATCGTGCGGAGCGTCGTGCCCGAGGCGACGGTGCTCCTGATCGAGCACAACATGGACGTGGTCATGGACCTTGCCGAGCGCATCACGGTCCTCAATTTCGGCGAGGTACTCGCCACCGGCACGCCCGAGGCGATCCGGGCCAACAAGGCGGTGCAGACCGCCTATCTGGGGGGCTGAATGCTGATCCTCGACGGCATCGACGCGAGCTACGGCGCGGTGCAGGTGCTGCGCGGGCTGACGCTGTCGGTCGGGTCGGGCGAGGTTCTCTGCGTCATGGGGCGGAACGGCGCCGGCAAGTCCACCATGCTGAAGACGATCATGGGCCAGGTGCGCGCGACGAAGGGCTCGATCACGCTCGACGGCACGAGGATCGACCCGCTCCCGCCCCACGAGGTGCCGCGCCACGGCATCGGCTACGTGCCGCAGGGGCGCAGGCTCTTCGGCGATCTGACGGTGGGCGAGAACATCGAGATCGGCCTGATGACGCGCGGCCGCGACGCCCGCGTGCGCGACACCGTGCTCGACCTCTTCCCGCGGCTCCGCGAGCGGATGGGACAGGTCTCGCGCACGCTGTCGGGCGGCGAGCAGCAGATGCTCGCCATCGCCCGCGCGCTCTGCCTGGAGCCGAAGGTGCTTCTGCTCGACGAGCCGACCGAGGGGTTGCAGCCCTCGATGATCGCACTCATCCGCGACACGGTGCTGGCGCTGAAGGCGACGGGCGTGGCGACAGTGCTGGTCGAACAGCGGGTCGACGCCGCACTCTCGGTCGCCGACCGCATCGCCTTCATGACCGGCGGCAGCGTCGCCGAGACCGTGCCCGCAAAGGGCCTGCATCCGAACGCGGCGCATTTCGCGGCCTATGTGGGCGTGTGACGACGCCGGCGTAAGGTGGGTTTAAACCCACCTTACCGAAGCGCGAAGCGGGGTGGGTTGAAACCCACCTTACGGGACGACGACCGCCGCCCGAACCGGCACTCTGCCTGTTTCCAAGGCAAGCCGTCGGCGCCCCTATCCCGGCGCGGGTCCCGCGGCATAGAATTTTCTTGCGCGAATCTGCGAAAACTTTACCAATTGATAAAAATTGACGCAACGCAAGCGAACCAACGGGGGCTGAATATGAACAATGAACCGAAGGCCGGTCTCAGCCGGCGCCACCTCATGGCCTCGGCGGCCGGCATCGCCGCGACCGGCCTCGCGGGCCTGCCGACGCGGGCCTTCGCCGCCGACCCGATCAAGGTCGCGGGCATCTATACCGTGCCGGTCGAACAGCAATGGGTGAGCCGCATCCACAAGGCCGCCGAGGCCGCGGTCGCGGCCGGCGCGGCAGACTACACCTATACCGAGAACACCGCCAATACCGACTATCCGCGCGTCATGCGCGAATATGCCGAACAGGGCTACAAGCTGATCGTCGGCGAGATCTTCGGAGTGGAAGCAGAAGCCCGCGAGGTCGTCGACGAATATCCCGACGTGGCGTTCCTCCTCGGCTCCTCCTTCCTGCCGGACGAGGCGCATCCGAATCTTTCCGTCTTCGACAACTACATCCAGGATGCGAGCTACCTTTCCGGCATCATCGCCGGCGCCATGACCAAGGGCAATATCGGCATGGTCGGCGGCTTCCCGATCCCGGAAGTGAACCGCCTGATGAACGCCTTCATGGCCGGCGCGCGCGAGATGAATCCGGACATCCGCTTCCAGGTCTCCTTCATCGGCTCGTGGTTCGATCCGCCGAAGGCCAAGGAAACCGCCTTCGCGATGATCGACGGCGGCGCCGACCTTCTCTATGCCGAGCGCTTCGGGGTTTCCGACGCGGCGATGGAACGGGGCGTCCTCGCCATCGGCAACGTCATCGACACGCAAGCGGACTACCCCGACACGGTCGTGGCCTCCGCCATCTGGCATTTCGAGCCGACGCTCGACGCGGCGCTGGCCAAGGTCGCGGCGGGCGCGTTCACGGCCGAGAATTACGGGCTTTACTCCTTCATGAAGGAAGGCGGCTGCTCGCTCGCTCCGCTCGGCACGTTCGAGGGCAAGGTGCCCGAGGCCGCGCTGGCGCTCGTCGCCGAGCGCGAGGCGGCGATCAGGGACGGCTCCTTCACCGTCGAGATCAACGACGAAGAGCCGAAGTCCTCCTGATGGCACGAGAGGCGGGGGCGGAGGTCGTCCTCCGCCTCGACGGTATCACCAAGCGGTTCGGGGCGCTCGTCGCCAACGACGCGATCTCGTTCGAACTGAGACGGGGTGAGGTCATCGCCCTTCTGGGCGAGAACGGCGCCGGCAAGACCACGCTCATGAACATTCTCTTCGGCCACTACACGGCCGACGCGGGGACCGTCGAGGTCTTCGGCCATCCCCTGCCCCCAGGCCATCCCCGCGCGGCGCTTGCCGCCGGGGTCGGGATGGTGCACCAGCACTTCACGCTCGCCGACAACATGACGGTGCTGGAGAATATCCTCCTCGGCACCGGCACGCTTCTCTCGCCGCGCCTTGGCAGCGGCGCGGCCCGCGCCAGGGTCGCGCGGCTGTCGCGGGATTTCGGCCTCTCGGTCGATCCCGGCGCCAGGGTCGGCACGCTCTCCGTCGGCGAACGCCAGCGGGTGGAGATCCTGAAGGCGCTCTACCGCGACGCCCGCATCCTCATCCTCGACGAACCCACCGCCGTCCTCACCCCGCAAGAGACGACGGCGCTTTTCGAGACGCTGCGCAAGGCCGTGGCGCTCGGCCTCTCGGTCATCTTCATCTCGCACAAGCTCGGCGAGGTGATGGCGATATCCGCCCGCGTCCTCGTCCTGCGCCACGGGCGGCTGGTGGGCGCGGTCGCGACCGCCGACACCGACCGCCACAAGCTGGCCGAGATGATGGTCGGCGCCGAGATCACGGCGCCGAAGCTCTCGGACCATACGCCCGGCCCGGCGCTCCTGACGCTCTCGAACGTCGACACCCCCCGCCGCGGCAACGCGCCGGGGCTGAACGCGGTGAACCTGACGCTCCGCGCCGGCCAGATCACCGGGCTTGCCGGCGTCTCCGGCAACGGCCAGGCCGCGCTTGCCGCGTTGATCGGCGGGCTGGAAAGCCCGGCCCATGGCGGCATGGAGCTTCACGGCGTCGTCCCCGCCGACTGGTCGCCCCGCGCCGCCCTCGCCGCCGGGATCGCCCGCATTCCCGAAGACCGGCACCGCACCGGCACCGTCGCCGACTTCACGCTGACCGAGAACGCCGTCCTCGAATGCTACGCCGAGGCCCCCTTCAGCCGGAAGGGCTGGATGGACTGGGCCGCCGCCGAAGGCTTCGCGCGGAAGATCATCGAGACCTACGATGTCCGCTGCCCCGGCCCCGCCGCCCGCATCCGCCTTCTCTCCGGCGGCAACATGCAAAAGCTGATCCTCGGCCGGGCGCTGGAAGCGGGGCCGAAGATCATCCTCGCCAACCAGCCGGTGCGCGGGCTCGACATCGGCGCCGTGACCTTCGTCCACAACCGCCTGATCGCCGCGCGCGACGCCGGCGCGGCGGTGCTGCTGATCTCCGAGGATCTCGACGAGGTGATGGCACTTTCCGACGTCATCCACGTCATCTACGAAGGCCGCCTTTCGCCCGCCTTCGCGCGCGGCACGATGAGCCCGGCCGAGCTTGGCACCTGGATGGCCGGCCACGGCTTCGGGGAGGAGAGCGATGCGGCTTGAGCCGATCCCGAACCCCTCGGCGCTGCGCCGCGTCGGCCTGCCGGCGGGGGCGCTGGCGCTGACGGTGCTGATCGCGTCCCTTCTCGCGCTTCTCGCGGGGGCCAATCCCTTCGCCACGCTCGGCCTGATCCTGAAGGGCGCCGCGGGGTCGAGATTCGCGCTTCTCGAAACCCTGAACCGGGCGACGCCGCTCATCTTCACCGGCCTCGCCGTCGCGGTCGCCTTCCGCGCCAAGCTCTGGAACATCGGCGCCGAGGCGCAGCTTTACGCGGGCGCCGTCGTCACCGTCCTTCTCGGCACCGGCGCGCTGCCCCTGCCCTCCGTGTTCCTCGTCCCGGTCATCGCGGCGGCCGCGATGCTCGCGGGGGCGCTCGTGCTTCTCGGCCCGGTCCTCCTCAAGACCAGGGCGGGCGTCGACGAGGTCGTGACCACGCTCCTTTTCAACTTCATCATGCTCCTTGCCGTCTCCTGGCTTCTCGAAGGCCCGCTGAAGGACCCGATGGGGATGGGCTGGCCGAAATCGCCGGCGCTCGAGAAAGCCGCCCGCCTGCCGCGCATCGTCGAGGGGCTGCGGCTTCACTGGGGCTTCGGCCTTGCCATCCTTTCGGCGATCGCGGTCCGGGTGATCCAGACCCGCACCACGCTCGGCTACGAGATGCGCGCCGTGGGCCTCAACGCCGAGGCCGCGCGCTTCGCCGGCATCCCCGTCGGCCGCGTCATGGTCAAGACGGCGCTTCTGTCGGGCGGGCTTGCCGCGCTCGCGGGCTTTTCCGAGGTCGCGGGCCTCAAGGGCAACCTCACCTTGGACCTCAGCCCCGGCTTCGGCTACACCGGCATCATCGTCGCGATGCTCGCCCTTCTCAATCCGCTCGGCGTCGTCGTCTCCGCCCTCTTCGTCGCGGGCGTCTTCGTCGGCGCCGACAGCATGAGCCGCGCGGCGGGCGTGCCGACCTACATCGCCGACATCCTGCTCGCGACAGCACTTCTCACGATGGTGCTGGCGCTGCGGCTCACCACTGCCCGGATCAGGTGGCGCTGATGGATATCCTCGACATCCTCCTCTCCGCCAGCTTCTGGGCCGCCACCGTCCGCATCGCCTCGCCCCTCATCTTCGCGACGCTCGGCGAACTCATCTGCGAACGCGCGGGCGTTCTCAACCTCGGGATCGAGGGGATCATGGTCATCGGCGCCTTCGCCGGGTGGATGGCCGTCTATCTCGGCACGGGGCTCTGGGCCGGGGTTGCGGTGGCGATGCTGGCGGGGATGCTCTTCGGGCTTCTCCACGCCACGCTCACCGTGCCCTTCGGGCTTTCGCAGCATGTCGTCGGCCTCGGCATCACGCTTCTGGCCACCGCCACGGCGAGCTTCGCCTACCGCCTCTCGCTCCCTGAGGTCACCTCGCCGCCGAAGATCGAGCCGTTCCAGCCGTTGGAAATCCCCGGCCTGTCGCAGATCCCGCTTCTCGGCCCCGCGCTCTTTTCCCAGACCGCGCTGACCTACCTCGCCTTCGTCCTCATCGTCGTCGTCTCGGTCGTCCTCTACCGCACCCCCCTCGGCCTCGCGCTCCGCGCGGCGGGCGAGAACCCGGCGTCGGTCGAGGCGCAGGGCCTTTCGGTCACCGCGATCCGCATGGGCGCGGTGATCGTCGGCTCCGGGCTCATGGGCGTCGGCGGGGCGTTCCTGACCATGTCGGCCTTTTCCTCCTTCTTCTTCGAGATGGTGAACGGCCGCGGCTGGATCTGCATCGCGCTTGTCGTCTTCGGCGCCTGGCGGCCGGGCAAGGCGGCGCTCGGCGCGCTTCTCTTCGCGGCCTTCGACGCGCTGCAGGTGCGGCTCCAGCAGACCCCGATGGGGGCGTTGATCCCCTACCAGGTCTTCCTGATGGTGCCCTACGTCCTGTCCATCCTCGCCCTCGTCCTGATGTCGCGCCGGGCCGAGGTGCCCGCGGCACTCATGGTTCCGTTCAACAAGGGGGAACGCTGAATGTTCGACCTTCTCGTCAAGGGCGGCACCCTGCCCGACGGCACCGTTGCCGACATCGCCATTGCCGGCGACCGGATCGCGGCGACGGGGCGCATCGACGCGGTCGCGCGCGAGGTCATCGACGCGACGGGAGACCTCGTCTCGCCCCCTTTCGTCGACCCGCATTTCCATATGGACGCGACGCTTTCCTACGGCCTTCCCCGCGTCAACGCCTCCGGCACGCTTCTGGAAGGCATTTCGCTCTGGGGCGAGCTGCGCGGGATCGCGACGGTGGACGAAATGGTGGCCCGGGCGCTCACCTATTGCGACTGGGCGGCCTCGACGGGGCTTCTCGCCATCCGCACCCATGTCGACACGACACCCGACCACCTGAGGGGCGTCGAGGCGATGCTGGAGGTGAAGCGCAAGGTCGCGCCCTATATCGACCTCCAGCTCGTCGCCTTCCCGCAGGACGGGCTCTACCGCACCAAGACCGGACGCGAGAACGTCCTCCGCGCCCTCGACAGGGGCGTCGATGTCGTGGGCGGCATCCCGCATTTCGAACGCACGATGGAGGAGGGCGCCGACTCCATGCGCGACCTCTGCCGCATCGCCGCCGAGCGCGGCCTCCGGATCGACGTCCATTGCGACGAGACCGACGACCCGATGAGCCGGCATGTCGAAACGCTGGCGCGCGAGGTCACCCGCCACGGCCTCGGGGCGCGGGCGGCGGGATCGCACCTCACCTCGATGCATTCGATGGACAACTACTATGTCTCGAAGCTCCTGCCCCTGATGGCGGAGTCAGGGATGACCGCGATCCCCAATCCCCTGATCAACATCACGCTTCAGGGCCGCCACGACACCTATCCGAAGCGGCGCGGCTTGACCCGCGTGAAGGAGATGCAGGCCCAGGGCATCACCGTCGGCTGGGGCCAGGACTGCGTCCTCGACCCCTGGTATTCGCTCGGCACCGCCGACATGCTCGACGTGGCCTTCATGGGCCTTCACGTCGCGCAGATGACCCATCCGGACGAGATGGCGCGCTGCTTCCGCATGGTGACGGAGGACAACGCGGCGATCATGGGGCTGGAGGGCTACGGGCTGCGGAAAGGCGACGTGGCCTCGCTCGTCATCCTCGATGCCGGAACCCCGACCGAGGCGCTGCGGCTTCGCGCGGAACGCCTCGCCGTGGTGTCGAAAGGCAAGGTAATCTCGCGGCGAAACCGTAACGACGCACGTCTGTCACTACCGGGTCGGCCCGCGACTGTGCGCCGTCGGCATGAGAGACCCTGAGACCGGAGGGAGCCTGTCGCAATGCGGGACGGAGCGGCCCCTTTCGCCCGCAATCAAGGCGAAGCCGCCGGGCGAGCGCCTGCCCGTCCCGGCGGGCTGGCGCTCCTGCAACGCTGCGTGCCGAAGAGGCGCTCGAAGGGGTGGCTGGATAAACGGCCCCGAACCCACGTAGCAGCGCCATCCCACGGACAGGCGCGCGCCCGGCTCCCGCTGCGCCTGCCGAGGGGTCTGCGGAGGGCTCGAACCCGCCGCGTCCCCCCCCTTACCGCCGCGGCTTGCCCTTCCAGGTCCCGAGCCAGGCCACGAACCGCCCCCAGACGCCCCGCGCCCTGACCGCCGCCTCGTCGGCCCGGTCCTCGACCCCGTCCCAGGCCTCGCCCATATTCTCCAGCACCGGATCGATGGAGCGTTCGCGGAACTGCAGCCACATGCGCCGGATCATGAAGAGGATGAACGCGAGCACGATGAAGAAGACGATGTTGAACCACGGGATGATCGTCACATCCGGCCCCGCCACGGGCTTGATCGCGACGGCATTGGGAAAGATCGAGATCAGCTCGTTGCGCCAACCGTAATGGGTGATCGAGACCCATTTCGGCGCCTCGGCGGTGGACTTGTTGTCCTCCGCCTCGGTCTGCAGGTTTGCCGTGTCGAACTTGAAATAGGGAGGCCAGGACCAGCCGGTATCCTCGTTGCGATAGACCGCTATCTTGCCGTTGGCCTTGACCGTCTGAATGAACTGCACATCGCGGTTGATGAGGCCGGTCGACTGGTCGTCGGGGCTGGCCCAGAAGATCCGCGTCCAGTCACTCAGATCCTGCCGTTCCTGATAGGTATTTACCACGCGCACGATGTCGTGCTGCGGCAGCGTGTAATGCAGGAAGGTGGCCGCGAAGAGGAAGACGGCGATGCGCCAGCTCCAGGTCAGGACGCGCCGGCCCCGGCTGCCCTCCGGATAGACCCAGTGCAGCACTCCGACGAGCACCGCGACGACAAGGATGACGATCCCCCAGAACGTATAACCCGACATCGCACTTCTCCTACTGCGCGTTCACAAGATAGAGGGTCACCAGAACGACGACGATCGGGATGACATAGACGAGCAGGATCAGCTTCCTGCGCAGACCTCTTTCGTACTCCCGCATCCCAGCCTCGATATGGGCATCGCGCGCACCCGCGTCACCCCCTTCGGCATGATCGGCTTCCCATTCCTTCTCCAGCTTCTCGCGCCTCACCGAGCGGGAATAGACCGACAGGAGCAGATAGGCCACCGAGAGGCCGATGAAACCGAAGACGGCAAGGCGGAGAAAGGCGATCATCTGCGTTCGTTCCGGACAGCGCCCCAGGGGCCAACGATGCCGACGATATCCTCCCGCTTCCCGATCTGCCAGCCCGGCCGCTCCGGCGCACCACCATCCATCCCCGGTTCCGCCCCGAAGAGCGCACGCCGCGCGCCGTCCTTGTCGATCTGGTATTCGCGTTCGAGATAGTCGGCGACAAAGGCCTTCTTCGGCTCCGGCCAGGACCGGTAGAGGTGATAGAAGAGCTCCTTGTGGCAGATGAAAAGCTGGCGCACGTCGAGCGTCGAAAGCTCCGCCAGCAACATGTTCACGAGGTCGCGGTCGGCATGGGGCTTGGCGCGGAGCGTGTAGAAATACGACGGATGCGCCGAGGTGATGCGCGGCCATGGCCCGCCGGTCTCGACCCATCGGAGAAGTGCCGCGAGCCCGTGGAACTCCTCCGGCAGCCGCGCGCCGAGCGCCGTCGCCGCCTGTCTCAGATCGCGGCGCGAGCCGTGGCCGATATCGAGGCCAAGGCTCGCCGCCGCCGCCACCACGACGAAATCCATCTTCTGCCGAAGGATCGCGGCGGCATCGGCGCCGGGCGCGTTGACGATGGGTTCCACGAGATCGTTGATCTCGAGGAACTTGGCGATCTGGTTGCGGTCCTCCATGTCGAAGACATACCTGATCGGCAGCGGCCCGAGCGCCGCCTTCGGCCCGACCGAGATCGCCGCCGGATGCTCAACGTCGCGGAAGATGTAGATGCCGCCGAAATGCGCGGTCCAGAAGTTGCCCTGATCGAAGGTCGTCGCCCTGAGCGTGATCGGATTGCGCACCACGTCGCCGGTCTTCTCGGCCAGCGTGATCATCTCGGCGATGAGGACATCGTCCCACCAGCCGTCCTCCTCGGTGCGGAACCGCTCGATCAGGCCCGAAAGCTTCGCCCCCTCGGCCACATGATTGCCGGTCGTGTCGGCCACCACCGTCACCCGGCGGATATCGAAAAGCTTCGCCGGCGCGGCCAGCTCGAAGACGGTATTCTCCAGCTCTCCCGCGACAGCATCCCGGGCGGTCAGGGTGAAAAGCTGCGCCTCGCTCCCGGCGATGAACTTCGTCAGGATCCCGCGCGAGGTGGAGAACTTCGCGTTCAGAAGCGGCGCGGTCTTCTGGTCGGTGGTCAGAAGGATGAACTGCCGGTTGCAGCCGTTGGGATTGAGGTAGAGGT
>WOZM01000198.1 GCA_011620265.1 Paracoccaceae bacterium
GGCCTGCCGTCGGGAAGGTGAAGACCCGCTTGCCCTGAAGGTCGGCGAGTTTCGTCACCGGATCCTTCATCGAGAAGTGGCAGGGGTCCCACGACCCGGCCGAGATGTGCTGGACGCCGACCTTGGCGTATTCTTCCTTCCAGATCTCGTCGAGCCCGTAGTGGTTGAACAGCGCCGGCACGTCGAGCGAGTAGCGCAAGGCGAGCGGGAAGTAGCCGCCGAAGACCGTCACCTCGGTCGGCGAGGCCATGCTGTCGTCGTCCGACTGCACCGCGTCGATGGTGCCGTTCTGCATGGCGCGGAACAGTTCGCCCGTCGGCACGAGCTGGTCGGCGAAGTAGAGCTCGATCTCCATCTGGCCCTGGGCGATCTCGTTGAATGCCTCGATCGCCGGCTGGATCACCTCGGCGCCGAGCGCGGCGCCGGCATAGGTCTGCAGCCGCCACTTGATCGTGTCCTGCGCGCGCAGCGTCGCGGGCGCCGCAAGGGCGGTTGCGCCGGCCGCGAGCGCGCCGGTGGTCAGAAACTTGCGTCTTGTGGTCATCGTGTCTCTCCTTGTTGCAGGTGGGTGCCCCCCTGTGCGGGGGTCTTGACGGTTAGAGCAGGGTCGCGGGCAGCCAGAGCGCGATCTCGGGGAAGATCATCACCACGACGAGGGTCAGAAGCATGACCATGACGAACGGGAAGACCGAGCGGTAGATCATCGGCAGCGTGAAATCGGCCGGCGCCATGGCGCGCATGAGGAAGAGGTTGTAGCCGAAGGGCGGCGTCAGGTAGGCGATCTGGGCGGTGATCGTGTAGAGGATGCCGTACCAGATGAGGTCGAATTCCAGGGCCTTTGCAAGCCCGATATAGATCGGTGCGACGATCACCAGCATCGCGGTATCATCGAGGAACATCCCCATGACGAGGAAGCTGAGCTGCATCAGGATCAGAACCTGCCACGCCGTGAGACCGAGGTCGCGGATGAAGAAGTTCTCGATCGCCCGGCCGGCGCCGAGTCCGTCGAAGACCGCTCCGAACGACAAAGCCGCCATGATGATCAGCATGAACATCGTGGTGATCGCGAGCGTGCTGCGGGTGGCGACCTCGAACACTTCGCGGGTGAAGCGGCCCTTGATGACGGCGGCGCCGACCGCCGTCAGCGCGCCGACGACCGAGGCCTCGGTGAGGCTGGTCCAGCCCTTGATGAAGGGGATCATCATCGCGCCGAAGATCACCAGCGGCAAGAGCCCGGCGCGGAGCAGGCGGATGCGTTCGGGCCAGGTGATCTCCGCGCGCTCCTCGGCCGTCATCTTCGGGGCGAGCGAGGGGTTCAGCCAGCAGCGGGTGACGATGTAGACGACGAAGAGCGCGGCCATCAGGAGGCCCGGCAGAAGGCCGGCGAGCCAGAGCTGGCTGACCGGCTGGCGCGCGATCTGCGCGAAGAGGACGAGCACGACCGAGGGCGGGATCAGGATGCCGAGGCTCGACCCGCCCTGGATCACGCCCGAGATCATCAGCTTGTCGTAGTTGCGCTTCACCAGTTCCGGCAGCGCGATCGTCGCCCCGATCGCCATGCCCGCGACCGACAGCCCGTTCATCGCCGAGATCATCACCATCAGCATGATCGTTCCGATGGCCAACCCGCCGGGCAGGGGGCCGAACCAGACGTGGAACATCTTGTAAAGGTCCTCGGCCAGCCGGCTCTCGCTCATCACGTAGCCCATGAAGACGAACATCGGCAGCGTCAGGAGCGCGTTCCACTTCATCAGCTTCATCACCGACGAAAAGCCCATGTCCGAGCCGCCCGGCCCCCACAAGAAGAGCGCCGCCACGACCGCGACGACGCCGATGGCGCCGAAGACCCGCTGCCCGGAGATCATCATCAGGAGCATGGTCGAGAACATCAGGATCGCGATCATCTCGTAGGACATCAGATCTGTTCTCCGCGGATGATTGCGATATCGCGGATCAGATGCGCGATGGCCTGCAGGATCATCAGGACGAAGCTGATGCAGATGATGGTCTTGATCGGCCAGAGATAGGGCCGCCAGCCGGTCGGCGCGCGTTCCCAGGTCCTGAACGAAAACGCCGTGCTGTCGATGGCGCCGTAGAGCATGACGCCGAGGTAGAAGATCAGCGCGAAGACCGTGAACACGTCCCAGAGCGCCTGGGTCCGCGGCCGGAGCCTTGCATAGAGCAGGTCCATCCGAACATTGGTATCGAGGTGGAACGTGTAGGGCGCGCCGAGAAGATAGTAGGCGACGAGCGTGAACTGCGCCATTTCCAGCGTCCAGATCGCCGGGATCCGCAGGATCTTGGTCACCGACGACCACAGGAGGATGCCCATGATCACGAAGAGAAGATACATCGCCATCCGGCCGACGCGGAAGTTCAGGGTCTCGATCACCCGGACATAGGTTCGGCACCAGTTCGGCATTCAGACGGCTGCCTTCTCTGCGGGTTTCGGGGACATCGCGGCAAGGGCCGCGCGAAGGACGGGGGCGAGGCCGTCCGCCATCGCCCGCTCCGCCTCAGGATCCGCGATCAGGTCGTTGCGGACTTCCAGCATCACATTGGCCAACCCGTAGGGCGTCGCCTGCAGGCGCAGCGTATGGGTCACCTCGTCGGCCGCCGAATAGGGCTCGTTCAGGCGGCAGTCGAGCCCGGTCCGCGCCTTGGCTTCGGCCAGCACCGCGCGGGCGAGCGTCGGATCGGCATCGTGGATGATTCCGAACTCGACCTCGCGCGGCTTTCCGAACCAGATCGGGGTGAAGCTGTGGATCGTGACCATGACCGGCGGCGTGCCAGCGGCCAGCCGCCGCGCGATCTCGGCATGGAGCGCGGCGTGGAAGGGCAGGTAGACGGCTTCCGTCCGGCGCCGCCGCTCGGCCGGCGCGAGGCCCGCATTGCCGGGAATGTCGAAGGTCTCGCTCCGCGCCGCCATCGCGCCGGGCGAGTGCGGTGGCCGGTTCAGATCGTAGACGAGCCGCGAGATACCGGCAGCGACGAGCGGCGCGTTCAGATTGGCGGCGAGCCGCCGCGCCAACCCCAGCGCGCCGGGATCCCAGGCGATATGCGCCTTTTGCGCTGCCGGCGGCAGCCCGAGTGTGCCGAAGGCGGCGGGGAAGTGGTTCGAGGCATGTTCGCAGACGATCAGGAATGGTCCCGGCGCGTCGCGGTTCTCGGTCGTCACGACCGGAAGGCCCTGAATTCGCGCGGCCGCCATTGCCCCGGATTCCCCCTGATTCACAGCGCCAAGGCTCGTCCGCCACGCCGCTTTCTGTCAAGATGTTTTCTGAAATGAAACTTCTGTTATAATCGTTTCGGAGATGCGGTCCGAACCACTCTGGCCGCGGGGGGAGTGCGCCTGAGTGCCGGTTGCCGCGCGGACGATCGAACAGCAGATCAAGGCCCGTTTCGACGGGCTGACACGGGCCGAGCGCCAGCTCGCGAGTCATCTCACCCGGCACTATCCGGTGGCCGCCCTCGGCTCCATCACCGCGCTCGCGAAGGGGGCCGAGGTCTCGACCCCGACGGTGGTCCGGCTGGTGCAGAAGCTCGGCTACAAGGGCTATCCCGATTTCCAGGCGGTGGTTCGCGCCGAGGTCGAGGAGCGGCTGATCTCGCCCATAGCGAAGCACGACCGCTGGGCGGGGGGCGTGCCCGACACCCATATCCTCAACCGCTTCGCCGATGCGGTCGTGGGCAACCTGCAAGCGACGCTCGGCCAGATCGACCATGCCGATTTCGACGCGGTGGCGCGGCTGATGGCCGACAAGAACCGCAAGATCCTCGCCATGGGCGGGCGGATCACCCATGCGATGGCGGATTATTTCGTCACCCACATGAAGATCATCCGTCGCGACGTGACGCTGATCTCCGACATGTCGAACGCCTGGCCGCCGGCCTTGATCGACATGGGCCCCGGCGACGTGCTTCTGGCCTTCGACATCCGCCGCTACGAGAACAACGTCCTCAGCCTCGTCGAGATCGCCGCCGACCAGGGGGCGGAGGTGGTGCTGATCACCGACCAGTGGGTCTCGCCCGCCGCCGAACGCGCCCGCTACCGGCTTTCGGCGCATATCGAGGCGCCCTCGGCCTGGGATTCGACCGTGGCGATCCAGGTACTGGTCGAGACGCTGCTGGCCGCGGTCCAGAACCTCACCTGGGACGAGACACAGGCGCGGATGAAGCGGCTCGAAGACCTCTATGCCCGGGCGCGGTTCTTCCGCCGGTCGCGCTAGGCGGACCGCAGCCAGCCGTCGGCAAGGCTCACCCCGTCGCAGCCGGCGAATCGGGCCAGCCGGTCCAGTTCAGCCTCCAGCCGGGCGACCCGGCCGGCACCCATCGGGACGCCCGGCTCGGGCCAGAAGGCGCGGACGGCGAGCTGGCCCTCGGCGCGCGCGGCTTTCGCGTCGATGCGGCCGATCACCCGGTCGCGCTCCATCACCGGGAAGACATAGTAGCCATACTGGCGTTTCGGCTCCGGCACGAAGACCTCGATCCGGTAGAAGAAGCCGAAGAGCCGCTCGGCGCGGTTGCGGTCACGCAAGGCCGGATCGAAGGGCGAGAGGATGCGGACGCGGTTCGGCGCCTCGCCGACCGCCGCCGCCGCGTCGAAGACATCCGGCCGGGCGAAGGATTTACGCGGTTTGCCGTCGATCCCCTCGACCGCGATCTCGACGATCTCGCCCCGCGCAAGCGCGGTCGCGCACCAGTCCCGCGCCTCGACCGGCGTCACCGTGTCCCAGAAGGCCGCGATCTCGCCCGACGTGGCGAAGCCCAGGCGGTCGAGCGCCTGATTGCAGGCCCAGTCCACGGTTGCCGCCTCGTCCGGCGCCGGGGCGGCATGGGCCTCGGGATGCACCCGCTCGGTCAGGTCGTAGAGCTTGGCGAAGTTGCGGCGCTGGCAGACCGAAAGCGCGCCCGACCGCCAGAGATATTCGAGCGCGGTTTTCGACGGGTGCCATTCCCACCAGCCGCCCTTGCCGCGGGTCTCGTCCGTCCCGACATCGCCCGACCCGCAAGGTCCGCCGGAACGGACATGGGCAAGGACGTCCTCGATCTTGTCGTGGAACGCGTCGCCCTGCCAGTTCGCCCAGCGGGCGCGGATCCACTCCGCGTCGCGGGAAAAGCGGAGCTTCCAGTGGCCGAAGAACTCCGTCGGAATGACCGAGGCGTCATGGGTCCAGTGCTCGAAGAGGGTGCGGTCGCGTTCCAGAAGCCGGGCGAGGTTTCCCGGCCGGTAGCTCTGCCGCCGCGACCAGAGGATCATGTGATGCGCGCGCTCGACCGTATTGATGCTGTCGACCTGCACGAAGCCGAGCCGCTTGATCAGTGCGAGCAGGTCGTCGCCCTTCGCCGGGCCGGAGGGCGGTTCGATCAGCGCATGGCGGTCGAGAAAGAGCCGCCGCGCCTGCGCGTTGGCGAGATGCGGCAGGCTCATCCGCCCCAGGTCCGCTCCAGCAGAGCCAGCCAGTTCTCATGCGCGAGCTTGCGCAAAAGCGCCTCGCCGTAGCCATGCGAGCGAAGCGCCGCGATCAGGCGCGGCAGGCCGGCCACGTCCTCGATATCGGCCGGCAATGTCGCCCCGTCGAAATCGGAGCCGAGGCCGACGCGGTCCTCGCCGAGCTTCCCGATCAGGTGGTCGAGGTGGCGCAGCACCGGATCCCAGCCGTCGAAGGGCGATTTCCGCCCGTCCTCGCGCAGGAAGATGGTGGCGAAGTTGAGCCCGACCATGCCGTCCGTCTCGGCGATCATCGCGAGCTGCCGGTCGGTCAGGTTCCGGGCGGACGGCGTGACGGCATGGGCGTTCGAATGGGTGGCGACGAGCGGCGCGTCCGAGATCGCGGCGACGTCGTTGAACCCCGCCTCGTTGAGGTGGCTGAGGTCGATCATGATCTTCAGCGCGTTGCATTCGGCGACGAGCCGCTTGCCCGCCTCGGTCAGGCCCGGCCCGCTGTCGGGCGATCCGGGGAAGCGGAAGGGGACGCCGTGGCCGAAGATCGTGGGCCGCGACCAGACCGGCCCGAGCGAGCGCAAGCCCGCCGCGTGCCAGAGATGGAGCGCGTCGAGATCCGCGCCGATCGGTTCGGCGCCCTCGAAATGCAGGATCGCCGCGATCTTGCCCGCCGCCATCGCGGCGCGGATATCGGCGACAGAGCGGCAGAGGGCGAGCGCGCCGGTGCGCTCCATCCACAGCAGATGCCCGATCATCGCGACGGCCACCGGCTGGGCCTCCTGCGCGCCGATGAGGTCCGGCAGCGGCAGGTCGTAGGGGGGGGCGTCCATGATCGCCTCGTAATCGGGCGAATCGTGGGCCTCGGGCGAGGGGATGTAGACCGCGAAGAAGCCGCCCGCGAAGCCGCCCGCCTTCATCCGGGGCAGGTCGAGATGGCCCTTGCCCTCGCCCTTCAGCCAGATGGCCTCGCGGTTCGGGGGGTTGCGCAGAAGCCGCAGGAGGAAGTCGTTATGGCCGTCGAAAACAGGGATCATGGCGCCTCGGCAGGGGTATAGCCCTCGGAAGCCGAGAGCAGTTTTCTGGTATAGTCGGTCTCGGCCCGGTAGGCGGCCAGAGCTTCGCGCGTCAGTTCCTCGACCGCAAGCCCGTGCTGCATGACGATGAGCCGGTCGCACATATGCGCGACGACGGCGAGGTCGTGCGAGACCATGACATAGGTCAGGCCCCGCTCGGCGCGGATCCGGTCGAGAAGGTTCAGCACCTCGGCCTGGATCGAGGCGTCGAGGGCCGAGGTCGGCTCGTCGAGCAGCAGCACCTCGGGTTCGAGGATCAGCGCGCGCGCGACGGCCACGCGCTGGCGCTGGCCGCCCGAGAGCTGGTGCGGGTAGCGGAAGCGGAAATCGGCGCCGAGCCCGACATCGGCGAGCGCCTCCTCGATCCGCTCCTCGCGCCGGTCGAAGCCGTGGATCGCGAGCGGCTCGGACAGGACCTTGTCGATCGTGTGCCGGGGATGGAGCGAGGCATAGGGGTCCTGGAAGACCATCTGCACCTTGCGGTAGAAGTCCGGGGATCGCGGCGCGGCGAGCGGCGTGCCGGCCAGCCGGATCACGCCCGCCGTGGTCGGCGCGAGGCCGCAGATGGCGCGGAGCACCGTCGACTTGCCCGACCCGCTTTCGCCGACGATGCCGAAGCTTTCCCCCTTCGCGACCGCGAAGGAGACGCCGCGCACCGCCTTCACCGTGTCGCCGCCGCTGCGGAAGGTGACGTGGAGATCCGTCGCCTCGAGCATCACACCGCCCATGCCGCATCCCTTTCGAGCGTCGGCAGCGGACGGACCCCGCCCTCGATCTTCGGCAGGCAGTTCATCAGGCCCCGCGTATAGGGGTGCTGCGCCTTGTCGAGTTCGGAGGCCTTCAACTCCTCGACCACCTTTCCGGCATACATGACGAGCACCCGGTCGCAGAAGGACGAGACGAGGCGCAGGTCGTGGCTGATGAAGATGAGCCCCATGCCGCGGTCGCGCACCAGCGCGTCGAGGATGCGCAGCACCTCGACCTGCACCGTCACGTCGAGGGCGGAGGTGGGCTCGTCCGCGATGAGGAGGTCGGGCTCGGTCACCAGCATCATCGCGATCATCGCGCGTTGGCCCATGCCGCCGGAAAGCTCGTGCGGATAGGCGCGGAAGACCCTTTCCGGGTCGCGGATCTGCACCGCCTCGAGCATCGCGAGCGCCCGGGCGCGGGCCTCGGCCCTTGTCTCTCCGGCGCCGAATTTCAGCGCCTCGAGAAGCTGCTTGCCGATTGTCATCACCGGGTTCAGCGAGAATTTCGGGTCCTGCATCACCATCGACATCCGCGCGCCCCTGAGGGACCGCCAGGTGGCGGCGGAGGCGTTCCGCAGGTCGATGCCGTCGAAATTCAGCACCTTCGCGGTGGCGCGGCCGGGCGGCGGCGTCAGCCCGAGGATCGCGCGGCCGGTCTGGCTCTTGCCCGATCCGCTTTCGCCGACAATGCCGAGCCGCTCGCGGCCAAGGGTGAAGGTCACGCCGCGCACGACCTCGGAGGGGCCCTGCCGGGTCGGGAAGGTGATGCGCAGGTCTTCGACGGTGAGGAGCGGCGTCATCGGCGGAAGCCTCCGGCGGGGATATTTCGGGCAAGATGAAGGGTCATTTGCGGGCCTTGGGATCGAGCACGTCGCGCAGGCCGTCGCCGAGGAGGTTGAAGCCGAGCGAGACGATGAAGATGGCGATGCCGGGCATGGTCGCGACCCACCACTGGTCGATCAGGAAGCGCCGGCCGGAAGCGATCATCGCCCCCCATTCGGGCTGCGGCGGCTGTGCGCCGAGGCCGAGGAAGCCGAGGCCGGCGGCGGTGAGGATGATGCCGGCCATGTCGAGGGTGACGCGGATGATGACCGACGAGAGGCAGAGCGGCGTGACGTGACCCCAGAGGATGCGGGCCGAGGAGGCGCCCTGGAGCCGGGCGGCATTGATGTAGTCGCTGTCGCGGATCGTCAGCGTCTCGGCCCGGGCAAGGCGGGCATAGGGCGGCCAGGAGGTGATCGCGATGGCGATGATCGCATTCTCGATGCCGGGGCCGAGGGCGGCGACGAAGGCGAGGGCGAGGATGAGCCGCGGGAAGGCGAGGAAGATGTCGGTGATCCGCATCAGGATCGTGTCGGTCCAGCCGCCGAAATAGCCCGCGGTGGTGCCGACGAGAAGGCCGATCGGGGTGGCGATCACCGCAACCAGCACCACCACCATCAGCGTCAGCCGCGAGCCGTGGACAATGCGGCTGAAGATGTCGCGCGACAGGTCGTCGGTGCCGAGAAGGTGGTCGCCGGTCATCGGCGGCAGGAACCGCGCGGTCCTGAGGTCGCCGCCGAGCACCGGGTCGTAGGGCGCGATCACGTTGGCGAAGATCGCGACGAGGATGAGGGCGAGGACGATGCCGAGCCCGACCATCGCCAGCCAGTTGGTGCGGAAGGTGAGCCAGGTCCGGTAGGCCTGGCCGGCCCTTGCCTGCCGGCGCGAGGCGGGGCGGTCGGAGAGGAGCCATTCGCGGCGGGTCATCGCGGTCATCTGCCCCTCCGCACCCGGGGGTCGAGAAGCGTGTAGAGAAGGTCGGAGAGAAGGTTCAGCCCGACGAAGATCGCGCCGATCACCAGAGTGCCGCCGAGGACCGCGTTCATGTCGGCATTCTGCAGCGAATTGGTGAGATATTGCCCGAGGCCGGGCCAGGCGAAGACGGTCTCGGTCAGGACCGAGCCTTCGAGGAGGTTGGCGTAGGAGAGCGCCACGACCGTGACGAGCGGCACGGCGGCGTTCCTCAGCGCATGGACCCAGATGATCCGCCATTCCGGCACGCCCTTGACGCGGGCGGTGGTGACGTATTCCTGCGCCAGTTCGTTCAGCATGAAGCTGCGGGTCATGCGGCTGATATAGGCCATCGAGAAATATCCAAGGAGTGCCGCCGGCAGGATGATGTGGGAGAAGATGTTGCGGAACGCCTCCCACTGCCCCTGCATCGCGCTGTCGAGAAGGAGGAGCCCGGTTTTCGGCGTGATCGCGTATTCGTAGGCGATGTCGATGCGCCCCGGCCCGGCGACCCACTGGAGCCGCGCGTAGAAGACCAGAAGCCCAAGGAGGCCGAGCCAGAAGATCGGGGCGGAATAGCCGATGAGGCCGAAGACCCGCACCAGCTGATCGGCGAGCCGGCCCTGACGGACTGCCGCCCAGACCCCCATCGGGATGCCGAAGAGCGTGCCGATGAGGATCGCGACCGTGGCGAGCTCCAGCGTCGCCGGGAAGACCCGGCGGATATCGTCGACGATGTCGCGCTTGGTCAGGAAGCTCTGGCCGAAATCGCCGGTGAGGACCTTCTGGAGATAGATCCAGAACTGCTCGTAAAGCGGCTTGTCGAGGCCAAGTTCGAGAAAGACACGGTCATAGACTGACTTCGAGGCGCGGTCGCCGACGACGGCCAGAACCGGATCTACGGGCACCACCCGGCCGATGAGGAAGGTGACGACGAGGAGGCCGAGAAAGGTCAGCGCGACGGTCGCTGCGAGCTTCACGGCCTTCCACGCGAAGAGCAGGAGGGCGCTGTCGCGCCCTCCGCCGGTGGTCGTGTCGCTCATGCTACTTGGTCACATGCGCGTAGTTGTTGTCGTTGAACGACGGCCCGACGATGAAGCCGTTGACGTTGTTGCGCATCGCCGAGACCTCGATCTCCTGGAACATGATCACGAAGGGCGAGGTCTGCTGGTGCTCCTTCTGGATCTCGATATACATCTCGGCCCGCTTGTCCGCATCCGCCTCCAGCATTGCCGCGTCGGCCTTGGCGGTCATCTCCGGGATGTCCCAGGCGTTGCGCCAGGCCAGCGGCTTCGACGCCGCATCGTCCGAATTGTCGGGATTGCGCGCGAAGGTATCGGCGTTGGTATGCGGGTCCTGATAGTCCGGGCCCCAGCGGCCGATATAGATATCGTGGTTGCGCGCGCGGTATTTGGTCAGCGTCTGCTGGCCGTCGCCGGGGATCAGTTCCATCGTGATGCCGGCTTCCGCCATCGTCTGCTGGATCGCCTGCGCGATACCCGTGATCTCGGGCGTGTTGCGGGTATCCATCGTGACGGTGAAGCCGTCGGGCAGGCCCGCCTCGGCCAGAAGTTCCTTCGCCCTCGCGACGTCGAGCGAGAACGGGTTGTCGTTCAGCGCGCCGAGGAAGCCGTTCGGCAGGAAGGCCTGGTGGACCGAGACCTTGCCCTTCATGATCGTGTCGGCGATGGCCTGATAGTCGACGAGGTATTTCATCGCCTGCCGCACCTCGGGCTTGGCGAGGTTCTCGTTCTTCTGGTTCAGCCCGAGATAGTAGATCGAGCCCTTCGGCCCCTCCTGGATCTTCAGATCCGGATTGGCGCGGATCGCGTCGATCTCCTCGGCGGTGAGCGAGCGCGCGATGTCGATGTCGCCCTGTTCAAGCAGCAGCCGCTGCGTCGCACCCTCGGGGATGTGGCGGTAGATGACGCGGGCCATCGGTGCGGCATCGCCCGAATAGTTCGGGTTGCGCTCCATCACCACCGCCTCGTTCGCACGCCATTCGCGGATCGTGAACGGGCCGGAGCCGGCATAATTGGTCTTCAGCCATTCATAGCCGAAATCGCCGTTCGCCTCGTGCTCCATCACCAGCTTCTTGTCGACGATGAAGCCGACGGTCGCGGTCAGGCAATAGAGCACCAGCGTCGGGGCATAGGGCTTGTCCATCCTGAAGACGACGGTGTCATCCCCCTCCTGCACGACCATCTCGTCGGCGTTCCCGGCGTTCAGGCCGAACTGGGTCAGGATGAAGGCGGGCGACTTGTCGAGCTTGACCGCGCGGGTCAGCGAAAAGACCACGTCCTCCGCCGTGATCGGGTTTCCGCTTGCGAAGGTGCGGCCCGGCCTGATCTTGAACGAGATCGACACGCCGTCGGCCGCGACCTCCCAGCTCTCGGCGATCTTGCCGTAGATCTTCGTGACGTCGGCCGGATCGTAGCCGATCAGACCCTCGTAGGAGTTGCCGGCGATCTCGGAGGCCGTGAATTCGAAGATCTCGGCCGGGTCGAGCGAGATGATGTCGTCGATGGCCCAGGCCTGGATCAGCGTGTCGGCAGGCGTTTCGGCCCGCACCGGCGCACTGAAGAGCGTGAAGGCCGCGACCGTGGCCGCCAGAAGTGTGCGACTGTGTAGCATTCCTGAATTCTCCGCTGTCGGTGGTGTTTTCTGTTCGTCCCGCGCCCTTCCTGGGCCGGGATCGCCGTGCGCCGATTAACCGCTTGGTCAAATTCCGAGTCAAGGATAATCGCCCCGCCGGCCGCCCTCGATCGCCGCTTGACCCCGGCGCATCCTGCCGCCAGCCTGCGGCAAGGAACGCAATGGGGGTGTCAGGGATGAAACTTCTTCGCTACGGGCCGAAGGGTCGGGAAAAGCCGGGGCTGCTCGACGCGGCGGGGCGGGTGCGCGACCTTTCGGGGATCGTCCCCGACATCGCCGGCGCGGCGCTGCTGCCCGAGGCACTGGCGAGGATTGCGGCGACCGATCCCGAATCCCTTCCACTCGTCCCCGGCATCCCGCAGGATGATCTGCGCGTCGGCCCCTGCGTCGGGAATATCGGCAAGTTCGTCTGCATCGGGCTCAACTATGCCGACCATGCCGCCGAATCCGGGATGCCGGTGCCGCCGGAGCCGGTGATCTTCAACAAGTGGACCTCGGCCATCTCGGGCCCCGACGACGACGTCGAGATCCCGCGCGGTTCAGTCAAGACCGACTGGGAGGTGGAGCTTGGCGTCGTCATCGGCCGGGGCGGCAAGTATATCGAGGAGGCTGACGCGCTTTCCCATGTTGCGGGCTACTGCGTGATCAACGACGTTTCCGAACGCGAATACCAGACCGAGCGGGCCGGAACCTGGGACAAGGGCAAGGGCTGCGACACGTTCGGCCCGATCGGACCCTGGCTGGTGACCCCGGACGAGGCGGGCGACATCGACGCGCTGAAGATGTGGCTCGAGGTCGACGGGCACCGCTACCAGAACGGCACGACCGCGACGATGGTCTACAAGGTGCCGCATCTGATTTCCTATGTCAGCCGGTTCATGTCCTTGCAGCCGGGCGACGTGATCTCGACCGGCACGCCGCCGGGCGTCGGCATGGGGCAGAAGCCTCCGGTCTACCTCAAGGGCGGCGAGGTGATGCGGCTTTCGGTCGAAGGGCTCGGGGTGCAGACCCAACGGGTCGTGAAGGGCTGAGGGCCGTAAGGTGGGTTCAAACCCACCTTACCGAAGGTTTCCGGCAGCGCGGTACCGCCGATCCGGCCCCTGTAAGGTGGGTTTAAACCCACCTTACCCCCCCCGTGCGCGCCGCGATCAGGCCGGTTCCGCTACTTTCCGCGTCTTCACGAGCGGTCCGGGGAAATGGCAGGCGACGCCATGCGCGCCCATCGTCAATTCCGGCACCTTCTCGGCGCAGCGCGCCTCGGCGCGGGGGCAGCGGGTGCGGAAGACGCAGCCCGAGGGCGGGGCGAGCGGCGAGGGCAGGTCGCCCTCCAGCGGGATCATCACCTTCGCCCGCTCGGCGGCCGGGTCGGGGATCGGCACCGCCGAGAGCAGCGCCTGGGTATAGGGATGCTGGGGATCGGCATAAAGGTCGTGCCCCGCCGCCACCTCCATCGTCCGGCCGAGATAGAGCACCATCACCCGGTCGGAGATGTGCTTCACCACCGACAGGTCATGGGCGATGAAGATCATCGCGAGACCGAGGTCGCGCTGCAACTCGGCCAGAAGGTTGATCACCTGCGCCTGGATCGACACGTCGAGCGCCGAGACCGGCTCGTCGCAGATCAGGAGCTTCGGTTCGACGATCAGCGCCCTTGCGATGCCGATGCGCTGGCACTGGCCGCCGGAAAATTCGTGCGGATAGCGGTTGATCTGGTTCGGCAGCAGCCCGACCCGGTCCATCATCGCCTTGACGCGCATCCTGAGGTCGCCCTCGGCCATGCCCGGCCGGTGGGTCCGCAAGGGCTCGGCGATGATCTGGCCGACGGTCATGCGGGGATTGAGGCTCGCCAGCGGATCCTGGAACACCATCTGGATGTCGGCGCGGTATTTCAGCATCTCGCGTCGCGTGAGGGCCAGAAGGTCGGTCTTGCCCTGCCAGATCACCTTTCCCGTCGCCGGGACCATCTGAATGAGGGCGCGGGCGAGCGTGGACTTGCCGCAGCCCGATTCCCCGACGATCCCCAGCGTCTCGCCGGAGAAAAGTTCGAAATCCACACCCGCGACGGCGCGCAGAAGCCGGGGCTTGGTCCACGGCATGTCGCTCGCCCGGCGCAGATCGAAGGTGACATGCAGATCCTCGACCCTCAGAAGCGGTTCGGTCATGCGAGCTCCTCCACCTTGCGGTTGCAGGCGCGCCAGCGGCCCGGCGCGAATTCGGTGATCGGATCGAGGTGATCGTGGCAATCCTCGGCCGCGAAGTTGCAGCGCGGCGCGAAGGGGCAGCCCTTCGGCGCGCGGGTCATGTTGGGCGGGCTGCCGGGGATGCTGTCCAGTTCCTCGCCGTGCTGATCGACGCGCGGGATCGCGCGCAGAAGCCCGCGCGTATAGGGATGCGCGGGCTCCGCGAACAGGGGATCGACCGGGCTCCGCTCCATCACCTGGCCGCCATAGAGGACCAGCACGTCCTCGCAGAACCCCGCGACGACGCCGAGGTCATGGGTGATGAGGATCGTCGCCATGCCGAAGTCGCGCTGCAGGTCGGCGAGAAGCGCCATGATCTGCGCCTGCACCGTCACGTCGAGCGCGGTCGTCGGTTCGTCCGCGATCAGCAGTTGCGGCCGGCAGAGAAGCGACATCGCGATCATCACCCGCTGCCGCATGCCGCCCGAGAACTCGTGCGGATAAAGCCGGATGCGCCCCGCCGCGTCGGGGATCTTCACCGCGTCGAGCATCCGCACACTTTCAGCCACCGCCCCGGCCCTGGCCATGCCCTTGTGGTGGACGAGCACCTCGGCCATCTGGTCGCAGACCCGCATATAGGGGTTGAGCGAGGTCATCGGATCCTGAAACACCATCGCGATCTTCATCGCCCGGATCGGATTGATGACACGGGGCGGGGCGTTCAGGATCTCCTGCCCGCCGAACCTGACCGAGCCGCGCGCATGGCCGTTCTTCGCCAGAAGCCCCATGATCGCGAAGGCGAGCTGGCTCTTGCCCGAGCCGCTTTCGCCGACGATGCCGAGGGTGCGGCCCTTCGCCAGATCGAAGGAGACTCCGTTCACGGCATTCACCACGCCGTCGTTGGTGTCGAAGCTGACCTCGAGGTCGCGGAGCTCCAGCAGCGCCATCTCAGCGGTCCTTCGGGTCGAGCGCATCGCGCAAGCCGTCGCCGACGAAGAAGAAGGCGAAGAGCGTGATGACGAAGAAGAAAAGCGGGAAGGCGAGCTGCCAGAGCGTCCCGTAGTTGATCGTGCCGGCCCCTTCGGAGATGAGCGCCCCCCAGCTCGTCAGCGGCTCCTGCACGCCGAGGCCGAGGAAGGAGATGAAGCTTTCGGTGAGGATCATCAGCGGCACCAGAAGCGTCGCATAGACCGCGACGACGCCGAGAAGGTTCGGCACGATATGGCGGCGGATGATGGTGAAGGTCGGCACCCCCGTCGCCTGCGCCGCCTCGATGAATTCCTTGTGCTTGAGGCTCAGCGTCTGGCCCCGGACGATCCGGCTCATGTCGAGCCAGGAGATGAGGCCGATGCCGACGAAGAGCATGGTGATGGAGCGGCCGAAGATCACCAGAAGCAGGATCAGCACGAACATGTAGGGCACCGACATCAGGATATCGACGGTGCGCATCATGACGTTGTCGATCCGGCCGCCGACATAGCCGGCCGTCGCCCCGTAGAGCGTGCCGGCGATGACCGCGATGGCCGATCCGACGATGCCCACCATCAGCGAGATCCGGGTGCCCTGAACGGTGCGGGCGAAAAGGTCTCGGCCGAGGTCGTCGGTGCCGAAATAATGCCCGCTGGCGAAGGACGGCCTGCCAAGCTCGGCCACCTGGCCCATCACCGCGAAGTCCAGCTCCTCGTTCGACCAGGCGGCAATGAGATTGCCGAAGAGCGCGAAGAGACCGATCAGGATCAGCACGACCAGCCCGGCCACCGCCGCCTTGTTGTGCGCGAAGCGCTTGCGGGCGTCGGCCCAGGGCGAGCGGCCCCTGACCTCCGCCTCGGCGAAGCGGTCGCCGAGGCTCTTCATCCTTGTTGCGTCGATGACCATGGGCTCAGTACCGGATTTTCGGGTCGATCCAGGCGTAGAGGATATCGACCACGAGGTTGAAGAGGATGGTGAGTGCCCCGACGAGGATCGTGACCCCCATCATCACCGCGTAATCGCGGTTGAGCGCGCTGTCCACGAAGGCTTTGCCGATGCCGCCGGTTGAGAAGTAGATGTCCACCACGACCGAGCCGGTGATCATCGTCACGAAGGCCGGCCCCAGGTAGGAGATCACCGGCAGCATCGCGGGCTTCAGCGCGTGGCGCAGGATCACCTTGCGTTCCGGCAGGCCCTTGGCGCGGGCGGTGCGGATGTGGTTGGAGTTCAGCACCTCCAGCATCGAGGACCGGGTGATCCGTGCGATCGAGGCCATGAACGAGGTCGAAAGCGCGATCACCGGCATGATGATGTATTGCCATTGCCCGCCCTCCCAGCCGCCGCCGGGCAACCAGCGCAGCCAGAGCGTGAAGACAAGGACGAGGATCGGCGCCATGACGAAGTTGGGCAGGACCTGCGCGCCGATCGAGATGCCGACGGCGAGGTAGTCGAGCCAGGAATTGTGGTAGATCGCGGCGAAGACGCCGAGCGTCACGCCGACGATCACGGCCAGAAGGAACGACAGCGACCCGTAGGTCAGCGTCACCGGGAAGCCCTGCGCGATGATCTCGTTCACCGTGCGGTCCTTGTAGATGAAGGACGGGCCGAAATCGAAATCGCTGACGATGCCCCAGACATAGGTCGCCATCTGCCGCCAGAGCGGCTGGTCGAGGCCGTATTTCGCCTCGAGATTGGCGAGCACGGCGGCGGGCAGGGCGCGTTCCTGGGTGAAGGGGCCGCCGGGGGCCGCGTGCATCAGCAGGAACGAGATGATGATGAGCAAGAGAAGCGTCGGCACCGCGATGGCCAGACGCTTGGCGATATAGGCGAGCATGGGTTCTGTCCGACCTCAAGGGATGAGGCGCGCCGGTCGGGCGCGCCCCCAAAGCCGCCTCAGTTGGCGACGCGATACATGTCCTTGAGATACCAGTTCTGCATCAGGTTCATCAGACCGGCGCCCTTGATGTCGGGCTTGATCATCTCGACCTTGGTGTACTGGTAGATCGGCGCCATCGGCATTTCGTCGGCAAGGATCTGTTCGGCCTCCGTGTACATCGGGTTCGGATCGGCCGCGGTCTTCGAGTCCTTCATCAACTGGTCATATTCCTCGCTGAAGAACTTGCCGTTGTTGTGCCCGGAATAGGAGGTGAAGAGGTCGAGGTAGGTCGAGGCCTCGTTGTAGTCGCCGCACCAGGCGTAGCGGGCGATCTCGAAGTCCTGGTTCTGCATCTTGTCGGTATGAACCTTCCACTCCATGTTGTTGAGCGTGAGGTTGACGCCGACGCCTTTCCAGAACTGCTGGACCGCGATCGCGATCTTCTTGTGGGATTCCGAGGTGTTGTAGTTGAGCGTGAGGTTCAGCGGGTTGTCCATGCCGAACCCGGCCTCGGCCAGAAGCTCCTTGGCCTTCGCGGTGCGCTCCGCCTGGGTCCAGGACGCATAGTCGATCTCGGGCAGGGTGAAGCCTTCGGTCGCGGCATGGGTCCAGTTGTAGGACGGCGCCTGGCCGCCCTGAAGGATGTTGTTGACGATGATGTCGCGGTCGATCGCGTAGGAGAGCGCCTTGCGCACCCGCACGTCCTTCAGCGCCGCCGGGCCCTTCGCCTCGTCCATGTTGAACATGTAGATGTAGGAGCAGGACTGCGGCACCGAGATCGCCTGATCGGGATATTCGGCCTTCATCTGCGGATAGCGGCCGGCCGGAATGTCCACGCGGTCCAGCTCTCCGGCGAGGTAGCGGGTCAGGGCGGCGTCCTGATCGTTGATCGTCAGCGCCGTCACCTTCTGCAGGATCGTGTGCTCGTTGTCCCAGTATTCCGGGTTCGGCTCCATCACCACCTTCTCGCCGAGGATATGCTCCTTCAAGACGTAGGCGCCGTTGCCGACGAGGGTGCCGGCCTCGGTCCACTTGTCGCCGTTGGCCTCGATCACCTTCCGGTTCACCGGGAAGACCGAGGCATGGGTCAGCATCTTCGGGAAATAGGGCAGGGGTGCCTCGATCGTCACCTGCAGCGTGTGATCGTCCACCGCCGTCACGCCGAGCTCGTCCACCGGCGCCTCGCCGGCGATGATCTTCGCGGCGTTCTTCACCTGCATGAGTTCCATGTACCAGGCGTATTCCGAGGCGGTCGCCGGATCGGCGAGGCGCTTCCAGGCATAGACGAAGTCGCCCGCCGTCACCGGGTCGCCGTTCGACCACTTGGCGTTGTCGCGCAGGTGGAACGTGTAGGTCGTCTTGTCGTCGGAAAGCTCGTGGTCGAGCGCCACGCCGGGCACGAGGCCGCCTTCCTGGTCCTCGTTATAGAGCCCCTCGAAGAGCGAGCGCAGGATGCCCGAGCCTTCGACATCGGTGTTGATCTGCGGATCCATCGACTTGATCGCGTCGAGAAGCCAGTAGGTATAGTCCTGATTCTCGGCCAGGGTCTCGCCGGCCTGTGGCGTCGCGGCAACGGCGGGCAGCGCAAGGCCGACGCTGAGGATTGTCGTGAGGAGAAGCTTGTTCATCATGGGAGAACCTCCTGTTGGTTGAGTGGCGCGGCGAAACACGCGCCGCGCAGGATGAAACGAGCCTAGAGCGAGCGCCCCGGCAGGCAAGAGAAATGCGCCGGTACGAAATGCGAACGTGACGGAAAGATGACGGCATGACCGCGCATATCGGCGGCGGGGTCGGTCCGGGTGACGGAAACTTCCGGCGAACGGCGAGGCAGGGCGCCAGTTTGCGCGCCCGAACCCGCGTGGTAGACGGGGCCATGCCGCTTCTTCTCCTCGTGCTCCTCGTCTCGGTCTTCCTCTACCTCTGGCTCGCGCGACGGGGCACGACGCTGACTCGCGCCTGCCGCTGGCGGCGCGACCGTGCGGCGGGGCCGGACCGCTACCTCTGCGCCTATTGCGGGGCGCGTTGCGAAGGTTCGCCGAAGCACTGCCTGCGCCCGCGCTGAGGCGATTGCCCCGCTGTGCGGGTGCGCGGCACCATGCTACGCTTGGCGCCGCGCGCAACGGGGGAGGGAGGGCATCATGCCCGGGAAGATCGCGTTGCTGGTCGGCACGACCAAGGGGGCGTTCCTGATCGAGGGCAAGGCGGCGGCGGACGACTGGACCGTCGGCGGGCCGCATTGCGGCGGCTGGCCGATCAACCACGCGGCAGGCGATCCCGCGACCGGCACGATCTGGGCCGGTGGTGGCGGCGAGTGGCATGGCGCCGGAGTCTGGCGTTCGGCGGACGGCGGGCGCAGTTGGGAAGACATCACGGCGGGCCTGCCCTCGACCTTCGGCTTCCCGATTCGGGTCCATCCGCACGACCCCGACACGATCTGGACCTTGCCGCTGAACGGCGACACCGACGGGCGCTATCCGCCCGGGGCGGCCGCCGCGGGCTTGCGTCCCGGCGCACTTTGGCCAGAGTGGGGGCCCCCGTGATACCCGACCGAGGAGGAGCCCCATGGAGCCCCCGACGACCCCGCCTGTCGATGCGGACGCCCGCCGCGCCGTGCGCCCGGTGATCTGCTATCCGACCGAGACGCTGCCCGAAGCCCCCATGGCGCTCTACGCGGCCGCGCGGACGCGCTTGCGCCCGGTGGGCGAGGTTCTGGTTCCGCCGCGCGAGGCGCGCTGCTTCCGCGTGCCCGCCGGGCATTTCTTCCGCATCCGCTCGGTCGAGGGGCCGCAGGTGGGCGATCTCAACCTGTGGAACGCGGGCGATCTTTCCGAACGCTTCTATTCCGGCAAGACCCGGGCGCTCCATGGCACGCATCTCTCGACCGGCGACAGGATGTGGTCGTCCTTCCCGCACCTCCGGCCGATGGCGACGATCACCCAAGACACGCTCGGCTGGTACGGGTTCGATGCCTTCGGCGGATCGGTCCACGACGTGATCGGTACCCGCTGCGATCCCTATACGCACTGCCTTCTCAGCGATGGCGGCCAGTATCACCATTGCTGCCATTCGAACCTGACCCGCGCGCTCGGTGCCGAAACCGGCCTGCCGCTGCGCGAGGCCGAGGTCCATGTCCACGACGTGCTCAATGTCTTCATGTGCACCGGCTTCACCCGCGATACCGGCCAGTACTTCATGAAGGCCTCGCCGGTCCGGCCCGGCGACTACCTCGAATTCTTCGCCGAGATCGACCTTCTGGGCGCGCTGTCGGCCTGCCCCGGCGGCGATTGCTCGGCCGAGCATTCCTCGGACGCCGCCGCCTGCCACCCGCTTCTGGTCGAGGTGCTCCGCCCCGATCCCGCCGCGCTCGCCGGCTGGACGGCGCCGGCGCCGAATGGCTACGACCGCAGCCACGGCGCCTGATCCGGCTCAGCAGTAGCGCTCCACGCCGACGATCTGGGCGTCCGAATAGCGGTCGCCATGCGCGAAGCCCGGCGGCAGCAGCCGGTCGATCTCGGCCCGGTCCGCGTCGGTCAGGACGATGGCGTCGGCGCCCTCCCACTCCGCCAGATGCGCGGCGCTGCGGGTGCCGGGGATCGGGATCAGATGCGGCGCGCGGTCGAGAACCCAGGCCAGGGCCGCCGCCGCCGTGGTCCAGCCGCGGGCATGGGCGAAGGCGCGGAACCCGTCGATGGCCCGCCGGTTGGCGGCGTAGTTCGGTTCCTGGAAGCGCGGGCCGTTCCGCCGGAAATCCTGCGCCTCCATCCGCGCCGGATCCGGGGGCGCGTCGCTCAGCATGCCGCGGCCGAGCGGCGAGAACGGCACGAAGGCCGCGCCGGTCTCGGCGCAGGCCCGGATCAGCCCGAGTTCCGGCTGCCGGGTCCAGAGCGAGTATTCGTTCTGCACCGCAAGGGGCGGCAGCACCGCCGCCGCGCGCCGGAGCGTCGCGGGCGCGACCTCGGAGAGGCCGTAGCCGCCGATCTTGCCCTCATCGATCAGCCGGGTGAGGGTGCCGACGACCTCCTCGATCGGGATCTCCTGCTCGCGCCGGTGGATGTAGAACAGCTCCACATGATCGCGGCCGAGACGGGCCAGGGACGCTTCCAGCTCCGACCGCAGATGCGCCTCTGAATTGTCGAACCGGCGCGGCGGGCCGGTGACGATCCCGGCCTTGGTGGCGAGGGTGACCGCGCGCCTGCGCGTCTTCAGCCATGTGCCGATGACGCTTTCCGACACGCCCATCCCGTAGATGTTCGAGGTGTCGAGAAAGTCGATCCCCCGGTCGAAGGCCGCGTCGAGGCAGGCGAGGCTCTCGGCCTCGCTCGTGGCGCCGAAGAAGCCCGCGAAGCTCATGCAGCCGAGCCCGATGGCCGAGACCGTGGGGCCACCTTGTCCAAGTTGTCGTGTCTTCATCGCCTGTCCTTTCGTTCGGCCGAAGGGACGCGATGGGGGCGGGAAGGTCAAGCCGTGCGGACGTAGTGCAGCCCGGTGAACCGCCGCCGGCAGGCTGCGACCTCGGGGGCGAGCGCGGCGGGATCGTTGGCGCGCAGTCCCGCCGCGATCAGCCGGGCCAGCTCGGGCATGTCCGCCTCGGTCATCCCGCGCCGCACGATCTCCGGCGTGCCGATGCGCAGGCCGTTGAGGTCGCCCGCGACCTCGGGCAGCGGCAGGCCGATGCCGCAGGCGAGGAACCCCGCCCGACGCAGCGTCTTCGACGCCGCCTGCCCGCCGCCGAACGCCGCCGCCTCGACCGCGAACTGGTGCGATTGCGTCGCCCCGCGCCCGCCCGCGAAGACCGGCAGCCCCTCGGCCCCGAGCGCCCCGGCCAGCGCCTGCGCGACCGAGATCATCTTCGCCGCGTAATCCCGCCCGAATTCCCGCCAGTCGAGCAGCGTGAGCGCCAGCGCCGCCACGCGGCCCGCGTCGAAATTCGCGGTCATGCCGGGAAAGGCGATCTGGTCGAGCCGCTCGGCGATCCCGGCATCGTCGGTGACGATCAGCCCGCCCGCCGGCCCGCCAAGGCTCTTGTAGGTCGACATCGTCATCAGATGCGCGCCTTCCGCGAGGGGATTGGCCCAGGCCTTGCCGGCGATGATCCCGCATTGATGCGCCGCGTCGAAAAGCAGTTTCGCCCCCACCTCGTCGGCGATGGCCCGCACCTCGCGCACCGGATGCGGGAAGAGGTTGAGGCTGCCGCCGAGCGTGATGAGCTTCGGCCGCACCTTCAGGGCAAGCGCGCGCAGGCCATCGAGATCGACCGTGTAGCCGTCCGCATCGACCGGGGCGGCATGGCTGACGAGCCCGTAGAGCCCGGCGCAGCCGGCCTTGTGATGGGTGACATGGCCGCCGATGGCGCCCGGCGGCGCGATGATCGCGTCGCCCGGTTCGGTCAGCGCCATGAAGCCGTAGAGGTTGGCCATTGCGCCGGAAAACACCCGGATCTCGGCGTGGCGCGCGGCGAAGATCTCGGCCGCGAGTTCGGCGCAGATGACCTCGATCTCCTCGATCGCCTCCAGCCCCATCTCGTACTTGTCGCCGGGATAGCCGAGCGATGGGCGCGAGCCCAGCCCGCGCGCCAGGGCCGCCTCGGCCACGGGGTTCATGACGTTCGTTGCCGGGTTGAGGTTGAAGCAGTCGCGGTCGTGGATCCCGGCATTGCGGGCGATCAGCGCCTCGATCCGTGCGGCGACGGCGTCCGACGGCGCGGCGGTCTCGGCGGCCTGGCGCTGGATCAGCGCCTCGCAGGGTTCGGGCACCCAGGGGCGGCGGGCAAGGTGGGGCATCGGACTCTCCTTCTTCGGACGAAGCGAAGCAGAGCCGCGCCCGGCGCGCAATGCCCGTCGTGTCAGACCCCGGGCGAAGGCGGGCGCCTCCGCCCGCGCCCGCTCAGGAAAAGGCCGCCTCGAGCGCGATCTCCACCATGTCGCCGAACGACCGCTCGCGATCCTCGGCCGGCAGAGATTCTTGCGTGACAAGGTGGTCGGAGATCGTGAGAACCGCGAGCGCCCGCGCCCCGTGGCGCGCGGCGACGGTGTAAAGCTCCGCCGCCTCCATCTCGACGGCCAGCACGCCGTGCCGGGCGAGCATGTCGGTCAGGTCCTGCCGCTCGTCGTAGAAGACGTCCGAGGAGTGGATGCCGCCGACATGGAACCGCACCCCCTTCGCCCGCGCCGCCGCCACCGCCTTTTCCATGAGGCCGTAATCGGCGCAGGGCGCGAACTGCATTTCCTTGAAGAAGCTGCGCGAGGGCGAGGAGACCGTCGAGGACGTCATCGCGATTACCAGGTCGCGGACCTTCACCGCCGCCTGCATCGCCCCCGCCGAGCCGATGCGGATGAGCGTCTTCGCGCCATAGTCGCGGATGAGCTCGTTGGCATAGATCGACAGTGACGGCATCCCCATGCCCGAGCCGTGGATCGTCGCCCGGTGGCCGTTCCAGGTCCCGGTGAAGCCGAGCATCCCCCGCACCTTGTTGATGCAGACGGCGCCCTCGAGGAACGTCTCCGCTGCCCATTTCGCCCGATAGGGATCGCCGGGCAGAAGCACCGTCTCGGCGATCTCGCCGGGTTTCGCGCCGATATGGAATGTCATGGGGTCACCTCGCGAGATCTGGATTCGGCGACGATAGGGCAGAGCTGAGAAAAGGTTAACGAGGTCATTGCGCCCGGACGTGGTGAGATTGGTCATGGCGCAGAATTCGTTCGGAAAATCCTGTATTCGCCAAGTTGTTTTCCCGTCGGTTTCGCGTAGGTTTTCCGTAGCTACACGCAAAGGGGCAACAACGTCCGCTATGCGGGACGAAGCGGACTCT
>WOZM01000238.1 GCA_011620265.1 Paracoccaceae bacterium
ATTCGACGCGGTCCGCGCAATGGCGCAGAAGGCCCGCGAGGAGAACGAGGCGCTGAAGGCGCGGATCGCGGCGCTGGAGGCGGTGGCCAACCCGCCGCGCGCCGGCCGGGGCGGCAAGTCCAAGGACTGAAGCGTCCGAAGCTGCCCGCGAAGCTGCCGCTGCGGCAGCTCTCCCCCCACAAACTGTCCACAGCTTATTCGCCGCCGCACCCCGGCGGCGGACAAGATTTCGCTTTACAGCCGGGGCTTCTGCCGACACCATATGAAGTAGGACGGTGGCGGGCAAACGCCGATCCTAGTTGGCTCACCCAGCTCCTTGTGGACTTGCGCCGCAGGGGGCCAAGAAGGACAGAGGCCGGGCATGTCAGTATCCGAATCCTATCTCAACACCGAGGACCTGCATCCGATCGACATCGTCGAGACGCTTGCCGAGCATCACGACTGGGATTTCGACCGGGTGACCGACGACCAGATCGCGATGGCGGTCGAGGGTCAGTGGCGGACCTATTCGATCACCCTCGCCTGGTCGGGCTATGACGAGACGCTGCGCCTCATCTGCACCTTCGAGATGGATCCGCCGGAAGAGACGCTGCCGGCGCTCTACGAGGCGCTGAACCGCGCCAACGACATGGTCTGGTCGGGCGCCTTTTCCTTCTGGCGCGAGCAGCGGCTGATGGTCTGGCGCTACGGGCTCTGCCTCGCCGGCGGCCAGATCGCGGGGCCCGAACAGATCGACCGGCTGATCACCGAGGCGGTGACGGCGGCCGAGCGCTTCTACCCGGCCTTCCAGCTGACCTGCTGGGGCAACGAGACGCCGGAACGCGCGATGGATGTCGCGATGTCGCGCGCCTACGGCCGCGCCTGAACCGATCGGGACGGCCGGGGGTTTCCCTCGGCCGCGGGATCGCTAATCTCGCCTCCGGATGAAGGAGGCGATCATGGACATGGCAACGGTGCGCGACCGGGGGCTGGTGCTTCTCGGCTGTGGCAAGATGGGCTCGGCGATGCTGGCGGGTTGGCTGAAGGGCGGGCTGCCGGCGGCAAGCGTCTGGGTGCTCGACCCGCATCCGTCGGACTGGCTGACGGCGCAGGGCGTGCATCTGAACACGGGCCTGCCCGAAGCGCCGGCGATTGTGCTGATCGCGGTAAAGCCGCAGATGATGGGAGAGGCGCTGCCGGCGCTGACCGCCCTTGGCGGCGGCGGGACGCTCTTGCTCTCGGTCGCGGCGGGCACGACCATCGCGACCTACGAGGCGGTGCTGGGCGCCGGGACGCCGATCGTCCGGGCGATGCCCAACACGCCGGCGGCGATCGGCAAGGGCATTACCGCGATCTGCGGCAACCCGCAGGCGAGCGAGGCGCATCTGGCGCTGGCCGAGGCGCTCCTCGGCGCGGTCGGGCAGGTGGTGCGGCTTTCCGGCGAAGACCAGATGGACGCCGTCACCGCCGTGTCGGGCTCCGGCCCCGCCTATGTCTTCCACCTGATCGAGACCCTCGCCGCCGCCGGCGCGTCCGAGGGCCTGCCCGAGGCGCTGGCGCTCAGGCTCGCGAAGGCGACGGTGGCCGGCGCCGGGGCGCTGGCCGAGGCGGCCGGAGAGGATCCCGGCCAGCTTCGCGTCAACGTCACCTCGCCGGGCGGCACCACGGCGGCGGCGCTGGCCGTGCTGATGGACGAAAGGCGCGGGTTTCCGGCGCTGTTGAAGGAGGCCGTCCATGCGGCGGCGGAACGCGGCCGGGAGCTTGGGAAATGACGATCACGTTCGACGATTTCATGAAGGTCGATATCCGCGTCGGGCGGATCACCCGGGCCGAACCCTTCCCCGAGGCGCGCAAGCCCGCTTTCCGGCTCTGGGTCGATTTCGGGCCCGGGATCGGCGAGAAGAAGTCCTCCGCCCAGATCACGAAACACTATGCGCCCGACGAGTTGATCGGCCGGCAGGTGCTCGCCGTCGTGAACTTTCCGCCGCGCCAGATCGGTCCGGTGATGTCCGAGGTGCTCGTGCTCGGCGTGCCGGACGCGGCGGGCGAGGTGGTGCTGATCGGGCCGGGGCAGGAGGTGCCGCTCGGCGGGCGGCTTTACTGACGGATCGGCCGGGCTATGAGATCGCAGAGCCCCGGCACCTCGCCGTCGCCGACCGGCTGGCCGTCGAGAGTAAAGACAGCATAGCCGTGCCGCCGCAGCACCTGCAAGGGCGCATCCGCCGGCAGGTCCCGCATCCGGTGGATCTTCGGGCTGAACTCGAAGACGATGGCGTCTATGAGCTTTTCGTCGAGAAGATGCGCAGCACCTTCGAAGACATCGACCTCGAACCCTTCGACATCGACCTTTAGCAGCGCGATCCGTTCCCCGATCCGGTCCTGCCAGAGCTGGTCGAGCGTCATCACCTCCACCTCGAAGGTCGAGCGGACCTTGCCCTTGTTGTGGGGTCCAAGGCTGTGGATGCCGTGGGATTCGCGCTCGTAGAAGGTGGCACGGCCGGCCTCTTTCGAGAGGGCGAGGCGCAGCGGATCGACATTCGAAAGCTTGCGGATACGGATCTGGTCGAGGAGGAAGGCATGATTGCCGGGATGCGGCTCGACCGCGACGACCTTGCCCGCCCTGGCGGCGAACTTCGCCACCGTGCCGCCGAGATTGGCGCCGACATCGACGACGATGCCGCCATCGTAGCCGAGCTGCTCGTCGAGCCGCGCCCAGTCATTGGTCGGCCGACGCTTGCCATCCCCGGCCGCGACCTCGGTGATGCCGCGCGCCTTCCAGGTGATGGGGATGAGGATATCCTCGGCCCGGTTGTAGACGAAGACGAAGAGGTTCTTCTGCCGGGCGACATGGGCCTCGATCACGCGGAGGGCGAGGTTGAGAACCTTGCGGTGCAACTTTGCCCGGAGAGAGGAAATCATCGAAGGCGCGTCCATTGTTCTGTCCCTGTCGACTTGCCGATCCGGCGCCTACCCCTAAAGCAGCCGGCCGGACCTGTCCATCAACCCGCCGGCCGCTCGCCTTGAGGCGCGCGAAGAGATCGGTGGCGGTGTCGTAGGTCTCGGCCGGTTCGCCGATGCCGATGCGGCTGGAGATGCGGCCGGCACCGGCGCGGTCGTCGAGGCGGGCGGTGAGCAGATGGGTGACCATGCCGCGCTCGCGGTAATTGTGCGACGCCTGCAGGAGCAGCGTCGACTTGCCGGCATTCATGGTCGAATAGTGGAAATAGAGCTTTGCCATGCGCCCTGATAGCGCCTCTCCGGTCCGGGGTTCAAGCCGGGAGCCCCGGGGTTCCGGAGAAGACCGCCACGGTCTTCCCCGGCCCCCGGATGCCTGGAACGCCAACGCCCGTCATCGGGGCAAGCGGCCTCCGCGACGGTGCAATCCCTCGTGCAAGATGAAGGGTTCGCCGCGCTTCTGCCGGTCAGACCGGCTTCGACCTTCCCACCCGTCGAAGACGCGACGAACCCCTTACTCAAACCGGCGTTGGGTCACCGGAACCTTTACCCATCCCCGGAACATCGGAGACGGTTTGGAAATGACAAACCCGGCCCGAGCGATTAAGGGGAAAGGTGGTAGCGATTTCCCCCGGCTGTCGCGGTCGGGATCCGGAGTATGGAGAATTCTGGTGACGAAAACGGTCGGCAACTATCTGAAAAAGCACAGCGAAGCGCTGGTAAAGGATGTCGGCATCGAAGCCTCCGCTGAGCTCTGCGGCAAATCGAAAGCGACGCTCGGCCGGTACTACTCGGGCGATCCCGAACATGCCGACCGCTTCATGCCGATCGACGTGGTGGCGGCGCTGGAAGGGGCGGCCCGGTTTCCCCATGTGACCGCGGCCCTCGCCGATCTGCGCGGGATCACGCTCAGCTACGACCAGGATCGCCGGAACTCGTCGCAGGGCGGGGTCAATTCGTCCGTCGTGGCGCTCAGCCAGCGCTTCGCCCAGCTGATGGCCGAGTACAATATCTCGATCGAGGACGGCAAGATCTCGATCAACGAGGCCAAGCGGCTCCTGAACGAGACGCTGGCGATCCAGAAGGTGCTGCTCGACATGAAGCTGCATCTGGAGGACGAGGCCAGCTGAGCCACCCGCGACGCGACAGCATCAAGGATCGGCCGTTGCGAACCGCCTTGTGCGGATGTAGCGTCCGGCCGACAGATCGCGGAGGACAGGATGGCACGAAGCGTCCGGCAGATGATCGACGAGGCGAATGCCGCGGTGCCGCGGCTCGGCTTCGAGCAAGCGCGGGCGATGATCGCGAAGGGCGAAGCCCTCGTCGTCGATGTCCGCGACGCGCCGGAACTGGCGCTGACCGGCACGATCCCGGGCGCCCGGCACGTGTCGCGCGGGATGCTCGAATTCCGCGCCGATCCGGCCTCGCCCTATCATGATGCGGATTTCGATCCGGCGCGTCCGGTTCTGGTC
This sequence comes from Paracoccaceae bacterium, assembly GCA_011620265.1. Taxonomy (GTDB): domain Bacteria; phylum Pseudomonadota; class Alphaproteobacteria; order Rhodobacterales; family Rhodobacteraceae; genus Albidovulum. The sequence continues at coordinate 4,407 of WOZM01000238.1, forward strand.
TATTGCGCGTCCGGCGGACGCTCGGCCCTTGGCGGCAAGGTGCTGAAGGACATGGGCTATTCCCAGGTCTTCAACATCGGCGGCTTCAAGGACTGGGTCGAGGCCGGCGGCGCGGTCGATCACCCGGTCGATCCCGGGATGACCTGAGCAGGGGCCGGGGCGCGGGACGCGCCCCGGCGCCTTATGGCGTTTCGGGTTTGCGTTGGATCAGAATTCGAACTTTTCCTGTTCGAATTCCGATACTTGATATTTCCACATAAA
>WOZM01000208.1 GCA_011620265.1 Paracoccaceae bacterium
GCGAGGAGCTTGGCCTGACCGAGGCCGATCTGGCCTTCGAGGATCTGCACGACCCCTACGGCATCGAGTTCTGGCCGGAATTCAAGGGCCGCGACGGCTGCCGGACGCCGATGGTCTGGGACCGCGACAACCGCAATGGCGGGTTTTCAGAAGGAAAGCCCTGGCTGCCGGTGCCGGCGGAGCATCTGGCCAAGGCGGTCGGCGTCATCGGCGCCGATCCGGCCGGGCTGACGGCGCATTACCGCCGCGCCATCGCGCTTCGCCACGCGCATCCGGCGCTGGCGCGGGGCACGCAAGGCGGAATGGCGGCCGAGGACGGAGTGATCCGCTTCACCCGGCGGCAGGGGGCGGAAGCGGTCTTCGTCGCGATCAACCTCTCCGACCGTCCGGCCGGGATCGCGGGTCCCGGGGCGGGCTGGCAGGATATCGGCGCCGGGCTCGGCGGGGCCGTCGCCGGGCCGGGTGGCCGCATCGCGCTTTCGCCGTGGCAGTGCTGCCTGTTGCAGCGGACGATCTGAGGGGGGGGCGGAGATGGCCGGTCTGAAACTGACGAGCATCGTCAAGGCCTACGGCGACGTGCCGGTGCTGAAGGACATCAACCTCGACATCCGGCAGGGCGAGCTCATCGTCTTCGTCGGCCCGTCCGGCTGCGGGAAATCGACGCTACTCAGGATGATCGCCGGGCTCGAGACGATCACCGCCGGCACGCTCGAGATCGACGGCGAGGTGATGAACGCGGTCCCCCCGGCGCAGCGCGGGATCGCGATGGTGTTCCAGTCCTACGCGCTCTATCCGCACATGACGGTGCGCGACAACATGGCCTTCGCGCTGAAGATCGCGAAGAAATCCCGGGCCGAGATCGGGGCCGCGGTGGAGAAGGCGGCGGCGACCCTGCAACTCACCCCCTATCTCGACCGGCTGCCGAAGGCGCTGTCGGGCGGGCAGCGCCAGCGGGTGGCGATCGGCCGGGCGATCGTCCGCGACCCCAAGGTCTATCTCTTCGACGAGCCGCTCTCGAACCTCGACGCGGCCTTGCGGGTCGCGACCCGGATCGAGATCGCGCAGCTGAAGGAGAAGATGCCGGATTCGACGATGATCTACGTCACCCACGACCAGGTGGAGGCGATGACGCTCGCCACCCGCATCGTGGTGCTGGCGGGCGGCGGCGTCGCGCAGGTCGGAACGCCGCTGGAGCTATACGAGCGCCCGGAGAACGAATTCGTCGCCGGGTTCATCGGCTCGCCGGCGATGAACCTTCTCGACGGCGAGGTGACCGGAACCGGCGCCCTGACCACGGTGAGGCTCGCCTCGGGCGGGACGGTGACGTCGGCGGTCCCGACCGGCGCCGGCGACACGGGGCTCAGGGTCCGGGTCGGGATCCGGCCCGAGGATTTCGTGCCGACCGACGATCCGGCGCCGGCCTGGCGCGGCCGGGTGGAGATCACCGAAGCGCTCGGCGAGGTGACGCTGCTCTATTTCGCGGCCGAGGAAGGGGCGGCGCCGGTCATCGCCAAGCTGCCCGGCATCCATGCCGGGCTGCGGCGCGCAGAGGTCGGGCTCTGCGTGGACCCGGCGAAGGTCCACCTCTTCCACGACGGCCGGTCGCTGCTCTATCGCTGAGCCTCAGCCGGGCCAGATCATCGTCATCGCCGCGGTGAAGCCCGCGAGCACGACGAGGAAGGCCGCGGACAGGCCCATCGCGACCAGCATCGCGGCCGAGAAGGTCAGCCGCGCGGCGGGGGCGTGAATGCCGTGGACGGCAGGGGTGTGGGGGGTGCGAATCTGTCTCATGCCGCCATTAGGCGCGCGTTAGGTTTCCGCGCGCTTAATGCGGTGATGAAAATTGTCTGGGATGGAATCGGCGCGGAGGACGGCAGCGTGACGGCCCTGCCGCTGCAGCAAAGTCGGGGTTATGCGGCGGCCTTGGAGCGGCTCGGCCGGGTGACGCGGCTTGCCGGCATCCTGCGCGGGCCCGATCCGGTCGGCTTCGCCCGCATCGTCTCGCGGCGCATCGGTCCGCTGCGGTTCTCGCTTCTCCTGCGCGGGCCGGTCTGGACGGCGCCGGTCTCGCCGGCCGAGGAACGGGCGGCGCTGCGGAGCCTCGCGCGCGCCGCCGCGCCGCTCGTCGTCGTGCCGGAACGGGCCGGGGCCGGGAGCTGGGGCACCGTGCCGCTCCTCACCCCGCGCCATGTCGCGCTCCTCGACCTCGGGCCCGACGCGGATCGCCTGCGGGCCGGGCTGCACGGCAAATGGCGCAACCGGCTGGTCCGGGCGGAAGAGGCGGGGATGCGCGTCCGGCTTGGCCCGGCCGGTCCGGCAGAGGTCGCATCGCTTCTCACGCGGGACGCGGCGCAGCAGACGGCGCGCGGCTACCGGGCGCTTCCCGCCAGGTTCACCCATTCCTGGCTGGCCGGAGATCCGGCCGGCGCGCTTTACGCCGAGGCGCGCCACCGGGGGGAGCAGATCGCCGCGATGCTCTTCCTTCTGCACCGGCCCTGGGCCAGCTATCATGTCGGCTGGTCGGGGCCGGAAGGGCGGCGCCTCAATGCGCACAACCTCCTCCTTTGGCGGGCCACGCTCCGCCTCAAGGCGGAGGGCTACGGGATGCTCGACCTCGGCGACGTGAACACCGAGGACGCGCCGGGCCTTGCCCGCTACAAGATCGGCACCGGGGCGCGGGTCGCGGTCCTTGGGGCCACGAGCCTCATGCTGCCGCAGCTCACTCGGCCGCGATCTTGATCACCGGCTCCATGCCGGCGAATTCCGCGTCCGACAGGTGGCACTTGATCTGATGGCCGTTCGCGAGCGTGCGGACCGGCGGCATCTCGGTGTCGCAAAGCCCGCCCGGCACTTTCGACTTCCAGCCGCACCGGGTCTGGAAGGGACAGCCCGGCGGCGGGTTCATCGCCGAGGGAATGTCGCCTTCCAGAACGATCCGCTTCTTCTTGACCTTGGTATCGGCGATCGGCACGGCGGAAAGCAGCGCCTCGGTATAGGGATGGTAGGGCGGCGAGAAGACCTGATCGGTGGTGCCCAGTTCCACCACATGGCCGAGATACATCACCATCACCCGGTCGGCGAGATAGCGGACGATGGAGAGGTCGTGGGAGATGAAGAGGAGCGTCGTGCGGTTCTTGCGCTGGATCTCCATCAGGAGATCGGTGACAGCGGCCTGCACCGAGACATCGAGGGCCGAGACAGGCTCGTCCGCCACCACGATCTTCGCCCCACCGGCGAAAGCGCGCGCGATGCCCACCCGCTGCTTCTGCCCGCCCGAAAGCTGGCGCGGCATGCGGTCGGCGAAGGCGCGCGGCAGCTTCACGAGGTCGAGAAGCTCCAGCATCCGGTTGTGGCGATCCGCGTCGGAATTGCCCTCGCCGAAGATCTCGAGCGCGCGGGTGATCTGGCGGCCGACGGTCATCGAGGGGTTGAGCGTGTCGAAGGGGTTCTGGAACACCATCTGCACTCCCGAGACCGTCTCGGTATTGCGGGCCTCGATCGGGGTGGACTGAATTTCGTTGTCGTAAAGCAGGATCTGGCCGGAGGTCGCGACCTCCAGCCCCATCAGCACCTTGGCGAAGGTCGACTTGCCGCAGCCCGACTCGCCGACGATGGCGAGCGTCTCGCCTTCATGCGCCTCGAAGCTCAGCGTCTCGTTGGCCTTCACCACCTTGGTGTCGCCGCCGCCGAAAAGCGCGTTGGCGTTGACCTCGTAATATTTTTTCAGGTCTTCCATCCTGAGGACGACCTTGCCGATCGGGGTCTTCTCGGTCTTGACCACCGCCTTCAAGGGCGCGTTCCAGTCGATCTCGTCCACCCTGAGGCAGCGGGTGTCGTGCCGGTCGTTGCCTTTCACATGCTGCATCAAGATATCACCCTTGTCGCAGCGCCCGGCTTCGAAATAATCGCAGCGCGGGCCGAAATTGCAGCCCTGAGGCCGCTCATGCGGCAAGGGGAAGTTGCCCGGGATCGCGACGAGGGGCCGCGAGTTCTTGTCCGCGCCGGGCAGCGGGATCGAGCGGAAGAGCGCCTGGGTGTAGGGATGCTGCATCTTGTCGAAGACATCCTCGATGCTGCCCGTCTCCACCGCCTCGCCCGAATACATCACGCAGAGCCGGTTGCAGGTGTCGAGCACGAGGCCGAGATTGTGCGAGATGAAGAGCATCGAGGTGCCGTATTTGTGGCCGAGATCCTTGACCAGATCGACCACCGCCGCCTCGACCGTCACGTCGAGCGCGGTCGTGGGCTCATCGAGGATGAGAAGCGCCGGCTTCGACATCAGCGCCATGGCGATGACGATGCGCTGCTGCTGGCCGCCCGAAAGCTGGTGCGGATAGGACTTCAGGATCCGCTCCGGGTCGGGCAGGCGGACGTCGTGCACGACTTCGAGCGCGCGTTTCCACGCCTCTTCCTTCGCGACGCCCTCATGGATCATCGGCACTTCCATGAGCTGCGGGCCGATCTTCATCGCCGGGTTCAGCGAGGCCATCGGCTCCTGGTAGATCATCGCGATCTCGGAGCCGCGGATGTGGCGGAGGTCCTCCTCGCTCATCGTGGTCAGATCGCGGCCCTTGAACTTGATCGTGCCGCCGGTGATCCGGCCGTTCTTGCCGAGGTCGCGCATCACCCCGAGGGCGACGGTGGACTTGCCGCAGCCGCTCTCCCCCACGAGCCCCATCGCCTCGCCGGGCTGGACCACGCAGGAAAAATCCATGACGGCGGGGATTTCCCTGAGCCGGGTGAAGAAGCTGATCGAGAGGTTCTCGATCTCGAGTATCGGGCCGTCATGGTCCCATTTGGTCATCGGTCTTCTCCCTTCCGGAGAGGCCGGGGGCGCTGCCCCCGGACCCCCGAGGTATTTGCGCCACAATGAAAGGGGAGCGGCATCGGCTCAGTCCTTCAGGCTTTCTTCGCGCAACCCGTCGGCGAGCAGGTTGAGGCCGAGCACGAGGCTCATCAGCGCGAGCGCCGGCACGATGGCGGGGTGCGGCGCGATGGTGAGGAGCTTGCGGCCGGCATTGATCGTCGATCCCCAGTCGGGGCTTTCGGGGGAAAGGCCGAGGCCGAAGAAGCCGAGGGTGCCGAGGAGGATCGTGGTGTAGCCGATCCGCAGGCAGAAATCGACGATGAGCGGGCCGCGGGCGTTGGGCAGGATTTCCCAGAGCATGATGTACCAGGGCCGCTCGCCCCTTGTCTGGGCGGCCGAGACATAGTCGCGCGTCTTGATGTCGAGGGTGATGCCGCGGACGATGCGGAAGACGGTGGGCGAGTTCACGAAGACCACCGAGACGAAGACGATGAGGATGTTGCCGGGCATATGGATGAGGTCGATGGCGTTCGGCAGGACCGCGACCTTGCTGCCGACCTCGCCCACGAGCGAGAGGTAGAGATAGCCGCCGATCACCGCAATTGCGATCAGAACCTTCGTCCGGAAATTGGGTTTCACGTAGTAGCGCGAATTGATGAGCACCATCAGGAAGACGATCGGGAAGAGGAAGAGCACGATCGCGATATATTGCGGCAAGCCGGTCTTTACGATCTCGGGCGTCACGAGGAGGTAGAAGAGCAGGATCACCGGGAAGGCGAGGATGAGGTTCGCGAGGAACGAGAGCCCGGTGTCGAGCCGGCCGCCGTAATAGCCCGCCGGCAGGCCGAGCGTCACCCCGACCATGAAGGCGAAGAGCGTCGCCAGCGGCGCGATCTGGATCACCACGCGGCTCCCGGCCACCATCCGGCTGAAGACGTCGCGCCCGAGGTGGTCGCCGCCGAGCAGATACCAGCCAAGCCCGTCGGGCGTCGGTGTGCCCGGGGCCTTGTTCTTCATCTGGCTGATCTGGCTCAGCGTGTCATGGGTCACGATCAGGTCGGCGAAGAGCGCCGAGAAGACCCAGAACATGACGATGGCGAAGCCGGTCATGCCGATATTGGAATCGAAGAGCTTGCCGTAGAGCCCGAGCCGCCTCTTGTAGCGGATCGACAGCGCGAAGGTGACGACAAGCGCGATCCAGACCGGCAGGAACTGCTTCGCCAGTCCGAGGAGCATGGCACCCCAACCAAGCTCTTCCATGTCAGCTGATCCTGATTCTGGGGTTGAGGAAGACGTAGCCCACGTCGGAGATGAGCTGTGTGGTGAGCACCACGACGACGGCGACGACCGAGCAGCCGAGCAGGAGCTGGATGTCGTTGTTGCCGGCCGCCTGGACCAGCGTCCAGCCGAAGCCCTTGTAGTTGAAGAGCGTCTCGACGATCACGACGCCGTTCAGGAGCCAGGGGAACTGCAGCATGATCACCGTGAAGGGCGCGATCAGCGCATTCCGGAGCGCGTGCTTCATCACCACGTTGCCGAACGAGACGCCCTTCAGCCGCGCGGTGCGGATATACTGTGCCGTCATCACCTCGGTCATCGAGGCGCGGGTCATCCGGGCGATGTAGCCGATACCGTAGAGCGCGATGGTCAGGACCGGCAGGAAGAAGTTCTCGAAGGTGATGCTGTCCATCGCCGAGGTGGCGGTGCCCTTGAACACCTTCCAGCCCATCGAGGTCGCGAAGACCGCGATCAGGATGACGCCCGAGACATATTCCGGGGTCGCGGTCGAGGCGATCGAGAAGGTCGAGAGCGAGCGGTCGAGCTTCGAGCCCTCGCGCATCCCCGCCAGCACGCCGATGAGGAGCGCGGCCGGCACCATCAGCACCATGACCCAGAACATCAGAATCCCGGTCAGGCCGAGCCGGGTGCCGATGATCGTGCCCACATCGTCCTTGAACACCGACGAAAATCCCCAGTTCCCCTCCAACACGCCACAGAACGTCGGCGCAGTGGCCGGATCCTGGCCGCGGGCGATGCAGCGGCCCCTGGTCACGCCGTTCTCCTCGCGGGTCCAGCCCGGCATGACGCCGAGCCATTCGCCGTAGCGGACGAGGAGCGGGCTGCCATGGCCGTTCTTGTCGAGCCAGCTCCGGACCTCGGCGTCGGAGATCCGGCTGCCAGCCTCGGATTTCGCCAGCTTTTCGAGGTTCGGCGGCAGGTTGGTCAGGAAGAACACGATGAAAGTCAGGCAGAGCGCCGTGAGCGCCATCGTGAAAAGCCGTCGGAGAAGGAATCTGAGCATGGTCTACCTTGTCCTTCCTCCCGCGTCGGCGGGGGCAGGGGGAACCGGGTGCCGGCATGGACCGGATTGCGGGCGCGGCGGACAGAAGCCCGCCGCGCCCGCCGGGATCCGGATCAGGCGTCGATCCACCACTTGTAGTGGTGATGCTCGAAGGTCGGGTGCATTTCCGCGCCCTTCACGTTCACCTTGAAGTGGCGGTAGATCGAACGCCAGTAGGGCTGGATCAGCACACCTTCGTCCTGCATGATCTTCTCGATCTTCGCCATCACCTCGCGGCGCTGGTCGGCATCCGCAATCGACATGGCCTCGGCCAGGAGCGTGTCGAACTCGGCATTGGCGAAGGCCGTCTCGTTCCAGGCCGCGCCGGTCGTGTAGGCCAGCGCGAGCACCTGGACGCCGAGCGGGCGCATGTTCCATTCGGTCGCCGAGAACGGGTATTTCAGCCAGTCGTTCCAGAAGGTCGATCCGGGCAGGATCGTCCGCTTGATGTTGATGCCGGCGTCGCGGATCTGGGCCGCGACCGCATCGCAGGAAGCCGCCTGCCAGCCATCATCGAGCGAGATCAGCTCGAACTCGGTATCCGCATGGCCCGCTGCGGCGATCATCTCCTTCGCCTTTGCGGGATCGACGGCGAGCGGCGGCAACTGGGCATATTCCGGATGGATCGGACAGACGTGATGGTTCTCGGCGACCGAGCCGAGCCCGGCATAGCCCAGTTCGAGCACAACCGCGTTGTCCACCGCCATCTGCAGCGCCCTGCGGACGTTGACATCCTTGTAGAGGTCGGCGTCCTGGTTGAAGCGCACCGAGATCGTCGCAGAGGTGACCGCCTCGGACTTCTGCCAGCCGAGCCCGTCGAAGATTTCGACGAAGTCGCCATCCGTCCGGTAGGTGATGTCGATCTCGTCCGCCTCGGCGGCGGCGAGGAACGAGGACGGGTCGGTGCCGAGGTCGATGTATTCGATCCGGTCGAGCCAGGGGCCGCCATAGACCTCGGTGCCCCACCAGGTGTGATCGGCATTGCGAACAAGGACCTGCTTCACGCCGACCTCGTTGGTTTCCGGCAGGTAGGCGCCGGTGCCGATCGGGTTGGCCGCGGGATCGCCATTGTCGTAGGACGGGTGCACGACGGCTGCCGGATAGTCGGCCATGCCCACGATGATCGTGATGTCGGGGGCGGGCAGGGTCAGCTTCACGGTGAGATCGTCAACCTGCGTGATCGCGCCCGCGCGCGCCTGCTTGGTCGTCTCGTCGACGAGCCCGCCCATGCGCGCGGCCATCGAATTGCCCTCGACATTGCCATCGCACCAGCGGGTGATGTTGTGCACCACATCGGCGGCGGTGAAAGCGTCGCCGTTGTTCCACTTCACCCCCGACCGCACCTTGAGCGTGAATTCGGTGGCGTCGTCGTTCGTTTCCCAGCTTTCCAGGAGCATGCCGCGCAAGGAACCGTCCGAGTTGTACTCGACGAGATAGTCGAGCCAGCCGCGGGCGAAGTTCGCCAGTTCCGACCAGTCCCAGGTGCGCGGGTCCTTCTGGGCGCGGGTCTCCATCTGCATCCGCAGTGTGCCGCCCTGCTTGGGTGCACCCTGCGCATGGGCCGGCGCCTTCAGGCCGAGGAGCCCGTAGGCGGCGGTTGAGCTGACCCCGAGCGCGGAAGCCCGGGTCAGGAATTCCCGGCGGCTCAGTGTGCCGGCGCGGACTTCCTCGGCGTAGTCAACGGCCGCCGGATGCACATCCGGCGCGAAATGCTTGGTCATTCGCTTTCTCCCTGCGAGTCGTTCTATGCTCCCGCCGCGCATGTGCCCCGGATCGGGCGACAGTTGATGCGGACGGAAAATTGCTCACGCCCGCATTGCGCCCGTTTTTTCACGATGCGTCAACGCCCGATTCCGTCACTCTCGGTCTTTTTACGACATCACGCGCGATGGCGTCGCCTCAGACCGAGCGGCGGAAAGCCGAGGGGGTCTTGCCGGTGCGGTGCTGGAACGCGCGGGTGAAATAGGCCGCCGAGGTGAAGCCGAGCGCCTCCGAAACCCGGGCGATCGGCATCCGGGTTTCGGCGAGGAGGATGCGGGCCTCGAAGATCACCCGGTCGTGCAGGAGGTCCGAGGCGGAGCGGCCGCAGGTCTGGTTGCAGACCCGCGTCAGGTGGGTGGGCGTGACGCCAAGCGCGCGGGCATATTCCGCCACCCCCTTGCCGGAGCGGAAGTCGCTTTCCAGGAGTGCCGTGTAGCGCGCGGCGAGGCGTCTTGCGGCATCGGGCTTCTTCGCACCGGCCCCGTCCTCGCCGACATGGCGTTCGAGCCAGACGCCAAGCAGGCCGAGGTGATGCTGGGCGGCGCGGGCCGCGCCCGGCTTGCCGCTCTCGAGTTCGCGCTGGATGTTGTCGATCAGGCCCGACAGATCCGCCTGCGGTCCGACATCGCGGATCCGGAGGTGCTGCGGCGCGTCGGGCAGGGCGATCGGGCAACCGCGGCCGAAGAAGACCGCGGTGCCGTAGGTCTGGGCGCCGGCCTCGAACCCGTGCATGACGCCGGCCGGGATGAAGATCGCGTTGTGGGCGCCGTAGCCCCGGGTGACGCCACCGATCGTGATCCGGCCCTGGCCGCGGGTGAACCACAAAAGGAGCGGTTCGGAGAGCGAGCGCATCGCCTCGATCCGCCAGCGCCCGCCGGCGGCGAGGCGCGGGATCGGCACGATCCGCAGCGGCGACGTCGCGGTCGGCTCGGGGATCGCGGTCTCGGGCGCGGCGGAATGGGTCTTGGCCCGACCTGGCGCCGGGGCCTTCGCCGCGTCCTTGGTCGCGTCAGGACGGGGATCGGCTGCGGGCCTGTCGGAGAATTGCGACAGCGGCGTGCCGGAGAAAAGCTTCAAGGGCAGGGTCCTCAGGATCGGGCCGGCGGGTCGGACGGCGAAAGGGGGCTCGTCTGAGCGGTCGCGGGATAATAGCCAGCCAGCCGGCAAATCCCAAGGAAAAAATATGCGGAATCAGCGGGATCGGCGAAGCGTGGCCGGGACGTCACGCCGCCCGCAGCCAGGTCCAGCCGCGCATCCGGCCGCGAAACCAGCTTCGCTGCCGCTTGGCGTATTGCCGGCTCGACGCCTGCGCCGCGCTCACCGCCTCGGCCAGCGTCCATTCGCCCCTGAGATGCGCGACGAGTTCCGGCGCCCCGATCGCCTTCGCCCAGAGCGCCTTCGGGTCCCAGTCCGCAAGCGCGGCGCGGACCTCGTCGAGCGCGCCCGTCCGCACCATCGCCTCGAAGCGCCGGTCGATGCGGTCGGCCAGCCAGTCGCGCTCCGCGTCCAGGACGACGAGCGTCGCGCGCCCGGCCGGCAGCAGCGGCGCGCCGGTTCCGTCCTGCCAGGCGGCAAGGCCGCGGCCGGTGGCGCGGGCGACCTCCCAGGCGCGCTGGACGCGGGCGGGGTTGCGCCGGTCGATCCGCGACGCGGTCTCGGCGTCGATCTCGGCCAGCAGCGCCGCCGCCCCCTCCGCGGCGAGGCGCGCATCGGCCTCGGCGCGGATCTCCGCCGGCACCGGCGGGATCTCGGCCAGCCCCTCGGTCAGCGCGCTGAGATAGAGCCCGGTGCCGCCGACGATGATCGGCCGCGCCGGCCCGTGCAGAAGCGGCGCCACCTCGCGCAGCCAGTGGCCGACGGAATAGTCGGAGCCGGCGGCGAGATGCCCGTAGAGGCGATGAGGCGCGCGGGCCTCCTCGGCGGCCGTCGGGCGGGCCGACAGAATCCGCCACGCGGCCCAGACCTGCAGCGCATCGGCATTGACGATGACGCCGCCCTGCCGCTCGGCCAGCCGAAGCGCCAGCGCGGATTTGCCCGACGCCGTCGGCCCGGCGATGACCACCGGTTTCATCGGGTCCAGTTTCTCCATGAAATCCAGTGCGGTAACTGCCATTCTTCATGTTTTCCCGCGGGCCTTTCCCGGACCGCTGCCGCTTTCCCGCCGAGGCCTGTTGAACCTGCCGGCGAATTCCTCCATTTTGCGCCGGAACCAACGAGGCGGCAAGTGGAGCGGAGAATGGCAGGGGCGGAAGAACCCAAGGTCACCTACAAGCGCGTTCTTCTGAAGATATCGGGCGAGGCCCTGATGGGCGATCAGGGCTATGGCCTGCATCCCCCGACCGTGGCCCGCATCGCGGCCGAGGTGAAGTCGGTCCACGACCTCGGCGTCGAGATCTGCATGGTGATCGGCGGCGGCAACATCTTCCGCGGGCTCCAGGGCTCGGCCCAGGGGATGGAGCGGACGACGGCCGACTACATGGGCATGCTCGCCACCGTGATGAACGCGCTCGCGATGCAGGCCGCACTCGAACAGCTCGGCGTCCATACCCGCGTGATCAGCGCCATTCCGATGGATCAGGTCTGCGAGCCCTATATCCGCCGCCGCGCGGTCCGCCACCTCGAGAAGAAGCGGGTCTGCATCTTCGCCGCCGGCACCGGCAACCCCTATTTCACCACCGACACCGCCGCGACGCTCCGCGCCAACGAGATGGCCTGCCAGGCGATCTTCAAGGGCACCAAGGTCGACGGGGTCTACGACAAGGACCCCAGGAAGCACGCCGACGCAAAGCGCTACGACACCGTCACCTATGACGAGGTGTTGCAAAAGCACCTTGGCGTCATGGACGCCTCGGCCATCGCGCTCGCCCGCGACAACCACCTGCCGATCATCGTCTTTTCGCTCGACGAACCCGGCGGTTTCCGCGGAATTCTCTCCGGGAGAGGAACCTACACCCGCGTCAGCGGTTGAATCCTATCCTTCCGCGCGCCTTTCATGGTAAAGGGCGCGAACCAGCCAATTGACGACCCAAGACGGACTTTCCCATGCCAGACGAGATCGAAATCGACATCGACGACCTTGAGCGCCGGATGGACGGCGCGATGGTGGCCCTGCGCCATGAATTCGCCTCGCTCCGCACCGGGCGCGCCTCGGCGAGCATGGTGGAGCCGGTCATGGTCGATGCCTACGGCGCGCTGACGCCGATCAACCAGGTCGGCACCGTGAACGTGCCCGAGCCGCGGATGGTCACGATCAACGTCTGGGACAAGGGCCTCGTCGGCAAGGTCGAGAAGGCGATCCGCGACAGCGGGCTCGGCATCAACCCGCAGCTCAACGGCACGATCATCATGCTGCCGATCCCCGAGCTGAACGAGGAGCGCCGCCGCGAGCTGACCAAGGTCGCCGCGCAATATGCCGAAAGCGCGCGCGTCGCGATCCGCAACGTGCGCCGCGACGGCATGGACCAGATCAAGAAGGCCAAGGGCGACGGGATGAGCGAAGACGATCAGAAGTTCTGGCACGACGAGGTGCAGGGGCTGACCGATCGGTACATCACCGCCGTTGACAAGGCACTGGAAGACAAGCAGGCGGAGATCATGCAGGTCTGACGACTTGCATCGGGGGCCGGAAAGGGCAGGGCCTATGGCCGCGAAGGACATCACGGGCGCCGCACCGGCACATGTCGCCATCATCATGGACGGCAACGGCCGCTGGGCGACCGCGCGCGGCTGGCCGCGTCTCGTCGGCCACCGGCGGGGTGCGGAGCGCGTCCGCACCATCGTCGAGGCCGCACCCGGGCTCGGCATCCGCTATCTCACGCTCTACGCCTTCTCGACCGAGAACTGGAAGCGCTCCACCGAGGAGGTCATCGGCCTGATGACGATCTTCGCCCGCTACATCCAGTCCGAGGCGGAGCGGCTCTCGGCCGAGGGCGTGCGCCTGCGCTTCATCGGCAGCCGCGACCGGCTCGACAAGAAGCTGCAAAAGCTGATGGCGGGGATCGAGGAGAAGACGAAGGACAACGACCGCCTGCACCTCACCGTCGCGATCAACTATGGCGGCCGGGACGAGCTGGCCCGCGCCGCGCGCAAGCTGGCCGAGGACGTGGCGGCGGGCCGGATCGCGCCCGAGGCGGTGGACGACGCAGCACTCGAGGCGCGGCTCGACACCCACGACCTGCCGGACCCCGATCTGGTGATCCGCACCTCCGGCGAGACGCGGATCTCGAACTATCTGCTCTGGCAGTCGGCCTATGCCGAATACGAATTCACCGAGACGCTGTGGCCCGATTTCGCCCCGGCCGAGCTCGGGGCGATCCTGTCGCGCTATCACGCGCGCGAACGCCGCTACGGCGGCGCGCTGACGGCATGAGCGAGCCCGGAAAATGGGGCGACCTCGCCCCGCGTCTGATCTCGGGGGCGGCGATGGCGGTGGGCGGGCTCGCCCTCGTCTGGCTCGGCGGGCCGTGGTTCGCCGCACTCGCGACCGTTGCCGGGGCGCTGATGATCTGGGAACTGGCGCGGATGACCGACCCGGCGCGGCCGGCCGAGGCGCTTGTGCTCGCCGCCGCCGCCGCGATGATCCTCGCCACGATCTTCGTCTCGCACAGCCCCTATCAGTTGCCGCTGCTGCTCCTGCCGGCGATTTTCGGGCTGGTGCGGCCGAAGCGGCCGATGCGGGTCGCTTTCGTCGCCTATGCGGCGATGATCATGATCGCGAGCTACGGGCTTGTCGCGTTCCGCGAAGGCTACGGGCTGCTCTGGCTCCTGTGGCTGGTTCTCGTCGTCGTCGTGACCGACATTGCCGGGTATTTCGCCGGCCGCATCATTGGCGGCCCGAAATTCTGGCCGCGCTTCAGCCCGAAGAAGACCTGGTCGGGCACCGTGGCGGGCTGGATCGCCGCCGCCGCCGTCGGACTCGTCTTCCTGCGCATCTCGACCGCCGGCATCGACCTGCTGTGGATATCGGCGCTTCTGGCCTTTGCCTCGCAGCTCGGCGACATCGCCGAAAGCGCCATCAAGCGGAAGGCGGGGGTGAAGGATTCCTCGAACCTCATCCCCGGCCATGGCGGGCTGATGGACCGCTTCGACGGGCTCCTCGGGGCCGCGCTCTTCATGCTTCTGGTGGCGCAGCTGACCGACGTGCCCGCTGTCAGGTTCTGAGCGATGCGCAGCGTCTCGGTCTTCGGCGCCACCGGGTCGATCGGCGAAAGCACCTTCGATCTCCTGACCCGGCAGGGCGGGGCGGAAGCCTACCGCGTCGTCGCCCTGACCGCCGGCCGCAATGTCCGGCGGCTTGCCGAACAGGCGCGGGCGCTGCGGCCCGAGATCGCCGTCATCGCCGATGAGGCGCTCTTGCCCGACCTCAGCGACGCGCTCGCGGGCAGCGGGATCGCCACGGCGGGGGGCGACGCGGCGGTGGCCGAGGCCGCCGACCGGCCGGCCGACTGGGTGATGTCGGGCATCGTCGGCGCCGCCGGTCTCGCACCGGGCTTCCGGGCGCTGGCCCATGGCGCGACGCTGGCGCTTGCCAACAAGGAAAGCCTCGTCACCGCCGGCCCCTTGCTGATGGCGGAGGCCGCCCGCCACGGCGCCCGCATCCTGCCGGTCGACAGCGAGCATTCGGCGGTGTTCCAGGCGCTCGTGGGCGAGGACATGGACGCGGTGGAGCGGATCACCATCACCGCCTCGGGCGGCGCGTTCCGCGACTGGCCGCTTCAAGACCTCGCGCGCGCGACGGTCGCGGAGGCCTCCACCCATCCCAACTGGGACATGGGGCAGAGGATCACCATCGACAGTGCGTCCATGTTCAACAAGGCGATGGAAGTCATTGAAACACGGGAGTTCTTCGGGATCGACCCGGACCGGATCGAGGTTCTCGTCCACCCCGAATCCCTACTCCACGCGCTGGTGAGTTTCCGCGACGGCGGCATGATCGGCCATCTCGGCGCACCCGACATGCGCCACGCCATCGGCTATGCGCTGAACTGGCCCGACCGGGCGCATCTGCCGGTGGCGCGCCTCAACCTCGCCGAGATCGGGCGGCTGAGCTTCGCCGCCCCCGATCCGGCGCGCTATCCCGCGCTCCGGCTGGCGCGCGAGGTGATGGCGGCGGGCGGGCTCGCCGGTGCTGCCTTCACCGCCGCGAAGGAGGCCGCCCTCGACGCCTTCATCGCCGGCCGCGTCGGCTTCACCGCGATGGCGGGCGTGGTCGAGGACGTGCTCGACCGGCTTTCCGGTCAGGACGGGCTTGGCAAACCGGCCGCGAGCCTCGATATCATCTTCGACATGGACCGATCCGCCCGCCGCATCGCGGGCGAGGTGATCGGCGAAACCGACAGGACCTGACCTTGGATTTTCCCGGCCTACTGACCTCGCTCGGCGATTTCGCCTATACCGCCGGCGCGTTCGTGATCGCGCTCTCGATCATCGTCGCGGTGCACGAATACGGGCACTACATCGTCGGCCGCTGGTCGGGCATCCATGCCGAGGTCTTCTCGCTCGGCTTCGGCCCGGTGCTCTGGAGCCGGATGGACAGGCGCGGCACCCGCTGGCAGGTCGCGGCCGTGCCCTTCGGCGGCTATGTGAAGTTCCTCGGCGACGCCAACGCGGCCTCGGCCGGGGCCGACACGACGGCGATGTCGCGGCTCTCGGACGCGGAGCGGCGCCACACGATGCACGGTGCCCCCTTGTGGGCCCGCGCCGCCACGGTCTTCGCCGGCCCCGCCTTCAACTTCGTCCTCTCCATCCTCGTCTTCGCCGCGATGCTCTTCGTCAGCGGCGTCGCCACCGACGCGCCCGAGATCGAGGCGCTCCGCCCGCTGCCGGTCGAGAACGGCCTGAGGCCCGGCGACCGCATCCTTGCCGTCGCGGGGATGGAGACGCCCGACTACAAGGCGCTCGACGAGGTCGCGGAAAAGCTGCCGGCCGCAGCACAGGTCGACTACAGGGTCCTGCGCGACGGGCAGGAGGTGACGGTATCCGGCCCGACGCTGATCCCGGCGCTGATCCTCGCGGTCCTGCCGAAAAGTGCTGCGATGGATGCGGGGCTTCGGGAAGGCGACGTGATCCTTGCGATGAACGGCACGCCGACGCCGCGCTTCGACGATCTTCAGGCCATCGTGAAGGAAAGCGGCGGCGAGCCGATCACGCTCACCGTCTGGCGCGACGGCAAGGAATTCGAGACGAAACTCGCGCCCCGCGAACGCCCGGTCACGGCCGAGGATGGCGGGCTCGAGACCGGCTACCAGATCGGCATCTCGGGCAGCTTCATGTTCGACCCCGCGACACGGGCGCCGGGTCTGGGCGAGGCGCTGCGATCGGGGGCCCGGCAGACCTGGGGCATCGTCGAGACGACCTTCTCGGCGCTCTCGTCGATGGTCGCGGGCAAGATCTCGACCTGCAACCTCAACGGGCCAGTCGGCATGGCGCAAGCGACCGGGGCGGCGGCGAGCGCCGGGCTCGCGTCGTTCATCTGGCTGATCGCGGCGCTTTCGACCGCGATCGGGCTTCTGAACCTCTTCCCGATCCCGGTCCTCGATGGCGGACACCTCGTCTTTCACGCCTATGAATGGGCGCGCGGCAAGCCGCCCTCGGACCGGTTCATGAACGCCGCGATGGCGGTTGGCCTCACGCTCGTGCTGGCGCTGATGCTCTTCGGGCTGACCAACGACCTCTTCTGCCGCTGAGCGGGGCCGGAGCCGGGGGCCGACGGCCGTCCTTGCCGCGCCGCGGCAGCGCAATAGCGCCCCCTTGGCGCCGCATTGACGCCATATTCCGCGCCTACTTTTTTCGGCAAGCGTACCGGTAACTGAAAGGTAGAGGCCCATGCAGATGATTCAGAGCGGATATCGCGGCTTTTCGCTGGTGCTCGACCTCGGGCTGGACCGGATCCTGATCCCGCTCGCCATCGTCCTCGGCCTTGCCGGCGGCGCGATGATCGGCACCGAGCTCACGCGGTTCCAGGCGCCCGAGAACCAGTTCATGCACTGAGCGCCCGAGAGGCGTTCTCCAATTGCACCAATTACCGGCGCGGCCCTGAAGGGCCGCGCCGTGCCTTTTGACAAGGTACGCCTTTCCCGGTAGTCACTTCGGCAGAGAGTAGTGAATAATACCCGGGGGGCAGAGCATGTTGGCGGTCGGGCGCAAGGGATTTAAGAACGGCATCGGCCTGACGGGCCGGGCCAGGGGCGCGGTTTTCGCCGCTCTGGCCTTGATTTGCGGGCTTCTCTTCACCCAGGCAGAGGCGCAGAGCTACAGCTTTTCCCGGTTTGCGGTCGAGGGCAACGAGCTGATCGAACCCGCGACGATCGTCAAGATCGCAGGAATCGCCCGGGGCGAGACGGTGTCGGAGGCGGGCCTCAACGACGCGGTCCAGCGGCTCATCGCCTCCGGTCTCTTCGCCACGGCGGATGTCGTCCCCTCCGGCGGGACGCTGGTCATCCGGGTGCGGGAAAACCCGGTGGTCAATATCGTGAACTTCGAAGGCAACCGCCGGTTGAAGGACGAGGACCTCGCCGGGATCGTCAAGTCGCAGGCGCGCCGGGTCTATTCGGCCGCCCAGGCCGAGGCCGATGCCGCGGCGATCACCCAGGCCTATGCCGATTCCGGCCGCCTTGCCGCGCGGGTCGAGCCGCGCCTCATCGATCGTGGCAACAACCGCGTCGATCTGGTCTTCGAGATCCGCGAAGGCAAGGTGACGGAGATCGAACGGCTGAGCTTCACCGGCAACCGCGCCTATTCCGACCGCCGCCTCCGGCAGGTGCTGGGGACCAAGCAGGCCGGCCTGCTGCGGTCGATCATCCAGCGCGACACCTATGTCGCCGACCGGGTCGAATTCGACAAGCAGCTTCTGACCGACTTCTACCGGTCGCGCGGTTATGTCGACTTCCAGGTTCTCTCCGTCTCGCGTGAATTCTCGCGCGAGCGTGACGGGTTCTTCCTGACCTTCGCGGTGCGCGAAGGGCTGAGCTACAAGTTCGGCAAGATCACCACCGTCAGCGAATACGAGGGCGTCGATGCCGCGCCTTACGATGCGGTGGTCAAGATCCGCCCCGGCGCGACCTATTCGCCGGTTGCGGTCGATACGACCATCGGCCGGATGGAGAAGATCGCGCTCGACCAGGGGCTGAACTTCCTCAACGTCGTGCCGCGCGTCACCCGCAACGAACGCGACCAGACGCTCGATATCGTCTTCGCGCTGACCAGGGGTCCGCGGGTCTTCGTCGAACGGATCGACATCGAGGGGAACGCGACGACGCTCGACAAGGTCATCCGGCGCCAGTTCAAGACGGTCGAGGGCGATCCCTTCAATCCGCGCGCGATCCGCGAGGGTGCGGAGCGGACCCGGGCGCTCGGCTTCTTCGAGACCGCGGACGTCAACACACGCCAGGGCACGTCCGGCGACCAGATCATCGTCGACGTCAACGTCGAGGAAAAACCCACCGGCTCGCTCACCTTCGGCGCAAGTTATTCGGTCTCCGGCGGCGTCGGGTTCAATATCGGTCTCAGCGAGGCGAACTTCCTCGGGCGCGGTCAGTTCGTCAGCGTCAATCTCTCGGCGGGAACCGACACACAGAACAGCTCGATCACCTTCATCGAGCCGGCCTTCCTCGACCGCGACCTGAAATTCCGCTTTACGGCCTATTACAACACCACCGACAAAGACAATTCGTTCTACTCGACGAAACGGATCGGCGCCTCGCCGTCGATCGAATTCCCGATGGGCGAGTTCAGCAGCATCGAGTTGAGCTACAAGGTCTCGCAGGACGAGATCTCCGATGTCGAAACCAATTCCTCGCAGCTTCTGAAGAACGAGGAGGCGCGTGGCGCCGAACTGACCAGCGCGCTCGGCTACCGCTATGCCTACGACACCCGGATCGGCGGCCTCGACCCGACCCGGTCGGTGCGGCTCGAGTTCGGGCAGGACTTCGCCGGCCTCGGCGGCGACATCCAGTCGATCAGATCGACCGCGCTCGCCTCCTACCAGATGAAGGCGTTCCGAGAGGAAGTCACGCTGCGGGCGGAAATCGAAGGCGGCGCGGTGATCACCAGCGACGGCGACAGCCGGCTGGTGGACCGCTTCACCGGCAACGGCAAGATCCGCGGCTTCGAGCCGAACGGCATCGGTCCGCGCGACCTCACCGTGACGAACCGGGATGCGGTCGGCGGCAACTACTTCGCCGTCGCGCGTCTCGAGGCGGAATTCCCGCTCGGCCTGCCCGAGGAATACGGCATCAGCGGCGGTCTCTTCGCCGATTTCGGTTCGGTCTGGGGGCTCGACAACACGCTCGGCGGCGTCATCGACGACGACATGCACCTGCGCTCCTCGATCGGGTTCTCGATCTTCTGGGATACCGCGCTCGGGCCATTGCGGTTCAACTTCTCGAAGGCGCTCGACAAGGAGAGCTACGACCTCGAGCAGAATTTCGACCTGACTGTCTCGACGCGGTTCTGATGGGCCGGCATTGGTCCGCGCTGCTGGCGCTGGCGCTGGCGCTTGTCGCCGGCGCCAGTGTCGCGACCGCGCAGGAGGCGGACGCCCCCGCGGTGCAGAGCCCGATCCTGACCCTCGATCAGGACCGGCTCTTTGCCGAAACGCTCTGGGGCCAGCGCGCCGAGGCGCGGATCGAGGCGGCCTCGGCCGAGCTTGCGGCCGAGAACCGGCGGATCGAGGCGGAGCTGACGGCCGAGGAAAAGGCCCTGACCGAAAAGCGCGCCACCATGCCGGCCGAAGAGTTTCGTGTGGCCGCCGATGCCTTCGACGCGAAGGTTACGGAAATCCGCCGGGCGCAGGATCAGAAGGCCAGGGCCATAGGCCAGCTTCAGGAAGCCGAACGCCAGCGCTTCTACACCGCCGCGCTGCCGGTGATGGGCGAGGTCCTGCGCAGCCGCGGCGCCGTCGCCGTCCTCGATTCCCGCGCGATCTTCCTCGCCGCCGACGTGATCGACATCACCGGAGAAATGATCGCGCGGATCGACACCGCGCTCGGCGCGGGAGCGGACGTGCCGCTGCCGGACCCGGCGGAGGAGGCGGACCCCGCCGGGGTTGCGGGCGACGGCAACTGAGCGCTTCTTCTTGCCAGTGCCGGGACGAGTTGCTAGCTAGACCCGATCATCGCGTGGGGAGACGTGCGCATGACAGCCGAGCCGATCACTGAGGCCGATATCCATCTGATCCAGCGGATCATTCCGCATCGCTACCCGTTCCTGCTGATCGACAAGGTCGTCGATATCGTGAGGGATGAGGGCTGCGTCGGGATCAAGAACGTCACCTATAACGAGCCGCATTTCACCGGCCATTTCCCGGCCAAGCCGATCATGCCCGGCGTCCTCGTCGTCGAGGCGATGGCGCAGGCGGCGGCGGTGCTGGTCGGCATCTCGATGGATGTGGTCGGTCGCGATCTCCTGACCTATTTCCTGTCGATCGACGCCTGCCGCTTCCGCCGCATGGTGGTGCCGGGCGACATTCTGGAGCTGCACATGACGGTGAAGCGCGGCGGCGGCAAGATCTGGAAGTTCCACGGGCGCGCGATGGTCGGCGACCAGCTTGCCTGCGAGGCCGAGATCGCGGCGATGATGGATCTCAGGGACTGAGCATGACCATCGACGCCAGCGCCAGTATCCACCCCTCCGCCCTTGTCGAGCCGGGGGCGCGTGTCGGCGCGGAGTGCCGGATCGGGCCGTTCTGCCTCGTCGGTGCCGAGGTGGCGCTCGGCCGCGGCGTCGAGGTCAAGAGCCACGCGGTGATCACCGGCCGGACCGAAATCGGCGACGGCACGACGATCTTCCCTTTCGCCACGGTCGGCGAGATCCCGCAGGACCTCAAGTTCCACGGCGAGGACACCTCGCTGGTGATCGGGGCGCGCAACCGCATCCGCGAGCATGTGACGATCAATGTCGGCACCGAAGGCGGCGGCGGGGTAACTCGGATCGGCGACGATTGCCTTCTGATGGCCGGAGCCCATGTCGCCCATGACTGCCAGATCGGCAACAAGGTGATTTTGGTCAACGACGCCGCCCTTGCCGGCCATTGCGTGCTCGAGGACGAGGTCATCGTCGGCGGTCTCTCCGGCGTCCACCAGTTCGTCCGTATCGGCCGGGGCGCGATGATCGGCGCCGTGACGATGGTCACGGCCGACGTGATCCCGCACGGCCTCGTCCACGGGCCGCGCGGCACGCTCGACGGGCTGAACCTCGTCGGGCTGAAGCGGCGCGGGGCAGGGCGCGCCGACATCGCCGCCTTGCGCGACCTCGTCGCGGCCTTGGGGCAGGGCACGTTCCGCGACACCGCGCGGGCACGCGCCGACGACAATCCCGACAACGCGCTGGTGCGCGAGGTGCTGGACTTCATCCTCGGCCCCTCCGACCGCTCCTTCCTCACGCCGCGATGAGCGGGACGGCGATCATCGCCGGTCATGGCGGGCTTCCGGCCCGGCTCGTCGCGGCGCTGGCGGAGCGGGGCGAACCCTGCCTCGTCGCCGAGCTCGAGGGATTTCCGGCCGACTTTACGGGTGTCGCCCCGATCCGGTTCCGTCTCGAAAGGCTGGCGCTCCTCCTCGACGATCTCGCCGCGCGCGGCGTGACCCGCGTCGCCTTCGCCGGGGCGATCCGCCGGCCCCGGCTCGACCCCGAGATGTTCGACCCGAAGACCGCGACGCTCGTCCCCCGGCTGCTCGCCGCGATCGGTCAGGGCGACGACAGGGCGCTGCGGGAAGTCATCGCGATCTTCGAGGACTGGGGGTTCGAGGTCGTGGGCGCCGAGACCCTCGCGCCCGATCTCGTCCCCGGTCCCGGCCTTCTCGCCGGCGCGCCGGGTGAGGCCGATCGCCGCGATGCCGGCCGCGCGGCCGAGATCGTCGCGGGCCTCGACGCATTCGATCTCGGGCAGGGCGCGGTGGTCGCGCAGGGGCTCTGCCTCGCGGTCGAAACCCTGCCGGGGACGGATGCGATGCTCGACTTCGTCGCCCGCCACGCGCCGGGGCTCAGGCCCGATCCGAAGGGCGCGAAGGGCGTCTTCTACAAGGCGCCGAAACCCGGTCAGGACCGCCGCATCGACCTGCCGACGCTCGGGCCTTCGACGGTCCGCGCCGCCGCCGGAGCCGGCCTTGCCGGCATCGCCTGGGAGGCGTCGGGCGTGATCCTCCTCGACCGCGCCGCGATGGTGGATGCCGCCGCCGCCGCCGGCCTCTTTCTCTGGGCGCGGGAGCGATGAAGCTCTTCCTCATCGCGGGCGAAGCCTCCGGCGACGCCCTCGGGGCCGCGCTGATGGCGGGGCTGAAGGCCCTCGCCCCCGGCATCGAATTCCACGGTATCGGCGGCCCCGGGATGGAGGCCGAGGGGCTCAAAAGCCGGTTTCCGATGGACGAGCTATCGGTCATGGGCCTCGTGGAGATCCTGCCGAAATACCGCCACCTGAAGCGCCGCATCGCCGAGACGGCACGGGCCGTGGCCGAGATCGCGCCCGACGCGCTCGTCACCATCGACAGCCCGGATTTCTGCCTCCGCGTCGCCGCCGCCGCGCGGGCGCTCAGGCCGGAGCTGAGGACCATGCACTATGTCGCGCCGACGGTCTGGGCCTGGCGCCCGGGGCGCGCGGCGAAGATGGCGCCGGTCATCGACCATGTGCTGGCGCTCTTTCCATTCGAGCCGTCCTATATGGAAGCGGCCGGGATGAGTTGCGATTTCGTCGGCCATCCGGTCGTGGCCGATCCTGTCGGCACCGGGGCCGAGGCGGAGGCCTTCCGCGAAACCCACATGATCGGCGCCGACCAGCCGCTCCTCCTTTGCCTGCCCGGATCTCGCCGGGGCGAGGTCACCCGCCTCGCGCCGCGCTTCGATGAGGCGATCGCGCGGCTCCGCGACCGCGAACCGCGCTTGCGCGTGGTGGTCCCCACGTTGCGCGGTGTCGGCCCGCTCGTGCGCGAGATCGTGGCGGGCTGGACGGTCGTGCCGCTGGTGGTCGAGGCGACGGGCGAAAAGCGCGCGGCCTTCGCCGCCGCCGACATCGCGCTCGCCGCCTCCGGCACCGTCAGCCTCGAACTCGCGGCGAACCGGATACCGATGGTCATCGCCCATGACTTCAACTGGCTGACCTGGCAGATGATGAAGCGGGCGGCCCTGATCGACACGGTGACGCTCGTCAACATAGTCTCGGACACCCGGGCGGTTCCGGAGTTCCTCGGCCCCGCCTGCCGGCCCGGTCCGATCGCCGCCGCCCTTGCCCGGCTCGTCGACGACGAGGATGCCCGCGCGGCGCAGCGTGCGGCGATGGCGGTGACGATGGCGCGGCTCGGGCAGGGTGGCGAGGCGCCGGGCCTGCGCGCCGCGCGCTCCGTTCTCGCGCATCTGTGACGCGCGGGG
>WOZM01000302.1 GCA_011620265.1 Paracoccaceae bacterium
CACACCCCTGCTAAGGGTGCAGACGGGAAACCGTCTCGAGGGTTCGAATCCCTTCCACTCCGCCACCACCAAAATTTTATCCATGAAATTCAATCGCTTGCGGGGCAAATTGTCAAACCTTACTGCCGAGTTTGACAGTCTTTGTTTTCCTTGTGTTCCTGCCGAGCGAGGCGATCGCCCGCTTCGCAAGATCCTTGCGACTGGCGGCAACCGTGTAGCGCGTCACCTCCGCCAGTGATCTGTGACCGCTGATCGCCATGATTTCGTGCGCCGTGCAGCCCGCTTCGGCGAGCCTGCGACAGGTCGCCTTGCGCAGCCCGTGGGGCGACAATCCATCGGGCAGCTTGGCTTCCCGCACCATGTCCCGAAACCAGTTGGTGAAACCGGCCGGAGTGAATGGGCGCCCTTGAGCGGTCACAAGGAACGCGAGATTGTCGAGCGGCAGCCCGTCGAGCGCGGCCTTCAGATCGCGATGCAGCGGGATATGCACCGCCTGCCCGGTCTTCTGTTGCGTGATCGAAAGGATCCCGGCGCGGACGTGCTGGCGACCCATGCGCACAACATCGCTGCGACGCTGGCCGGTATAGAGCAAGAGGCTGAATGCCAGATATGCCCGGCTGCCCGGCTTGTGCTTGGCGAGGAAGGCCGCAATGTGATCCTCTTCCCAAGTAAGGAAGCCGCCGGCCTTGCGCTTGGCTCTGCGGACATGCTGCGTCGGATCGTCGCCGCGCCAGCCAAGGTCGACTGCATGGCGCATGAGCAAATGAATCATCCGCAACAGGTTGTTCGCCGCGGCAGGCGTGTCGACCTTCGCCGCGACGATCTCTTGAACATGCCGTTTTTCCATATGCGCCACGCGCTTGTGGCCATGTTCGGCGCGAAACCGTTCCATGATACCGCGATAGGTCGCCTTGGTCGATCCGGTCAGGTTCACGAAATCGGATGTGCGATAGTAGCTGGCGACAAGCGCCCCGATGGTTCCAGGCTCGCTTCGGGCAGCGCCGATTTCGAGCCGCTCGCCTTGGGCTGCCTTTTCATAGGCCGCCATGAAATCGGGCGACCAGGGCAGGCCGGGCAGCGGGATGCGGGGGAAGCCGGGGCGGCGGAAATACCATCGCGGATTTCCATATCGGTCGACAAAGCCTTGGCAATATTTTGGTGGTCTTCGCAGTTGTTTCACAGGATCAATCCCAGTCATTTTTTTCGGGAATCGAATCCTCACCCGGCAAGGCTTCAAATGCCAAGTCCAAAGCGCGGCAGTCCCAGATTTTCCGGGCGCCGACGCGCTTGGGGCCGGGCATCTCGCCGCAAAGCACCATCTTGTCGAATGTTGTCGGGCTGACTCCGATGTAGCCCGCCGCCTCAACACGACACAGGCCGCGCTTGGCGGGGGGCTGAATCGCGGGAAGGTGGCGGGCTACATCGGCCATCAGTTCAACCGCACCTTGACGGTCGCAGCCCCGGCGCCGGCCGCCGCGATCGCGACGCCGATCAGCGTGTTGCCGGCCGTGGTGACGGTCGCGAGGTTCGCGGTATCGTCCCAGTAGACCGGATCACCAAGCGCGAAGGCATCGGCGCCGACCTTGGCCAGTTCCCACACGTCGGTCGTTGCCACGTCGACCAGCGCCCCGGTGAGGGCGTCATTCTGGGCGATGCCGACGATGCCGCCGGCGATCACCACGTCGCCCGACAGCACGTCAGCAGGGGCGGGAATGGTCAGCGTGTCGCCGACCTGCACATAGTTGGAAGCCATTTTCAGAGTCCTTTGCTTGTGTTGGGATAGGCGAGCGAGACAGGGCGCGTGCCCTGTTCCAGTTGTTTGATCTCCGCGTCGAGCGCAGCGAGGGCACGGGCCATCTCGCCGTCCGACTTGTAGACAACGGACTCGCCGTTCGAGTCGCGGACTTCGCGAATCCCGCCATAGCGGGATTCTTGAAGCCTTGAGCGGAACGCCTGTAGTTCAGCGACGGTTGCCATTACGCCCCCGGATTGAAGTAAGCGCCCCGCCAATCGACCCAGCCCGTGCCGAAGTCGAGGAAGGCGCGGTATTGCAGGCCGAGAGTGGTCCAGGCTTCCTGACGCTGGATCTGCACGCCTTGCGCCGCCGAGAGATAGGCGTACTGAAGCGCCGGGACTCGCGAAGGTTCGGCCATGATGAACCAGCCCGGCCCGGTGATGCGCGGTTCCACCACAGGGCTGAGCTTGCCACTGAAGGCGTTCACGTCATCCTTGGTGGCGGCGTAGATCGAAGCGAGGATCTGTTCCGCCGCCGTCTCGCTCTCAGGTCCGACCACCAGATATTTCGGCTGCACGCCGATGATGGTCTTGCCGTCGAGTCCCTTGATCGTGCGCATCGCCTTGCGCGCATCGTCGATCGCGGCGAGGTCGCCGGCCGCGCCAAGCGCCACGCCCACGGCGGCGAGGTTGCCGCGCGAGGCATCGAAGACCGCGTTGCCATCGGAAAGGACAGGGTTGCCGGTGAAGGTCGCCACCAGTTCCTCGGCCTCGGTCTGCGCCGCCGCCGCGCCCATTGCCGCCGTCATGTCGCCGAGCATGTTGAGGTCATCGTCGATCAGAAGCTTGCGGCTGACGTTGATCGCGCGCCCGAAGGTTTTCAGGCTCATCTTCTCGCCGGTCTCCGCGCGGCTGGTATGGATAAATTCGCCGCCCTCGGTCATTTCTTCGAGGCGCCCCATCTCGCCAAGGCGGATCGAGGTCGACTCCTTGAAGTTGGGCAGGGTGCGTTGCCGCGCCAGAGCCTTCAGCGGGCTTTCGGCGGCGCGGTAGCTGTCCAGCGCCACCTTGTTCATGGAGTTGGAAACCAGCACCGGGAAGTCTGACGTGCCAACCGCGGCGCGTTGGAACACTTCATCGGCCGACATTCCGCGGGTGCTCTGCCCGGCCCGTTGCAGGGAGTCGGCGGCGAGGTCGCGAAGGCTCATCCCGACATATTCGCGGGCCGAGTCGGGCAGGTCGCCGCCGGCCATGCGGAAGGCGATCGCGTCGGCTTGCCGGGTCGAGATCTGCGCCGGATCTTCGGCGCCGCCGTGAACGCGGATCTTCGGCGCCGCCTTCTGGCGCTTGAGCAACTCTTCGCGGGCCGACTCTCGGATTTCGTCGTCGGTCAGCTCGTCGTTCATGCGGGTTGCCCAGTCCTCGGGAAGTGCGAGCGAGGATCGAATCTGTTCGATCAGCGCCGCGCGATCGCTCTGGTTGTCGTCAAGGGCCATGCCTTCACTCCTTTTGCTGCAATTGGGGTCAGCGGGAATCGCGACCAGCGACACTTCCAGCAATGACCAGTCGACGGCCGTGCGGGTTCGCAAGCCGTTGTCGACGCTTTCGCGCCACTTCCGCACCGAATAGCCGGCGCTGAATTTCGAAAGAGTGCCGTCCTGCACCCGCTGCACGATCGGGGCCACATCATCGGCCACGCTGAATCGCAGATCGGCCACCACCTGCCCGTCCTCGATCCGAACATTCTGCGCCCGCCCGATCGTCGCTTGCGCCCGCGTCCGGTTGTGCGAGTCCAGGAACGGCACGTCATCGGCGCCCGCCAGATCGAGGCCGGCGGGGTCGAGCACTTCCACGTAAGGGCCGCGGCTATCGCGACGGGCCACCGGATGCGCCGTGGCGATCACTGCCGTGATTGTCATGGAGTCGCGGTTGAAGTCGCCTGTTGCGGGCATGGCGCGCGACAACAGGTCGGTGCGGTCAACCGGCGGGGGTGCCCCCGGCTTTCTTGCCTTGTCAGGATTCGCCGTGAGAGTTGCCATTTCAGGCCCCCTTGTTGAAGTTGAGTCCAAGATCTGTCTCGCGCGCCCGGTCGCCGGCGATCTCAGCGTCCAGTTGGTCGATCGAGTAGCCGAGTTGCGCCACCGCCTGACGGCGGCTCATCAAGCCGGCCTTCATCAGGGCGACAGTCGCATTTGCATCCTTCAGCGGGTCGACCCACGGCTGCGCCGGCGGGATCCATTCGACTGCGAAGAGGTCGTCATTCAGATCGGCTTCGATCCGCCCGGACAGTGCGGCCGATGCCATGACGCGACGCCACACGGGGTCCAGCATCTGCGGCACCAGCACCGCGAATTGATAGGCTTCGATCTTCTGCCGGAACGCGACCAGCGCGGCCCTGAGCGAGCTGTAATTCGCTTGCCTCATATCGCCGGTCAGAAGGTGTTCGGGCACGTCCAGCCCGGCCGCGATGGTGCGGGCCATATGGCCCAAATACTCGACGATCTGTTGCGCCTGTTGCGGAGCTACGGTGTTGACGCTCCACCCGCCAGCCAGTTTAAGAATCGCGCCCGGTTCCAGGCTGACGCCATCGGGCAACGGATCCTCGCCGCTCGGATCATTCACATTGGACAGGATCACCGAGAGTAGCGCCGATACCTTCGCCGCCACTTGCAGCGCGTCTTCAGTCGCGTCCAACTCGGCAAGGCGCAACAGAACCGGCGCCAAGGCGGAGACGCCGCGCACCGCGCCAGGCCCGGTAGGCCGGAAGACATGCAGCACGTCTTCGGCCGGCACCCGCACCGGGGGCGCGTAAGTCGGAAATTGGTCGCTCGGCTTTGCGGGGTGAATCCAGTAGGCAACTCTGCGCCCGTCAGCGTCCAGCTCGACTCCGTTCGCGATGATGCGCCCGCC
>WOZM01000008.1:0-17426 GCA_011620265.1 Paracoccaceae bacterium
CGGCTGGCCGAGGCGCGGGGCGGGTGTCCGGACCTCTTCGTCCAGGTCAATACCGGCGAGGAGCCGCAGAAGGCCGGGGTGCTGCCGGACGAGACGGACAGTTTTGTCGCGCGTTGCCGCGAGCTCGGCCTGCCGGTCCGGGGCCTCATGTGCATCCCGCCGGAGGGCGAGGATTCGACGCCGCATTTCGCGATGCTCGCCGGGATGGCCGAGCGGAACGGGCTGGCCGGCCTGTCGATGGGGATGAGCGCGGATTTCGAGGCGGCGATCGCGCTTGGCGCGACGCATGTCCGGGTCGGATCGGCCATCTTCGGGGCGCGGGATCACGCGGCGCGTTGAAAAGGGGGCCTTCCGCCCCCTCTTGCCGCCGGGGCGGCAATTCACCCCCGAGGATATTTCCGGCAAGATGAAGTCAGATGCGGACGGGGATCACGACACGGGTGCCGGGCGCGGCGTGGCGGGCGATGAAGAGGAGGTCGGCCCTTGCGAAGGCGAGGCAGCCGGCGGTCGGGTAGCCGGGGCGGCGCCATTGGTGGATGAAGATCGCCGAGCCCTTGCCGGGGACCGCGTCGGGCCAGTTCCAGTCGAGCGGCAGGATAAGATCGTAGAGCGGATCGGCGCGGCGAAGGCGTTCGGGGCTTGGGCCGAAAGGCTTGCGGGTGAGGTGGTTGTAGGCCGGATGGCCGGGCGCGTCGCACCAGCGGTCTTCGAGGTGGATCGGTTCCGCCCAGTCCGGCAGGCTCCGGGCGGCGATCCGGTCGGGACGGTAGAGGAGGCCGATGACCCGGTGGGTTCCGGCGGGCGTGGCGCCATCGCCTTCGCGCTTGTCGGGCGCGATGCCGGAGCGGCCGATGCTGACGGGGAAGGTCCGGCCGAGGAAACGCAGGCCGGTGGGCGTGAGGACGAGATCGGCGGCACTCACAGCAGGTGGCCGGATTTCTGCGCCTTGGTGGCGAGGTAGGCCTCGTTGTGGCGGGTCTGGCCGACCTTCAGGGGTACCCGCTCGGTGACGGTGATGCCCATCGCCTCCATCATCCGGATCTTCGCGGGATTGTTGGTCAGCAGCCGGACGGCGGAAAAGCCGAGCTTCTTCAGGAGCGCCGCGCCGAGGCGGAAGTCGCGTTCGTCATCCTCGAAGCCGAGCCGGTGGTTCGCCTCGACCGTGTCGAAGCCCTGATCCTGCAGCGAATAGGCGCGCATCTTGTTGGCGAGGCCGATGCCGCGGCCTTCCTGGTTGAGGTAGAGAAGCACGCCGGCGCCCTCGGCCCCCATCTGCGCGAGGGCGGCCCTGAGCTGCGGTCCGCAATCGCATTTCAGGCTGCCGAGGAGGTCGCCGGTGAAGCAGGCGGAGTGGAGCCGGGCGAGCACGGGCCTTTCGCGCGGCGGATGACCGATCTCGATCGCGTAATGTTCCTCGCCGCCGTCCTCGGGGCGGAAGACGTGGAGTCGGCCGGCCTCGGCGGCCTCCATCGGCACGCGGGCGGAGACGACGGGGTGGATCGGGGCGGCTTCGGACAGGGCGGGGGCGGCGCGGTCCCAGTCGATGAGGGTCAGCCCCTCGGACGCGGCCAGCCCCGGGGCATCGGCTACGGGCACGAGGACGGCGGCGGGCAGGAGCCGCGCGGATTTCGCCAGCGCGATGGCGGCGCGGGCCAGCGTCGGGTCGCCGTCGCGGTGGCTGTGCAAGGGGCCCTTCATCGGTGAGCGGAGATCGTCGGCCGGATCGGCGACGGCGTCGATCCAGGTGGGTGTCGCGTCCCCCGGCACGATCAGCCGTGCGATGTCGCCGTCATAGGCGCGCGCCTTCAGCGTCTCGGCCCGCCGCGCGGTGATGGCGAGCGTCAGCGGACCCATCGCCGAGAGGGCGGCGAAGCGCGCCGGGTCGAGCGCCTCTGCCGCGAGCGCCAGCGCCGCCGCATTGCCGGCAGAGAGCAGGACCGGCACGCCCATGCGCAGGTCGGCCCGGGCGCGGTTCAGTCGTTCGACGATGTCGGGGCCGAGGGCCATGTTTCATTCCGTCCGGGTCGTTGCCCCTCTAGATAGTCCGGCGCGACGCAAATTGAAACAATTGCCGTACG
Source organism: Paracoccaceae bacterium (assembly GCA_011620265.1). Taxonomy (GTDB): domain Bacteria; phylum Pseudomonadota; class Alphaproteobacteria; order Rhodobacterales; family Rhodobacteraceae; genus Albidovulum. Next base: position 2,079 of record WOZM01000008.1, read on the forward strand.
AGCGACACGTCCGCGTGAGATAGCGGTGCCGTGACTTGCCGAACTGCCCTTGCATACGCATCTCATGGGCAAGAAGCGGAGGGCAAGACGATGGCCAACCTGAAGAAAATCCTGCTTGTCGACGATGACGAGGACCTGCGCGAGGCGCTGGCCGAACAGCTCGTCTCGACCGAGGATTTCGATGTCTTCGAGGCCGGCAGCGGCGCCGAAGGCATCGAGAAGGTCAAGGAGGAGATCTACGATCTCGTGATCCTCGACGTGGGTCTGCCGGATACCGACGGGCGCGAGCTGTGCAAGAAGATGCGCAAGCAGGGCGTGAAATGCCCGATCCTGATGCTGACCGGGCATGACGGCGATGCCGACACGATCCTCGGCCTCGATGCGGGCGCCAACGATTACGTGACGAAGCCGTTCAAGTTTCCGGTGCTGCTGGCCCGGATCCGGGCGCAGCTCAGGACCCACGAGCAATCCGAGGACGCGATCTTCCAGCTTGGGCCCTATACGTTCAAGCCGGCGATGAAGATGCTGATCGACGAGCGCGACCGGAAGATCCGCCTGACCGAGAAAGAGACGAACATCCTCAAGTTTCTCTACCGGGCGACCGAGGGCGTGGTGGCGCGCGATGTGCTCCTGCACGAGGTCTGGGGCTACAATGCCGGGGTCACGACCCACACGCTCGAGACGCATATTTACCGTCTTCGCCAGAAAATAGAACCGGATCCGTCCAATGCCCGCCTTCTTGTGACCGAATCGGGTGGATATAGACTGGTGGCATGAGTTCCCCTTGTCGTGTCGGGGTTATGGCACGGCATCCTCCCTGTTGGACTGGCCGGGCCTTGTGCCCGGCCTTTTTTTCCTGCCCGCCTCGGTCATCGGGCGCGCCCCCTTGCGGCAAGTTGGGCGCGGAGTGCTTCAGTCCTGCCGCAACCGCAGCAGCGCGTAGAGCGCGGGCAGGGCGAGGTCGCGGCCGATTGGCGCTTCGCCGAGGCTGACGAGCGCCCCGCCGGCCAGCGCGCCGAGGGGCATCGCCCCCCAGCCGAAGAAGCGGTAGATCGAGTTGACCCGGCCGAGGAAGTCGTCCGGGATTGTCCGCTGCCGGTAGCTGACGGTCACGACGTGCCAGAGCATGCCCGCGGCATCGGTTCCTCGCTGTCGGATACCGCCAGCATCTCTGCCGGGGGCCGATGCGCAAGGCCCCGTCGCGCCTATGGCGTTTCGGGTTTTCTTTGAATCAGAATTCGAACCGTTTTCGTTCGAATTCTGATAGTTGCCGTCCCAACATAAACCAGAAACGCTTTATTTCACCGCCGTGACCGTGGCGGGCGGAAACTCCCGCCCGGCGAGGAACGGATAGGCGAGGGCCGCGAGCTGTTGCCGCTCCGGCCCGTCGATGCGGAGGAAATACCATGTCTCCCCGTCCTCGACCGCGAGAAGCGGCTGTTCGTTCCGCATCACCGCGCCGTCGGCCTCGGTGACGAAGGCGGTCGGGATCAGCACCCAGGTGACCTTGGTCCCGTCGGCAAGCGCGTCCTCGCCGGCATCGAGGTCGGACTGGTCGGCGGTCACGTCGCGGACCGTCGTGCCTTTCATCAGCGTTCTGGTCTGATCGACGAGCGTCGCCTCGAGCTTCCTGGTCTCGACCCCGGTCGCGCCGGCGAAGACGTTGAGGACGCGCGGCGGCAGGGCGGCGACGATGCCTTTGGCATCGCTCCGGCCGATCGCCCTGAGATAGGCACCGAGCGATGCGTCGAGGGCTTTCGCCTCGCCCGCATCGAGCGGGCGGGCGGCGACCGGATGCGCCATCAGCACGGCGAGAAGGACGGCGAAGAACCGGAAAAGCGTCATCGGGCTGGCTCCCTATTGCAGTCCCGGCATCTTGCACGGGGCGCGCGAGAGCTCAAGCGGTCCGGCGGGGCGGCCGGCATGGACATTGCCGCCGCCGCCCCGCTAAGGTCGCGCGGCGCAAGAGACGAGGACCGCCATGCCCTTCACCATCGCCACCTGGAACATCAATTCGGTCCGTCTCCGGGAACCCCTGGTCCGCCGGCTGATGGCCGACGAGGCGCCCGACATCCTCTGCCTTCAGGAATGCAAGTCGCCGGTGGACCTGATCCCGACGGAAGGGTTCGAAGCCCTCGGCTACCGCCACATGGTGGCGCGCGGCCAGAAGGGCTACAACGGCGTCGCGATCCTGTCGAAACTGCCGCTGACCGAGGTCGGCGCGCATGACTTCGTCGACCTCGGCCATGCCCGCCACGTCGCGGCACGGCTGGAGAACGGCGTCACCATCCACAATTTCTATGTGCCCGCCGGCGGCGACGTGCCCGACCGGGAGGTGAACGAGAAATTCGGCCAGAAGCTCGACTACGTCACCGCCATGCGGGACTGGGCGCATCAGGAGAGACCGGAAAAGGCGATCCTCGTCGGCGACCTCAACATCGCGCCGTGCGAGGACGATGTCTGGAGCCACAGGCAGCTCTTGAAGATCGTCAGCCACACGCCGGTCGAGGTCGAGCATCTGGCGGATGCACAGGCGGCCGGAAACTGGGTGGATGTGACGCGGAAGGACATTCCCGACGGGCTTCTCTACAGCTGGTGGTCCTACCGGTCGCCGGACTGGGACGCGGCCGACAAGGGCCGCAGGCTCGACCATGTCTGGGCGACGCCCGACATCGCCAATGCCGCGCATGCCAGCCGCATCCTGCGCGCGGCGCGCGGCTGGGAGCAGCCCTCCGACCACGCCCCGGTCTTCGCGACTTTCGATCTCTGACCCGCCGCGCCGTCAGGCGGCGAGCGGCGCCCGGCCGCCGTGGCGCGCCAGGGCGAGGGCGCGGACCTCGAAATCGAGAAGCTCGCGGTGGACCGGGCCGCGATGGAGCGGCATCTGCCCGCGATCGGCGAGGGCGCCGGGCGCGGTCGCGCGCGCAAGGTCGGGGCTGCGGCCGATGCGGCCGAGATAGAGGCTCTCGGTCCAGAGACCGCCGGCGCGGATCAGCGCGTGGCGCTCCAGAAGCAGCCCGTGGCTGACCTCGATCCCGCCTTCGGGGCCCCAGACCGCGCTCCGGCCATCGACCAGATGCCGGGCTTCGACGAGGGCCTGATCGTCGCCGAAGAGGTATTCGACATCGGCGCCCGAAAGAGCGACACGTTGAGTCGACCTCAGGATCAGGTTGTCCGGAAGTCCGAAATAGGGCGCGTTGAGGCGAACCGTCCTGAGGCCGCCGAGGACGGGCGCCGCGATGCGCCCCTGCCAGAGGACCGGCAGATCGCCGGCATCGGCGGTGCGGACACGGTCGCCGGGACGCAGCGTTTCGATCGGGCGGGGGCCGTCGCCGGTGTCGATGAGCGTGCCCGGTGCGATTCCCGGAACCGGACCCACGGTCTGCCAGTGATCGGCGAGGCCGGCCCAGTCAAGCGCCGGATGCCGGATCGCCGCAGCGTCGGGACCGAAGAGCGCCGCGATCTCGTTGGGGCGGACCGGCAGCGCCCCGCGCGCCTCCTGCTGGCGGATCGTGCCGCGCGTCAGGTTCTCCGCGGTGAGAAGGCTTCGGCCGCGCGCCCGGTCCCAGTGATAGCTGAGCCGCAGCCGGCCGGAGGCGGGGTCCCGCCCGAGCCCGACGGAGAGATGGCTGACCGCCGCGCCCTGCCGGCGCAAGAGGTGCATGCGCCCGTCCGCCATCGGCTCGATGACGAAGAGGCATCCCGGTTCGCGTTGCGGGCCCAGTTGCACCAGCGGCCCCCTCGATCGGGAGACGTCCCCGAGGTCGACCTCGAGGACAAGTGTGCCCCGTTCCAATCCGTCGCCCGAGATCCCGCCGTAGCGGCGGACCTGTCCGTCGCGCCGGCGAAGGAGGCGCCAGCTCATGCCGCATGCCTCCGGGAGAAAGCCGACGCCTGCCCTGCGGGCCATGATCCCGCCTGTCCTGCCATCGCACCAACCGCTCGATCCTGGCGACGTTGCGCCAAAGCTGCATTTGCCCTGTCTCGGGTCTCTGTTCGCAGTCCGACTATGTCCGGATGCCCCGGCTTTGTGAATCGCCGCCTGAATGGCGCGACTCCGGCCCCGGGCACCGGTGGCGTTCCTGCAACACCGCCCCCGCATTGAAGCCCCGGGGCGGAGGGAGTAGTGCTGGACCCGTCCATGAAGGAGCGTGCCCGTGCCCGAACCCGTCGATCCCGTCCGCCTGACCGCCGATCTGATCCGCTGCCCGTCGGTCACGCCGGAGGAGGGCGGGGCGCTCGTCCTCCTGCAGGGCCTGCTGGCCGGGGCCGGGTTCGACTGCCACCGGGTGGACCGGAACGGCACGCCCAACCTCTTCGCCCGCTGGGGGCGGGCCGGCGCGAACCGGAGCTTCGGCTTCAACGGCCATACCGACGTGGTGCCGGTCGGCGACGCGGCCGCCTGGACGCACGATCCCTTCGGGGGCGAGATCGTCGATGGCTGGCTCTGGGGGCGCGGCGCCACCGACATGAAGTCCGGGGTCGCCGCCTTCGTCGCCGCCGCCGTCGATTTCGTCCGTGCGACGCCGCCCGACGGCGCCATCGTCCTCACCATCACCGGCGACGAGGAGGGGCCGGGCAAGGACGGCACCGTGGCGCTTCTCGACTGGATGGCGGCGCGGGGCGAGGCGATGTCGGTCTGCCTCGTGGGTGAGCCGACCTGCCCCGAACGCCTCGGCGACATGATGAAGATCGGCCGCCGGGGATCGCTGACCGCGCATTTCGACGCGAAGGGGGTGCAGGGCCATTCGGCCTATCCGCACCGGGCGAAGAACCCGCTACACGCGCTCGTCCGGCTCATGGACAGGCTCGCCGCGCACCGGCTCGACGAGGGAACCGCGCATTTCGATGCCTCGACGCTCGCGATCACCACGATCGACACCGGCAATCCCGCGACGAACGTGATCCCGGCGAAGGCGCGCGCGACCGTCAACATCCGCTTCAACGACGCCCATTCGTCGTCGAGCCTCGCGGACTGGCTCCGCGCCGAGGCGGCGAAGGTCGAGGCCGAGACGGGCGTGATCTTCGGCCTCGACGTCCAGGTCTCGGGCGAAAGCTTCCTCACTCCGCCGGGCGACTTCGTCCGGCTCGTGGCCAGCTCGGTCAAGGCCGAAACCGGGCGCGACCCCGCGCTTTCCACCTCCGGCGGCACCTCGGATGCGCGCTTCGTCAAGGATCACTGCCCGGTGGTGGAATTCGGCCTCGTCGGCAAGACCATGCATCAGGTCGACGAGCGGGTGGAGGTCGCGCAGATCGGCCGGCTCAAGGCGATCTACGCGCGGATCCTGCGCGACTATTTCGCCTGACGCGCGCCCCGGCCGGCACGGGTCAGGTCCGCAAGCAACCCTCATTCACTGTGGCCCAAATACCTGCGGCGCTCCGCCTCCCCCGGTCGCGGCGCCCGCCATTTCCACATGACGCCGTCGCGCGGGCGTGGTAGCCAGCGACATGGCCCGCATCCCCTCCAAATCCGAGATCCTCGACTGGATCGCCGACAATCCCGGCCTCTCGGCCAAGCGCGATATCGCGAAGGCCTTCGGCATCAAGGGAGCGGACCGGATCGAGCTGAAGCGGATCCTGAAGGAGCTCGAGGGCGAGGGCACGCTGGAGCGCCGGCGCAAGACCTACCGCGACCCCGAGAAGCTGCCCCCCGTGACGATCCTCACGATCCTGCCGCCCGACCGCAACGGCGACCAGTTCGCGAAGCCGATGGAATGGCAGGGCGAGGCGCCGGAGCCGCGCGTCCTCTTCCAGCCGCGCAAGGCCGACGCGCCGGTGGCGGAAGGCGACCGCATCCTCGCCCGCGTCAACGAGGTGAAGGGCGAGGACCATCAGTACGAGGCAAGGCTGATCCGCAAGATCGGCACCAATCCGCACAAGATCCTCGGCATCTTCCGCAAAGAGACCGAAGGCGGGCGCATCGTGCCCATCGACAAGGGCGCTGACAAGGAATGGACGGTCGCCGCCGACGCCACGCAGGGCGCGAAGGACGGCGAACTGGTCGAGGCGGAACTCGCCGGTCCGAAGGGCCGGATGGGGCTGCCGCGCGCGCGCATCGTCGAGCGGCTTGGCGACCCCTCGGCGCCGAGGGCGGTGTCGCTGATCGCGATCCATCAGCACGGCATTCCCGACGACTTCCCCGATGCGGTGATCGAGGAAGCCGACCGCATGAAGCCCGCGCCCCTCGGCGACCGCGAGGATCTGCGGCATCTGGCCTTCATCACCATCGACCCGGCCGATGCCCGCGACCATGACGATGCCTGCCATGCCCATCCTGACGCAGACCCTAAGAACGAGGGCGGCCATGTCGTCTGGGTGGCCATCGCCGATGTCGCCCACTTTGTCACGCCGGGTTCCGCGCTCGACCGCGAGGCGCGGCACCGGGGCAACTCGACCTATTTCCCCGACCGGGTGGTGCCGATGCTGCCCGACCGGCTCTCGGGCGATCTCTGCTCGCTCCACGAAGGGGTGGCGCGGCCGGTTCTCGCGGTCTGGATGAAGCTCGACGCGAAGGGCCGCAAGATCTCGCACCGGTTCACCCGGGCGATGATCAAGTCCGTCGCCAGCCTCAACTATGCCGAGGTGCAGGAGGCGCAGGACGGCCGCCCGAACGAGCGCTGCGCGGAACTCCTGGCCGAGGTCATCGCGCCCCTTTACGCCGCCTACGAGGCGACGAAGACGGCGCGGGCGATGCGCCAGCCGCTCGACCTCGACCTGCCGGAACGCAAGATCGAGCTGACCGAGGATGGGCGGGTGAAGTCGGTCGCCTTCCGCGAGCGGCTCGATGCCCACCGGCTGATCGAGGAATTCATGATCCTCGCCAATGTCGCCGCCGCCGAGGAGCTGATCCGCCTCCGCCGCCCGCTTCTCTTCCGGGTGCACGAGGAACCCTCGCCCGAAAAGCTCGACGCGCTGCGCGAGGTGGCGATGGCCTCGGGCTTCACGCTCGCCAAGGGGCAGGTGCTGAGGACCGAACATTTGAACCGGCTCTTGGCCCAGGCCGAGGGCACGGATTTCGACGAGCTTCTCAACATCACGACGCTGCGGTCGATGACCCAAGCCTATTATACGCCGGAGAATTTCGGCCATTTCGGCCTCGCGCTGAAAAGCTACGCGCATTTCACCTCGCCGATCCGGCGCTATTCCGACCTTGTCGTGCACCGGGCGCTGATTCTCGGCCACGGCTGGGGCGAGGACGGGCTGTCGCCGCAGGATATCGAGATGCTGGCGGAGACGGCGCAACACATCTCCGATACCGAACGCCGCTCGATGGCGGCCGAACGCGACACGACCGACCGCTATCTTGCCGCCTATCTCTCCGACCGGGTGGGCAGCGAATTCGCCGGCCGCATCAGCGGGGTGACGCGGTTCGGCCTTTTCGTGAAACTCGACGAGACCGGCGCCGACGGGCTGATTCCGATCCGCTCGGTCGGGCGCGAGTTCTTCCACTACGACCCGAAGGCCCAGACGCTGATGGGCGCCGATACCGGCCTGACGATCGGCATCGGCCAGCGAGTGACCGTCCGGCTGGCCGAGGCGGTGCCGGTCACCGGCGGGCTGATGCTCGAGCTGCTCGACATCGAAGGGCGCGATGTGCCGGCCGGGGCCTCGGCGCGGCGCGGCAAGCCCCTCGCGCGGCGTCCCGGCGCGGCCAAGGCGAAGGCCGCGAAGACCCGCCGCAAGGTCGAACGCCGCCGCCGCTGACGCGAAACCGCGCCCGGCCCCGGAGACGGAGCTTTTCCGCCCCGCCCGGCCGCGCTACACTTCGCGCAAAGAAAAAAGAAAAACGACAGGCAGGCAGGACATGCGCGTATCAGCACTCATCGCCGTGGTTTCGACGCTCCTTCCCGCGATGGCGGGCGCGGCGGGCATCACGCCGTCATTCCCGGACAATCAGGACAGGATCATGAGCGGACCCGAAGAGCTTGTCCCGGCTTCGGCCAATCTCGGCCTCGACCGCTGGATCGCGGGTTTCCGGGGCCGCGCGCTGGCGCAGGGGATCAGTGCGGCCACCTTCGACCGCGCGTTCCGGGGGATCGGCTACAACACCTCGGTGATCGAGAAGGACCGCAACCAGAGCGAGTTCACTAAAGCGATCTGGGACTATCTCGACAGCGCCGTGTCGGAGAGCCGCATCGCGAACGGCAAGGCGGCGTTGCGGCAGAACCGGCGGCTGCTGGACCAGATCGAGGCGCGTTACGGCGTCGAAAAGGAAATCGTCGTGGCGGTCTGGGGGCTCGAAAGCTCCTACGGCACCTATCGCGGCACGACGCCGCTGATCGAGGCGCTGGCGACGCTCGCCTATGACGGCCGGCGCGGCAGCTTCTTCGAAAGCCAGTTGATCGCGGCCCTGAAGATCGTGCAGGCGGGCGATGTCGATCCCCGGCAGATGACCGGAAGCTGGGCGGGGGCGATGGGGCACACCCAGTTCATCCCGACCTCCTACCTTGCCTATGCGGTGGATTTCACCGGCGACGGCAAGCGCGACATCTGGTCGGACAACCCCGCCGACGCGCTGGCCTCGACCGCCGCCTACCTCGCGCGCTTCGGCTGGAACAAGGGCCAGCCCTGGGGGGTCGAGGTGCAGTTGCCGCGCGGCTTCGACTTCGGCCTGACCGGCGAGCGGGTGAAGAAGTCGCCCGCCGAATGGGCCGCGCTCGGAGTGCGCGACATGGACGGGGGCAAGGTTCCAAACCATGGCGCGGCGTCGATCCTGATGCCCGCCGGCGCGCGCGGGGCGGCCTTCATGATCTTCCAGAACTTCCATGTGATCGAGCGTTACAACACGGCCGATGCCTATGTGATCGGGGTCGGGCACCTCGCTGATCGCCTCAAGGGCGGCCGGGCGATCCAGGCCAGCTGGCCGCGCGAGGACCGCGCGCTGGTCTTCGCCGAACGCAAGGAATTGCAGGAGCGGCTGTCGAAGGCCGGCTTCAACACGGGCGGCGTCGACGGCAAGATCGGCCCCAACACGATCGCCGCGATCCGCGCCTATCAGCGCGCGATCGGGATGATTCCCGACGGCTATGCGAGCCTCGATATTCTCCGGCGGCTGAGATGAAAGAACCCTGCCTTGCGTGAGCGAGGCAGGGCGCTTCCACTTGGACGGTCATCGGCGTCCCCGCCTGTACCGCCCGGGCAGCCTTTCCGATTCTGGTTTCCACTTGGTTAAAATATCCCCGCCGGAGGCATAGAATCGTTTTTCCGGGGGCCATCCCCCCGGACCCGCGTGGGGGCGCTGCCCCCACACCCCCGGGATATTTCAGCCAAGTGGAAACGCAAGGGGGGTTCCCGGCGTCAGCCGGGACCGGAGCAGCGCGACCGGATGGGTCCGCAGCGTCAGCCGCATCGCGGCGTAATCCTCGACCACATGCTCGCCCTCGCTCATCTCGGCGAAGATCACGGCGGGTTCGACGATTCCCTCGCCGTCGAGATCGCCGGCGAAGAGGGGCAGGGGGGGCGTGGCCGTATAGGCACGGGCGGCCCAGAGCGCGTCGCGGCGCGACAGGCCGAGCGAGGCGAAGGCGTCGGCTTCGGCGAGAAGCGTCAGCGTCCGGGAGGAAACCCCGGCGCGGCGCCAGATGTCTTCCATCGCGAGGTAGCCGTTGCGGCGCGCGGCGGTGATCCACTCCGCCTCCTCCTCCGCCACCCCCTTGATCTGCCGGAAGCCGAGGCGGAGCGCGAGGGAGCCGTCGGGACAGTCCTCCATCCGGTTGTCCCAGGTGCTGGCATTGACGCAGACGGGCAGGACCTTCACCCCGTGTTCGCGGGCGTCGCGCACGATCTGGGCGGGGGCGTAGAAGCCCATCGGCTGGGAATTGAGAAGCGCGCAGGCGAAGATGCCGGGATGGTGGTGTTTCAGCCAGGCCGAGGCGTAGACCAGAAGCGCGAAGCTCGCCGCGTGGCTTTCGGGAAAACCGTAGCTGCCGAAGCCCTCGATCTGGGAAAAGCAGCGGGCCGAGAACTCGTCATCATAGCCGTTCCGGCGCATGCCTGCCATGAACCGGTCGCGGAATTCCGAGACATTGCCGTGCTTCTTGAAGGTCGCGAGCGAGCGGCGGAGGCGGTCGGCCTCTTCGGGCGAGAAGCCCGCGCCGATGATGGCGATCTGCATCGCCTGTTCCTGGAACAAGGGCACACCGAGCGTCTTGCCGAGAACCCCGCCGAGCGCGTCCGACGGGAAGGTGACGCTTTCGAGTCCGTTCCGCCGCCGGATGAAGGGGTGCACCATGTCGCCCTGGATCGGCCCCGGCCGGATGATCGCGACCTGGATCACGAGGTCGTAGAACTTGCGCGGCTTCATCCGCGGCAGGAAGCTCATCTGCGCCCGGCTCTCGACCTGGAAGACGCCGATGGAATCGGCCGCGCAGAGCATGTCGTAGACTTGCGCGTCCTCGGGCGGCAGGGTGGCGAGTGTGCAGTCGAGCTTGTGATGCTTGCCGAGAAGATCGAAGGCCTTGCGGATGCAGCTGAGCATGCCGAGGGCCAGCACATCGACCTTGAGGATGCCGAGCGCGTCGATATCGTCCTTGTCCCAGGGGATGACGGTGCGGTTCTCCATCGTCGCGTTCTCGACCGGCACCAGTTCGTCGAGCCGGCCTTCGGTGATGATGAAGCCGCCGACATGCTGCGACAGATGCCGGGGAAAGCCCTGGATCTCGGCGATGAGGTCGAGCGTCTGCAGGAGCCGCTGGTCGTCGGGATCGAGCCCGATCTCGCGCAGGCGTTCGGGCGAGACCGGGCCGCCGCCCCAGCCCCAGATCTGGCCCGACATGGCCGACAGCGACTCCTCGGACAGCCCCATCGCCCGGCCCACCTCGCGGGCGGCGCGCTTGCCGCGGTAATGGATCACCGTGGCGCAGAGCCCGGCGCGGTGGCGGCCGTATTTCGCGTAGATGTGCTGGATCACCTCCTCGCGCCGCTCATGCTCGAAATCGACGTCGATATCGGGCGGCTCGTCGCGCGCCTCGGAGACGAAGCGCTCGAAGACCATGGTGCCGATCTCGGGGCTGACCGAGGTGACGCCGAGCGCGTAGCAGACGACGGAATTCGCAGCCGACCCGCGCCCCTGGCAGAGGATGCCCCGCTCGCGGGCGAAGGCCACGACATCGCGGACGGTGAGGAAATAGGGCTCGTATTTCAGTCGCGCGATCAGGTCGAGTTCATGGTCGGCCATAGACTGGACCTTCGCCGGCACGCCCTGCGGATAGCGCCAGCGCAGCCCTTCCCGGGTCAGCCGGGCGAGGCGGGCCGAAGGCTCCTCCCCGCCGAGGATCTCGGAGGGGTATTCGTAGCGCAGTTCGTCGAGCGAGAAGGCGAGGCGATCGGCGATCTCTCCGCTGCGGTGAACGGCCGCCTCGTGCTCCGCGAAGAGGGCGAGCATCTCGGCTTCGGAGCGAACGCGCTGTTCGCCGTTGGCAAGGGCGCTGCGGCCAAGCTCGTCGACGCGCAGGCCGGTGCGGATGGCGGTGAGCACATCGGCCAGACGGCGGCGGGCGGAGACATGCATGAGTGGGCGGGCAGAGGCGACGGTCGGCAGGCCGAGACCACGGGCGAGGGCGCCGAGCCGGTCGAAGCGGTGCCGGTCGAGGCCGTCGTAGCGCGGCGCCATGAGGAGCGCGAGGTTCTCCCGGCCAAGGCGGCGCGTCAGCCCATCCGCCTGCGACGCCCATCCGCCCGCGCCGCGCCCCGGCGTGGCACCGCCTGACAGCGCGGATTCCGGCGGGTGCAGCAGCAGCTCCATTCCCGCCCCCCAGGCGAGCAGGTCGTCGAGGGCCAGTTCGCACGCGCCTTTCGGCGCCCGCAGCCGCCCGGCCGAGATCAGCCGGCAGAGACGGCCCCACGCGGCGCGGTCGCGCGGCAGGGCGGTGACGGTGAAGCCATCCGTCAGGCGAATCAGCGCGGCCGGAATGAGCCGTGGCGCCGTACCGGTCCGGCGATGGATTTCCCGCGCCGCGACATGGGCGCGGACGATCCCGGCGACGGAATTCAGATCGGCGATGGCGAGCGCCGGCTGGCCGCATTCCGCGACCGTGGTCATCAGCTCCTCGGGGTGGGAGGCGCCGGTGAGAAAGCTGAAATTCGACGTGGCTGAGAGTTCGACGAACATGGAATCCTCGCTGGCGCATCGACTATATTCATGCTTTGTTCTCATTGCGAGTCTCTCCCGCTTTCATTGTGGCGGAAATACCTCCGCCGGAGGCACGCGAAGCGCCTCTGGCGCGGAGCCGGAAAAACAGTGACGCCGAAGGCGTCTCCGCTGGATCACATCTGGTCCGGGCGGGCGAAAACGAAACGGCCGCCCCGAATGGCGACCGTTCGTGCGTCCATGGGCGGCGGCTCAGCCCTTGCGGGCGGCGCGAATCGACTCCTCGAGCTTGCCGAGCGCCTCGGTGAAGACCGCGTCCTGAATGGTGATCGGCGACAGGAAACGGATCACGTTGCCATGGACACCGCAGGTCAGAAGGAGAAGGCCGCGCGACAGCGCCTCGGTCCGCACCTTGTTGGCGAAATCCGCCGAGGGCTTGCCGCCGAGATTGAACTCGACCGCGTTCATGAAGCCCGGGCCGCGGATGTCGACGATCTCGGGCACGTCATCGCGGAGCGAGGAGAGGTGTTGCTTAAGCCGCGCGCCGAGCTGGTTGGCGCGGTCGCAGAGACCCTCCTCCTCGATCACGTCGAGGACCGCATTCGCCGCCGCGATCCCCAGCGGGCTGCCGCCATAGGTGCCGCCGAGGCCGCCGGGCGCGGGGGCGTCCATGATCTCGGCGCGGCCCGTCACCGCGGCGAGCGGGAAGCCGCCGGCGAGCGACTTCGCCATCGTGGTGATGTCGGGCTTCACCTCGTGATGCTCCATCGCGAACATCTTGCCGGTGCGGGCGAAGCCGGTCTGGACCTCGTCGGCGACGAGAAGGATGCCGTGCTCGTCGCAGATCGCGCGCAGGCGCGACATGAATTCGCGCGGCGCCTCGTAGAAGCCACCCTCGCCCTGCACCGGCTCGAGGATGATCGCCGCGACGCGCTTCGGGTCGACATCGGCCTTGAAGAGGTATTCCAGCGCCGCGATCGACTGGTCGACGCTGACGCCATGCAGCGCCACCGGGAAGGGGGCGTGGAACACGTCCGCCGGCATGCCGCCGAAGCCGACCTTGTAGGGCACCACCTTGCCGGTCAGCGCCATGCCCATGAAGGTCCGGCCATGGAAGGCGCCGGTGAAGGCGACGACAGCCTGGCGGCCGGTCGCCGCGCGGGCGATCTTGATCGCGTTCTCGACCGCCTCGGCGCCGGTGGTGACGAAGATCGACTTCATCTCGCCCGTGCCCGGCACCATGCCGTTCAGCCGTTCGGCGAGGCGGACGTAGTTTTCGTAGGGAACGACCTGATGGCAGGTATGGGTGAAATGGTCGATCTGGTCCTTCACCGCCGCGATCACCTTGGGATGCCGGTGGCCGGTGTTCAGCACCGCGATGCCGGAGGCGAAGTCGATGTAGCGGTTGCCTTCCTTGTCCCAGATCTCCGCATTCTCGGCCCGATCGGCATAGATCTGGGTCATCACGCCGACGCCGCGCGACATGGCGGCCTTGCGGCGGGTTTCGATCTCGGCGTTCAGCATGAAGTCTCTCCTCGGACGGTTCGCGGATTCGATAGCCCCTCGGCACGAAATGATCAATATTGCGAGTTGCTGCCCAATAAATTTATCACTATGGGACAGACCCCGCAACGGATGTGCGGGCGGAGGGCGGGCGATGGATTTCGACACGGGCGCGCGGCTCAAGGAAGAACGCGAGAAGCGGCGGATGTCGCAGCGCCAGCTCGCGGCGGCGACGGGTGTCACCGGCGGCATGATCTCGATGATCGAGCAGAACCGCACCAGCCCGTCTGTCGCGACGATGAAGAAGATCCTGACCGGGCTCGGCATCTCGCTTGGCGACTTCTTCGCGGACGGTGCCGAGACCGGGGCGAAGTGGCATTTCACCCATGCGGAACTGCGGGAAATCACTCCGGTCGCGAAGCTGGGCGAGGCCGGCGCCGGCGTCGTCTTCCGCCAGATCGGCCGGCCGGGCGCGGCCGCGCTGCAGATGCTCTACGAAACCTATGCGCCGGGCGCCGATACCGGCCCCGAGCTCTACAGCCACGACGCCGAGGAGGCGGGCTTCGTGATCGCCGGCCAGGTGCTCGTCACCGTGGGCGAGGAGACGCAGCTTCTGAGCGCGGGCGACGGCTACCTCTTCAACAGCCGCACCCCGCACCGGTTCCGCAACCCGGGACCGCAGGATTGCGTCATCGTCTCGGCCTGCACACCGCCGACCTTCTGAGGGACCGCCCCGGCCGTTCCGGGAAGGTTCCGTGGAATATCAGGGCGGCTCGGCGGAAAGACGCAAGGCCCCGGCGGCATTTCGGCCGGCGCCGGCCGAGTGGAAATCCGCTTATGGAATCCGGGGCCGGGAGCGCCGATTCTAGGGGTGCAGTCCTGACCGAAAGGAGCCTCTCATGGACTACGAACAGCACATGTACGGACGTTCTTCCTACGACCCGTCGCGGGCGCGCGGGCAGATTCACCGCGAAGGCGGGGTCGGTGGCGTCCTCCTCCTCGTCGCGGTCATCGTCGCGGCGCTGGCGATCGTCATCTGGATGGCCGGCAGCAATGCCGGCGGCGATCTTCAGACCACCGCCCCGGTGGTCGGGCCGGACGATGCCGCGACCTCCCTGCCGACCGCTGCGGGCGCGCTGCCGGCGACGGAATAGGCGTATGTCGAAGGACGGAGCCGGTCAGGCTCCGCCGCCCATCCGGCCCATCGCCCGGACAAGTGTCCCGAGCGCGCCGCCATTGGCCAGCCAGGAGGTCGCGAAGGCGAGGACCGCGATGCTTTCGCACCAGAAGCGATAGCGGTTTTCCTGCAAGAGGACCATGGTCTCCGGATCGGCGAGGAAATAGGGCAGGATCGCCGCCATCATCGCCAGGATCGCCGTTCCCGCGAGGAGGAAGGTGAAGGTTCGCCCCGTCCAGCGGAGCCGGCCCGACGCGTCGCGTTCGCCGCGCGGAAACTGCACGAGCGAGAGAAGCGCAAGGCCGAGGAAGAAGACGAAGGCGGCAGCGTAGTGGAGGAGGTCCGCATGCGCGGTCGCGCCGAAGACCCAGCAGGTCCGCGGCTCGCCGATGCAGACGGGATAGCCTTCACGGCCGATCGGCAGGAGCGCGACGGCCAGCGCGGCCGCTCCGGCGGTGCGGGAAAGCCACCTGTCCGACAACCATTCTCCCGGCGCGCGGTCGTAGCCGCAATAGGTGACGAGGAAGATCCAGATGGCCGCGAGCGTGCCGGTCAGCACCCCTCCCATCGACGTATAGTA
>WOZM01000008.1:17526-23153 GCA_011620265.1 Paracoccaceae bacterium
AGATCCAGATGGCCGCGAGCGTGCCGGTCAGCACCCCTCCCATCGACGTATAGTAATAGTCGCTGATCGAGGCTTCGAGGCGGTTGCCGGGAAGGCTCGCTTGGATCACGAGGGACAGGGGCAGGAAATACCCCAGGTAGCCGAGCGCCTGGCGCACGGCGACATAGGACAGGACGAGCCTGTTGTCGGACGGATCTGTGGGGGTGTGCGGATCGGGCATCTTCGGGCCTCCCTCGGGACGAAGGGCGCGATGATAGCACGGGGCCGGGCGGCGCTGCGGTCCTGTCCCTTCCGCCGTTCAGCGGTTCGGTTGCCGGGCCTGTGGTGAGGCCAGTTCGGCCAGGATCGCCTCGGCCGCGGCGGCGGGGTCGGGCGCGGCCCAGACCGGGCGGCCGACCACGACATGATCGGCGCCGGCGGCGATGGCCTGGGCGGGGGTGGCGATCCGCTTCTGGTCGCCGAGGTCGCTGCCCTGCGGCCGCACCCCCGGCGTGACGATGAGCCTGCCCCGCGCCTCCGGCAGGGCGCGGATCCGCGCCGCTTCCTGCGGGCTGCAGATCACCCCGTCGGCGCCGGCGGCAAAGGCGCGGGCCGCGCGTTCGGCGACGATCTCGGCCACGTCGCCCGGCCGGATCAGCGCCGCGTCGAGATCGGCCCGGTCGAGCGAGGTAAGGATCGTGACGGCGAGGATCTTCAGGTCCTTCCCGGCCGCCCCTTCCTTCGCGGCGCGGACGACATTGGGGTCGCCATGCACCGTCAGGAAGTCGAGATCGAGCTGCGCGAGGCCCCGCACCGCCGCCTCCACCGTCGCGCCGATGTCGAAAAGTTTCATGTCGAGGAAGATGCTCTTGCCGTGCTCCTGCTTCAGTTCGTTGGCGAGCGACAGCCCGCCGCCGGTCAGCATGCCGAGGCCGATCTTGTAGAAGCTCACCCGCTCGCCGAGCTGCCCGGCGAGGTCGAGCCCGGCGAGCGCGTTCGGAACGTCCAGGGCGACGATCAGGCGGTCATCGGCCAGGCGGTCATCGGCCAGGCGGCGATCGGCTTGCGGCATCGGCGGTCCTTTCAAGGGTCCCGCCGGGTTTGGGCCGCAAGCGGCGGGCTGTCAAGCGCGCTTCGAACCCGCCAAGGGGGGGGGGCCGGTCCCTGCCTGTCCGGGCGGTCGCGGTCAGGCGGCTCGGCGCGGCGCGCACCGCGCCGGATCGGCGGCGAAGCTCAGCTTCGCCGCGCCGAGAAGCCGGTCGCGCAACTGCGCGCCGCCGGGCGCGCGGGCAGGGGCCGAGATCGGGACGAAGGCCCGTATCGGACCGTCCCCCCAGAGCACGGTCAGGGCCACCAGGGCCTCCACCCGTCCGGTGCGGCGGTCGCGGCGGGCGCGGGCGATGCGGGCCGAAAGAATGCGCATCCGCTCAACCCCGGCGCGGCCGGAACGGGTTCGGCATCGCCCGCCCCGGACCGGGCGCGCTGTCACGGCGGACGGCAATCGCCATGAGTTGCGGCGACGGCGGTTCGCTGACGATCAGGAACGCCCGTTGCCAGCGATGGGCGGCACGTGCCAGCGCGCCGGCGAAGCGGGTTTCGATCAGGCTCATCTCAGGCTCCTCCGTTAAGGTTAAGTCCGATTAAGCGCGAATCTCCTTTCGATTTGGTTTCCGGATTTCGCGCCCCGCGCGTCCTTGAAATCGCCCGGGACGATGGCCAAGTCACTGCCGAGACCCGGGATGTGTCGTGCCGCTTGAGCGGGCGACCGGAAGCCCGGGGGCTAGCAAAGGAGAGAACCGATGAACATGGAGAAGTTCACGGAACGGTCGCGCGGCTTCCTTCAGGCCGCCCAGACCATCGCGGTGCGCGAGGGACATCAAAGGGTGGTTCCCGAGCATCTTCTGAAGGCCCTCATGGATGACGATCAGGGGCTCTCGTCCAACCTGATCCAGCGCGCCGGCGGTGAGCCGAAACGCGTGGCCGAGGCGGTCGACCAGATGATCGCGAAGATGCCGAAAGTATCCGGCGACGACGGCCAGGTCTATATCGACACCTCGCTGGTGCGGGTGCTGGACGAGGCCGAGAAGGTCGCCAAGAAGGCGGGCGACAGCTTCGTGCCGGTCGAACGCATCCTGATGGCGCTCGCCATGGTCAACACCAAGGCCAAGGACGCGCTCTCAGCGGGTGCCGTGACGGCGCAGAACCTCAACGCCGCGATCAACGATATCCGCAAGGGCCGCACCGCGGATTCAGCGTCGGCCGAAGAAGGCTACGACGCCTTGAAGAAATACGCCCGCGACCTGACACAAGCCGCCGAAGAAGGCCGGATCGACCCGATCATCGGCCGCGATGACGAGATCCGGCGCACGATGCAGGTCCTGTCGCGGCGCACGAAAAACAACCCTGTGCTGATCGGCGATCCGGGCGTCGGCAAGACCGCCATTGCCGAGGGCCTCGCGCTGCGCATCATCGATGGCGACGTGCCCGAAAGCCTGAAGAACAAGCGGCTGATGGCGCTCGATATGGGCGCGCTGATCGCAGGCGCGAAGTATCGCGGCGAGTTCGAGGAGCGGCTGAAGGCTGTCTTGAAGGAAATCGAGGCCGCCGCCGGCGAGATCATCCTCTTCATCGACGAGATGCACACCCTCGTCGGCGCCGGCAAGTCCGACGGCGCGATGGATGCCGCGAACCTGATCAAGCCGGCCTTGGCGCGGGGCGAGCTGCACTGCATCGGCGCCACCACGCTCGACGAATACCGCAAGTATGTCGAGAAGGACGCGGCTCTTGCCCGGCGCTTCCAGCCGGTCCTCGTCGACGAGCCGACGGTGGAGGACACGATTTCCATCCTGCGCGGCATCAAGGAGAAGTACGAGCTGCACCACGGCGTACGGATCTCGGACTCCGCCCTCGTCGCCGCGGCGACCCTCAGCCAGCGCTACATCACCGACCGCTTCCTGCCCGACAAGGCGATCGACCTCATGGACGAGGCTGCCTCGCGGTTGAGGATGGAGGTGGATTCCAAGCCCGAGGAACTCGACGCACTCGACCGCGAGATCCTGCAAAAGCAGATCGAGGCGGAGGCGCTCAAGAAGGAAGACGACGCTGCGTCCAAGGACCGGCTGGAGAAGCTCGAGAAGGAACTTGGCGACCTGCAGCAGCGCTCGGCCGAGATGACGGCCAAGTGGCAGGCGGAGCGTGACAAGCTCGAATCGGCGCGCGGGCTGAAGGAACAGCTCGACCGCGCGCGGAGCGAGCTTGACCACGCCAAGCGCGAAGGCAACCTCGCGCGCGCGGGCGAGCTATCTTATGGCGTGATCCCCGGGCTCGAGAAGAAACTGGCCGAGGCCGAGGCGAAGGACGACGCGCTGATGGTCGAGGAAGCGGTGCGGCCCGAGCAGATCGCCGAGGTCGTGGAGCGCTGGACCGGGATCCCCACCTCGAAGATGCTCGAGGGCGAAAAGGAAAAGCTCCTCAAGATGGAGGAGGAGCTCGGCAAGCGGGTCATCGGCCAGCACCGCGCGGTCGAGGCGGTGTCGAAGGCCGTGCGCCGGGCCCGCGCCGGGCTGAACGACGAGAACCGGCCCTTGGGCTCGTTCCTCTTCCTCGGGCCTACCGGCGTCGGCAAGACCGAACTGACGAAGACGCTCGCCGAATATCTCTTCGACGACGAGCATGCGATGGTGCGGATCGACATGTCGGAATTCATGGAGAAGCACTCCGTGTCCCGCCTGATCGGTGCGCCTCCGGGCTATGTCGGCTATGACGAGGGCGGCGTCCTGACCGAAGCGGTTCGGCGCCGGCCCTACCAGGTCGTGCTTTTCGACGAGGTCGAGAAGGCGCATCCGGACGTCTTCAACGTGCTCCTGCAGGTGCTCGACGACGGGGTGCTGACCGACGGGCAGGGCCACCATGTCGACTTCAAGCAGACGCTGATCATCCTGACCTCCAACCTCGGGTCGCAGGCGCTGAGCCAGCTCCCCGAAGGGGCGGATGCCTCGGATGCCAAGCGCGACGTGATGGATGCAGTCCGGGCGCATTTCCGCCCCGAATTCCTTAACCGGCTCGACGATCAGATCATCTTCGACCGGCTGACGCGGGCCGACATGACCGGCATTGTCGAGATCCAGCTCCGGCATCTCGAAAAGCGGCTGGCACAGCGCAAGATCACGCTCCACCTCGACGAGGCGGCGCGGAAGTGGCTGGCTGACCAGGGCTACGACCCGGTCTACGGCGCGCGGCCCCTGAAGCGGGTGATCCAGCGCAGCCTGCAGGATCCGCTGGCCGAGATGTTGCTGGCCGGCGACATCATGGACGGCGACACGGTGCATGTCGGCGCCGGCGCCGAGGGGCTGATCGTCGGCGACAAGGTGGCGAGTTCCTCGCGGCCCCGGCCCGATTCCGCGGTCCTTCACTGATCCGAACGGGGCGGAGAGATCCGCCCCTTCTTTCATTGTGGCCGAAATACCTCGGGGGACGTTCATTGGTTCCGCGAACCAATGAACGGTGGGGGCAGCGCCCGCGCATGCATCGGATCGCCCCGGCGATCCGATGCACATTTCTTTACAATCCGGCAACGCAGACGTGACACGGCTTTAATGGGCAAGTGGCTCTCTCCGGTGTAGCTTTCGCAGAAAGCGGGCCCATATCACCATTGGCATGGTCGGTCTTCTGGCCATGGTCCCACTGGCGCTGACCTCGAATGACTGGTCGGTGCGCAAGCTCGGTGCGGCGCGCTGGCAACGGCTGCACCTTCTCACCTATCCGGCGGCGCTGGCGGGGGCGGTGCAGTATCTATGGCTGGTGAAGGCCTGGCCGCTGGAGCCTGTTCTCTATCTGGCGGCGGTGATCGCCCTGACGGGGCTCCGGACGATTCTGAAAAGACGCGCGACTCGCCCTTCGAATCCGGTTTCCAGCGCCGGAACCTGGAAAGTTCATGAGGTTACGCCAGGTCAATGGGGTCCTCTGGCGGGATTCGCGCCGGCGAGTCACGCCGAATCCCGCCATTTCGAGGCGGTTGTCCTTCCCTCGTTCGCGTCTGGTCTGTGGATAAGGTGAAAAAGCCGGCCGATGCCGGGCCGTCCGGCGAAATCTTCTTGCCCCAAAAGCCGCCCACTTGTTGCCATCATTGCGCTAACCCCCAGATTTTGGGTCAAAAACCAGGGCCGATAAAAAAATGTCATCTTTCTCGAAAAAAGCTCTTGCGGTCCCCGGCCCCGATCCGTAAATACCCCCTCACCGAAGCGGACAACACTGCAACGGCAGACGGAAACGGCGGAAACGCCCGGAAGTCGAAACGAAAAAAACGAGCGATATGCAGGCGGGCGCGCCAAGTAAGATACGGCGCCTCCGGTTGATTTTGTCTCTCACGCTCTTTGAAATCGCTGGTTACTGAAGAGATATGTGGGCGGTTTGGTCCTTTCGATGGACAAACGCTGCATATCGGCCTTCTAGGGTTCGCCCGATGATGAAGGTGTCAGCTTCACTGTTTGACGGTCCATCGTTCCCTTGGAACGATGTACATCAAACGGTAGATCCCGGAGTAACATCCGGGACAGATGTGCAGAGGTTCGAACGTCAAGGATAGCGCGCAAGCGCTTTCAACTTGAGAGTTTGATCCTGGCTCAGAACGAACGCTGGCGGCAGGCCTA
>WOZM01000168.1:0-10275 GCA_011620265.1 Paracoccaceae bacterium
TGGCGCCCGAAGAGCCCGCGAGCCGCACCGTCGAGGTCGAGGCGTTCTGCTCGTGATCGGCATGCAGCATCATGATCCGGTCCATGGCCTTGGCCAGAACCGGGTTCACCACATAGTCCTCGCACGGCACCGCGAAGCACATGTGCAGGAAGTTCGAGGCGTAATCGAGCCGGTTCTGCGGATACTGGAACGGCTGGCCGACGGAATACTTGTAGGCCATGGCGGCGATCGTCGGCAGCTTGGCGATCATGCGGATCGCCGCGACCTCGCGCTGCCAGGGGTCATTGATGTCGGTGCTGTCGTGGTAGAAGGCCGACATCGCGCCGACGACGCCCACCATCGTCGCCATCGGGTGGCTGTCGCGGCGGAAACCCCGGAAGAAATAGTGCATCTGCTCGTGCACCATCGTGTGCTTGGTGACGCGGCCCTCGAAGTCGATCATCTGGGCTTCGTTCGGCAACTCGCCGTAAAGCAGCAGGTAGCAGACTTCGAGGAAATGCGACTTCTCGGCCAGTTGTTCGATCGGATAGCCACGATAGAGAAGCTCTCCCTTGTCGCCGTCGATATAGGTGATGGCGCTGTCGCAGGCGGCGGTCGAGGTGAAGCCAGGATCGTAGGTGAACACGTCCGCCTGCCCGTAAAGCTTGCGGATGTCGATCACCTCCGGGCCTACCGTCGGTTGCAGGATGGGCAATTCGATCGACTTGCCGTCAAAGCTCAGAGTTGCGGTCTTGATCATCTTATCCATCGCGGTTTCCTTTTCTGGCACCCGCCCGGCCTCGCCGGTCGGAGGGTAAACGTGGCAGCCTATGCGCGCGGAGCCGCGCCCCAGACCGCTGCATCCTTGAGCCGGGCGAGGGTCTCTTCCCGCCCGATGACGAGCATCATATCAAAAACGCTGGGACTGATCGTCCGTCCGGCAAGGGCCGCCCTGAGTGGTCCCGCGACCTTGCCGAGCCCCAGCCCGTGCGCCCCGGCGACTCTGGCCACGATCTCCTCCAGCTTATCCCGGCTCCAGCTAGCATTTTGCAACTGCGGCGTCAATTCGTTCAGTATACCACGGGATACCGGATCGAGCGCCTGCGCCGCCTTCTCGTCCGGTGCAAAGGGCCGTCTTCCAAGCACAAAATGCGCTTTTTCGAGAAGTTCCGGGAAGGTTTTCGCGCGATCTTTCAGGCAGTAAAGAGCGCGTGACAACCCGTCTTTCTGCGACTGCGAAAGAGCGGGCCGGCCGGAGGCTTCCAGAAATGCCTCAATTTCAGGCAAAAGCTCGGCATCCGGGGTGGCGGCGATATGCTGGCCGCAGAGGTTTTCCAGCTTCCTGAAGTCAAGTCGCGCCGGGGCGCGGCCGATTCCCTCCAGGTCGAACCATTGCCGCGCTTCCGCATCGCTGAAAAATTCGGCATCGCCATGCGCCCAGCCGAGTCGCGTCAGATAGTTGCGCATCCCCGCCGCCGGGTAGCCCATCGCCTGGTATTCCTCGAGCCCGACCGCGCCGTGGCGCTTCGAGAGCTTCTTGCCGTCCGGCCCGTGGATCAGCGGGATATGCGCCCAGACCGGTTCAGCCCAGCCCATGGCCCGGTAGACCTGCACCTGGCGCGCCGCGTTGTTCAGGTGGTCGTCCCCCCGGATCACATGCGTGACGCCCATGTCGTGATCGTCGACGACAACCGCCAGCATGTAGGTCGGCGTACCATCGGAGCGTAAACAAACCATGTCGTCGAGCTGGTCGTTGCCGAAGGTCACGGTGCCCTGCACCTTGTCCTCGATCACCGTCTCGCCGTCGCGGGGCGCCTTGAGGCGGATGACATGGGGCGCGTCCGGGTGGGTCGCGGGATCGGCATCGCGCCACGGGCTCTGGAACAGGGTCGAGCGTCCCTCGGCCCTTGCGGCCTCGCGGAAGGCCTCGATCTCACCTTGCG
Organism: Paracoccaceae bacterium; assembly: GCA_011620265.1. Lineage (GTDB taxonomy): Bacteria > Pseudomonadota > Alphaproteobacteria > Rhodobacterales > Rhodobacteraceae > Albidovulum. The sequence continues at coordinate 1,923 of WOZM01000168.1, forward strand.
TCGAGAAGCACTTGTAGGCGTGACCCCGCGCCAGCATCTCGCGCGCAACCTCGGCATGGCGCTCGCGTCGGTCGAACTGGCTCACCACCTCGCCGTCCCAGTCGAGACCGAGCCAGGTGAGACCCTTGAGGATCGCCGCCGTCGCCTCCGGCGTGGAGCGTTCGCGGTCGGTATCCTCGATGCGCAGCAGGAACCTGCCGTCGCGTCCGCGCGCGAAGAGCCAGTTGAAAAGCGCGGTGCGGGCGCCGCCGATATGCAGGTATCCCGTGGGCGATGGCGCGAAGCGGGTGACGATATCGGACATGGCGGCGTTAACCTTTCGGAAACCATAAGCGTTCAGGCTGCCCCCGGTTCATTAGGCAAAGCCGGACGGGGACACAAGGTGCGGGTGCTGACAGGTCCGCTTGAGGCGCTCGGCGCGGCGCGGGGCAGGCTCCTGCCCTGGGCGCCGGTCTTCCTGTCGGTCGGCATCGGTCTTTATTTCGCGCTGCGGGTCGAACCGGGGGCGGGGAGCCTCGCGGCGGCCGGCCTCGTCGCGGTTGCCGCGACGCTCGCGGCCCTGCGCGGGCCCGACCTCGCGCGGGTGCCGGCGACGGGGCTCGCCCTCGTCGCGGGCGGGCTCCTCCTTGCCGCGGCGCGCACCCATCTGGTGTCCGCCCCGGTCCTGACCTTCCGCTACTACGGCCCGGTGGAGGGGCGGATCGTCGATATCGACCGCTCGTTCTCCGATCAGCTTCGCCTGACCCTCGACCGGGTGGTCTTGGAGGATGTGGCCCCCGACCGGACGCCGGCGCGGGTGCGGGTGGCGCTCCATGGCGATCAGGGCTTCACCGATCCGCAACCCGGGCTCACCGTCATCCTCTCGGGTCATCTCTCGCCGCCCGAGGGGCCGGTCGAACCCGGCGGGTTCGATTTCCAGCGCCTCGCCTGGTTCTCGCGCCTCGGCGGGGTCGGCTATACCCGCTCCCCGGTCCTTGCGATCGCGCCGCCGGAGGGCGGGTTGCCGCTGATGGCGTTCCGGATGCGGCGGGCGATCTCCACCGCGATGCAGGCGCGGATGGAGGGGCAGCCGGGCGCCTTCGCGGCGGCGCTGATGACGGGCGACCGCTCCGGCGTGACGCAGGCGACGAACGACGCGCTCCGGGGCTCGAACCTGTCGCACCTCATCTCGATCTCGGGCCTGCACATGGGGCTGCTGACCGGCTTCGTCTTCGCCTCGTGCCGCTACGGGCTCGCGCTCTTCGCGCCCCTGGCGCTCAGGCTCGACACGCGGAAGCTGGCGGCGTTCCTGGCGCTGCTCGCGGCGACCTTCTACCTCATCCTCGCGGGGCCGAACGTGGCGACCCGGCGCGCTTTCGTCATGGCCGCGGTGATGCTGGTCGCGGTCCTCGCCGACCGCAGGGCGATCTCGCTCCGCTCGGTGGCGATCGCGGCGCTGATCGTGCTCATGCTCGAACCCGAAAGCCTGGTCGAGCCCGGCTTCCAGATGTCCTTCGGCGCGACCGTGGCACTCATCGTGGCGTTCAAGCCCTGGACGAAGGCCCAGCACCGCGTCCCCGCCGTGCTGCGGCCGGTGGCGATGCTCCTGCTGTCGTCGATGGCTGCGGGCTTTGCCACGGCGCCGATTGCCGCGGCGCATTTCAACCGGATCGCCGAATACGGGCTCCTCGCGAACTTCCTCGCGGTGCCGCTGATGGGGATCGTGGTGATGCCCGCCGGAGTCGTCGCGGCGCTTCTCTCGGGCGTCGGTCTGGCGGGCCCGGCGCTCTGGGTGATGGAGAAGGGAACCTGGGCGATCCTCCGCGTCGCCGACTGGGTGGCCGGCCTCGACGGCGCGGTCGCGGCGGTTCCGACCCCGCCGCCGCTCACCCTGCCGCTGATGGCGCTCGGCGGGCTCGCCGTCCTCATCGCCCGGCCGATCCCGCTGCGCGCCGCCGGCGGCGTGGCGACGATCGCGGCGCTGGCGCTCTGGGCATCGGCCGAACGGCCCGCGCTCCTGGTCGCCGGCGACGGCTCTATCATCGGCGTGATGGGCGAGACGGGGCGGGCGCTGTCGAAACCGAAGGGCGCGGGCTTCGTCGCCAAGAGCTGGCTCGAGGATGACGGCGACCTCGCGGCGCAGGAGGACGCCTTCGCCCGCCCCGGCCTCGCCGGCGAGAAGGGGGCCTTGCAGACAACGGTGGCGGGGCATCCGGCCTGGCATTTCACCGGCAAGGGTGCCTCGGCGCGGGCCGCATCCGCCTGCGCGGAGGACAGTCTCGTGATCCTCTCGACCGATTGGGAAGGGCCGGTCCCGCCCGGCTGCCGGATCTACGATGTGGCGAAGCTGCGCGATACCGGCGCGCTCGCGGTCTATTCAACCGGCGACGGCCTGCGGGTCGTCAGCGCGAAGGAGGTCGCCGGACAGAGGCTGTGGAACACCCGGCCCGGCCGCGCGCGCGACCGCCGCCGGGCAGAGCTTCAGTAGCTGCGGATCAGCCCGACGAGCCGGCCCTGGACCTTGACGTGATCCTCGGGCAGGACCCGCGTCTCGTAGGCCGGGTTCGCGGCTTCGAGCGCGATCATCCCGCCCCGGCGGCGGAACCGCTTCAGCGTCGCCTCGTGTCCTTCGACGAGGGCCACGACGATGTCGCCGTTATCGGCCGTCGTCTGTTCGCGGATCACCACGATATCGCCGTCGTTGATCCCGGCCTCGATCATCGAATCGCCCTTGACCTCGAGCGCGTAATGCTGGCCCCGCCCGGCGATCATCGAGCCCGGCACCGCGACGTGATGCGACACTTCCGAGATCGCCTCGATCGGGACGCCGGCGGCGATCCGGCCCATCACCGGCAGTTCCAGCGCATGGACCTCGGTGATCTGCATCGCGCCCCTCGGCGCCGCCGCCCGGTCGCCCTCGATCACCCGGGGCGAGAAGCCCGGCCTCTCCATCGCGTCGGGCAGCTTCACGATCTCGATCGCGCGCGCCCGGTGGGCGAGGCGGCGGATGAAGCCGCGCTCCTCCAAGGCCGTGATCAGCCGGTGGATCCCCGACTTCGACCGCAGGTCGAGCGCGTCCTTCATCTCGTCGAACGAGGGCGGAACCCCGTCGCGGGCCACGCGTTTCTGAATGAAATCGAGCAGTTCCAATTGCTTGCGGGTCAGCATGATGCCTGTTTTCCTTTGCCGATTGCCACGACGTTCTTTTCACGTTCTACGCGCGTTCCCCTTTTGTGTCAACGAATTCGGGCATTCGGCAGATCGCGGGCGTCAGAGGGGGATGTAATCCACCTCGGTCCCCTCCGGCCGCGCGGCATCGCCGACGGGCCGCACCAGAAGCGCGTTCGCCTCGGCGAGCACCGACAGAAGCGCGCTGTCCTGCCGCTCGAACGGCGTGATCCGGGCGCCGTCGCCGGCCGTCTCGACCCGCGCCCGCATGTAGTGGGCGCGCGGCCCGTTCGCCGCGACCGGCAGCGCCAGCCGCGCGCGGCGGACCGGGGCCGGCGCGGGCGGCAGGCCTTGCAGCGCGCGGAGCATGGGCAACATGAAGATATGGCCGCAAACAACGGACGAGACGGGGTTTCCGGGAAGGCCGAGCAGGATAGACCCGCCCAGCCGCCCCGCCATCAGCGGCTTTCCCGGCCGCATCGCGATCTTGTAGAACGACCGCTCCATCCCCATCGCCTCGGTCACCGGGCCGACGAGGTCATGGTCGCCGACCGAGGCGCCGCCGATGGTCACGATCAAGTCGGCACCCTCGGCGAGCCCGAGGGTGAAGCGCAGGCTCTCGGCATCGTCGCGCGCGATCGGCAGCATCCGCACCTCGGCCCCGGCGGCCTCGGCCAGCGCGCCAAGCGCGAAACTGTTGGAGGCGATGATCTGGTCCGGCCCCGGCACCTCGCCCGGCATCACCAGCTCGTTGCCGGTGGCAAGAAGCGCCACGACCGGCCGCCGCGCGACGCTCACCTCGGCGACGTTCATCGCGGCGATCAGCGCAAGATCGGCAGGGGTCAGAAGCCGCGGCGCCTCGATCCGGTCGCCGGCGTGGAAATCCTGCCCCGCCGCGCGGATGTTCGTGCCCTCTTCCAGCCGGTCGCCAAGGGTGATCCGGTCGCCCTCCCGCGTCACATCCTCCTGCAGGATCACCCGCTCGGCGCCGCCGGGAACCGGCGCGCCGGTGAAGATTCGGACCGCGTTCCCCGCGCCGACAGTCCCGGAAAAGCCTTTTCCGGCCGCGGCTTCGCCCATGACGTTCAGAACCGCGCCGGCGCGGTGGTCGGCCGCGCGGATCGCGTAGCCGTCCATCGCCGAAGCCGCGAAGGGCGGCTGGTCCAGCCCGGCCACCACCGGCGCCGCCAGAACCCGGCCCGCCGCGCGCCGCAGCGGCACCAGTTCCGTCGCGACGGGCGCGCAAAGCGCGAAGAGCCGGCCGAGCGCCTCGTCAACCGAAATCATGCCGCGCCCCCACTTTCACTCCGCCTCGTAACGGCCTGATTTTCCGCCGTCTTTCAGGATAACCCGCAAACCTTCGATCCGCATCGACTTCTCGGCCGCCTTCAGCATGTCGTAGACCGTCAGCGCCGCGACCGAGGCCGCCGTCAGCGCCTCCATCTCGACCCCGGTCTGGCCGGAGGTCTTCACGGTCGCCTCGATCCGCACCCCGGGAAGGCCCGGATCGGCAACAAGGTCCACCGCCACCCGGGTGATCGGCAGGGGATGGCAGAGCGGGATCAGATCCGCCGTCCGCTTCGCCGCCATGATCCCCGCGAGCCGCGCGACGCCGAGGACGTCGCCCTTCTTCGCGCGCCCCTCGGTGACAAGCGCCAGCGTTTCCGCCCGCATCACCACCCGCGCCTCGGCCATCGCGATCCGGTCGGTCACCGCCTTGTCCGAGACATCGACCATATGCGCGTGGCCGTCCTTGTCGAAATGCGTCAGCGCCATCGTCAGACCCCCACCGGATCGGCGAGGATCGCCCGTGTCGCCGCGGCGACATCGGCCTGCCGCATCAGGCTCTCGCCGATGAGGAAGCTGCGCGCGCCGCAGGCGGCCATCGCCGCGAGATCGGCCGGGGTGAAAAGGCCGCTCTCGCAGATCGCCATCCGGTCGGGCGGAATCGACGGGGCGAGCTGTCGCGTCGTCTCAAGAGTGACTTCGAAGGTCTTGAGATTGCGGTTGTTTATCCCGATCATCGGGGATTTCAGCCGTAGCGCCCGCTCAAGCTCTGCCACGTCGTGCACCTCAAGAAGCACGTCCATGCCCCAGCCGAAGGCCGCCTCCTCCAGCTCTGCCGCCTGTGCGTCCGAAACCGATGCGAGGATGATCAGGATGCAATCCGCCCCCCAGGCGCGCGCCTCCGCGACCTGATAGGTGTCGTACATGAAATCCTTGCGCAGGGCCGGCAGGGCCACGGCCGCGCGGGCGGCGGTCAGGAACTCCGGCGCCCCCTGGAACGACGGCGCATCGGTCAGCACCGAGAGGCAGGTGGCCCCACCCGCCTCATAGGCGCGGGCCAGGGCCGGGGGATCGAAATCCGCGCGGATCAGCCCCTTCGACGGGCTCGCCTTCTTGATCTCGGCGATGAGCCCGTAACCCGTCCGCGCGGCGCGCGCGAGCGCCCGGGCAAACCCGCGCGGCGCCTCCGCTTCCCGCGCCGCCGCCTCGACCGAAGCCAGAGGCCGCGCCACCTTTGCCGCGGCGATCTCCTCCAGCTTGTAGGCCCTGATCCTGTCGAGAATGTCCATGCCCCTCCTTACCCCCGTGTCCCGCCTTCGAAAAGCCCTTCCGCCTTCTTCTGTTCGCAAATACCTCCCGGGGGCGTGGGGGTGGGAAACCCCCACTTCCGCGCTATCCGCCCCAGTCGACCGGTTCGGCCCCGCGCGCTGCGAGCCAGGCGTTCACCCGGCTGAAGGGGCGCGAGCCGAAAAAGCCGCGCCGGGCCGAAAGGGGCGAGGGATGGGCCGTCTCCACCACGAGATGATCGCCCGCGCGGATCCCGGGACGGAGCTTCTGCGCGTGGGCCCCCCAGAGCAGGAAGGCGCAGGGCCGGACGGAGACCTCGCGCAGCACCTCCTCGGCCAGAAGCTGCCAGCCGAGCCGGGCATGGCCTCCGGCATCCCCGGCGGGCACCGTGAGCGAGGTGTTGAGCAAGAGCACCCCCTGTCGCGCCCATCCGCGGAGGTCGCCATCCGCCCTGACAACTCCAATATCGTCCTGCAACTCCTTGTAGATATTCGACAATGACCGGGGCAGGGGGGCGACGCCGGGCGCCACCGAAAAGGCCAGCCCATGCGCATGGCCCGGCGTCGGATAGGGGTCCTGGCCGAGGATCACCACCCGCACGCTTTCCGGCGGCGTGAGGTCGAGCGCGGCGAAGCGCTCGGCTTCCGGCGGCAGGATCCGCCGTGCGTCCCCGGCCAGTGCCGCCCCGATCGCCGGCCAGTGGGTGGAGAAGAACGGCAGATGCGCCCAGGCCGCCGGGATCATGCCGCCTGCGTCGCCGCCGCCAAGGCCTCGACCTTGGCCTTCGCCGCGCCGCTGTCGATGCTCTCGGCCGCTCGCGCCACCCCGTCGCGAAGGTCGCTCGCCTTGCCGGCGACGACGAGCGCCGCGGCGGCGTTGAACAGCACCGCATCGCGATAGGCGCCCGTCTCGCCGGCCAGCAGCGCGCGGAAGGCGGTGGCGTTCTCTTCGGGCGTGCCGCCGAGGATCGCCTCGAACGGGTGGACCGGCAGGCCGACCTCTTCGGGATGCAACTCGAACTCATGCACCTTGCCGTCCTCCAGGGCGGCGACGAAGGTCGCGCCGGCGATGGAGATCTCGTCGGTGCCGTCGGCGCCGTGGACGAGCCAGGCGCGTTCCGACCCGAGCGCCGCCAGCGTCTCGGCCATCGGCCGGATCCACCGCCGCGAAAAGGCGCCGGTCAGCTGGCGCTTGACCCCGGCGGGATTGGTGAGCGGCCCGAGAAGGTTGAAGACGGTGCGGGTGCCAAGCTCCGCCCGTGTCGGCATGACATGGCGGATCGCGGGATGGTGCATGGGTGCCATCATGAAGGCGATACCGCAGCTTTCCAGAGCCTTCTCAACCGCTTCCGCGCCGATCATCACGTTGATGCCAAGCTGGGTCAGCGCATCCGCCGCCCCCGATTTCGAACTGAGGTTGCGGTTGCCGTGCTTGGCCACCACCACGCCCGCGCCGGCGACGACGAAGGCCGTCGCGGTCGAGATGTTGAGCGTGCCCTTGCCGTCGCCGCCGGTGCCGACGATGTCGATCGCCCCCTCGGGCGCGCGCACCGCATGGCATTTCGCCAGCATCACCCGTGCCGCCGCCGCGATCTCCTCGACGGTCTCGCCGCGTGTCCGCAGCGCCATCAGCAGCCCGCCCATCTGGCTCGGCGTCGCGGCCCCCTCGAAGAGTGTCTCGAAGGCGCGCTCGGCCTCGTCGCGGCTCAGCGGCCGGTCGGCGGCAAGACCGATGAGCGGGCGCAGGTCGTCGCTCATGCGGGCACCGTCAGGGGCACGCGCGCGCCTTCGAGGAAGGTCCGCAGCATCCGGTGCCCGTGTTCGGAGGCAATCGATTCGGGATGAAATTGCACACCCTCGATCGGCAGTTCGCGGTGGCGGAGCCCCATGATCGTGCCGTCCTCGAGCCAGGCGGTGACTTCGAGGCAATCGGGCAGGGTGGCGCGGTCCACGACCAGCGAATGATAGCGCGTCGCCTGGAAGGGCGAGGGCAGGCCGGCGAAGATGCCCTTTCCGGCATGGTGCATCAGCCCCATCTTGCCGTGCACGATCTCGTGGCAGCGCACGACCTTGCCGCCGAAGGCCTGGCCGATGGTCTGGTGGCCAAGGCAGACGCCGAGAAGCGGCGTCCGCGTCTCGGCCGCCGCCGCCGTCAGCGCAAGGCAGATTCCCGCCTGATCGGGATCGCAGGGGCCGGGCGACAGCACGATCGCCGAGGGCTTCAGCGCCATCGCCTCCTGCACGTTCAGCGCGTCGTTGCGGTGGACGACGACATCCGCGCCCAATTCGCCCAGATAGTGGACGAGATTGTAGGTGAAGCTGTCGTAGTTATCGATCAGAAGCAGCATGTCCGGGCCTTCATTCCTGCCGGGTGCAATCGGGGGGTGATCGCGCCCGCGTGACGGGCTATACATGGTCAGAGCCGCGCGGCCGGGTCAAGGCAAGAAGCGGGCCATTGAGGTTGACAGGCGTCGGAGGCGGACGTGGGCAGAGGTTATGTTTTCGGGTTGCTGATCGGGGCGCTCGCCTCGGTCGTGGGCCTTGCCGGGGTGTCGCTGATGCTGCCCCCGGCTGCGGTTCCGGCGATGGATGCCGGCACCAGCGGCGCCGGCACGGCGCCAGAGGAAACGGCG
>WOZM01000168.1:10375-23019 GCA_011620265.1 Paracoccaceae bacterium
CGAGCCCGCCGCCGAACCGGCTGACATGGAACCGTCCGAGGATCTGCCGTCCGAGGATCTTCCGGCCGAAGACGACGGGCCGGTGATCATCGACATCGCTCCGCGCGCGCCCATCGGTGCGGCGAACGCGCCGCAGCCGGGCTTCAGCCAGTCGGTGCCGGGCGTGAAGGTCAACCGCCTTCCCACGATCGGGTCCGACGCGCCGGCCGCCGACGTGCCAGGGTCCGAAAGTCAGCCCTTCGCGCCGGCCCCCGCGCCCGAGATCGTGTTCGATACGCCCGGCCTGCCGGCGACCGAGACCGCCGTCGCGCGCTTCGGCGCCCGCTTCGACAATCCCGAAAACCTTCCGCTCCTCGCCATCGTCCTCGCCGATATCGGCGAGGAAAACGGCGGCGTCGGGCCCGATGCGCTGGCGGCCCTCGGCTGGCCCGTGACCATCGCCATCGACCCCGAACGTCCCGATGCCGCCGCCCGCGCCGCCGTCTACCGGCTTGCCGGACACGAGGTGGCGATCCTCGCTTCGGCCCTGCCCGAAGGCGCCACGGCGAGCGATCTGGAGGTCAGCTACCAGAGCTACGTCCAGGTGCTGCCCGAAGCCGTGGCCCTCATGGGCGCGCCGGGCGCGTCGTTCCAGACCGACCGGCGGGTCGCGCAGCATCTGGTGGCGCTGCTGGCCACCGAGGGGCGGGGGCTCGTGAGCTATGCGCGGGGCCTCAATCCGGCGCGGCAGGCAGCGGCGGGGGCGGGGTTGCCCCATGCCGATGTCTACCGCGACATGGATGCCGGCGGCGAAAGTGCCGCGACCATCGCCCGCTATCTCGACCGCGCGGCCTTCGAGGCCGCGCGTCAGGGCGAGGTCGTGGTCGCCGGCACCTCGGCGGCCGAAACCGTCGGGGCGCTCCGGGACTGGATCGCGGCCGGGGCCAAGGGCACGGCGGTCGGGCCGGTCTCGGCGGCGATGCTCGGCGACTGAGAAAGGCGGCTGGCGCGGCGGTTCAGGAATTGCCGCGCTGGACGAAGAGACCGGCATCCTCGGCCGCCGCCTTCAGCGCCTTCGACTTGTTGACGGTTTCCTGGAACTCGGCCTCGGGGTCGCTGTCATAGACGACGCCGCCACCGGCCTGGATGTAGAGCTTGCCGTCCTTCACCACGGCGGTGCGCAAAGCGATGCACATGTCCATCTCGCCGTTCGCCGCGAAATAGCCGACGCCGCCGCCATAGATGCCGCGCTTTTCCGGCTCCAGCTCGTCGATGATCTCCATCGCCCGCACCTTCGGCGCGCCGGACACGGTGCCGGCGGGAAGCCCGGCGAGCAGCGCCGAAAGCGCATCCTCGTCGTCACGGATCTCGCCCACGACGTTCGAGACGATGTGCATCACATGGGAGTAACGCTCGATGATGAACTTCTCCGTCGGATGCACCGTGCCGATCTTCGCCACCCGGCCGACATCGTTGCGGCCGAGGTCGAGGAGCATCAGATGCTCCGCCAGCTCCTTCTGGTCGGCCAGGAGGTCGGCCTCGTGCGCGCGGTCCTCCTCTGGCGTCGCCCCGCGCGGGCGGGTGCCGGCGATGGGCCGCACGGTGACCTCGCCGCCCCTGAGCCGCACCAGGATCTCGGGGCTGGCGCCGACGATATGGAAGCTGCCGAAGTTGAAGAAGGTCAGGAAGGGCGAGGGGTTGGTGCGGCGCAGGCTGCGGTAGAGCGCGAAAGGCGGCAGGGTGAACTCCGCCGTCCAGCGCTGCGAGGGCACGACCTGAAAGATGTCGCCCGCGCGGATGTAGTCCTTGGCCGTCTCGACCGCCGCCTTGTAGGCCTCGGGCGTGAAGTTGGACCTGAGCTCGCCCAGATGCGCCAAGGTGCCGAGCGAGCGCGTCTCGCCCGCCGGCGCGCGGTCGAGGTCGCGCACCGCGTCCATCACCCGTTCGGCCGCCTGCGCGTAAGCCGCGCGCGGCGAAAGCCCCGATCCGGTCCAGGCCGGCGAACAGACCGTCACCTCACCCTTCACCCCGTCGAGGACCGCGACGATGGTCGGCCGTATCAGCACCGCGTCCGGCACCCCGATCGGGTCGGGTTTCACGTTCGGCAGATGCTCCACCAGACGGATCATGTCGTAGCCGAGATAGCCGAAGAGCCCGGCGGCGATGGCGGGCATCCCCTCCGGCATCTCGATCCGGCTTTCGGCGATCAGCGCGCGGAGCGTTTCCAGCGGATGGCCTTCAAGCGGCTCGAAAGCCTCCGCGTCGTAACGCGCCTGCCGGTTGATCCGGCTCTCCGTTTCCCGGCAGTCCCAGATCACGTCAGGCTTGAGGCCGACGACCGAATAGCGCCCCCGCACCTCGCCGCCGGTCACCGATTCCAGCATGAAGCTCATCGCCTGCGCGTCGGCGAGCTTCAGCATCAGCGAGACCGGCGTGTCGAGATCGGCGGCGAGCCTTGCATAGACGAGCTGGTTCTCGCCCCGCGCCCAGCCGGCCTCGAAATCCTCGAAGGAGGGGATCAGTGCCACGGTGTCCTCAGTTCATCTGCGCATGGACGGCGTTGAGCGCGGCGGCATCGAGGCGGATCCCCGCCTCGGCCTCGATCGACTGGGTGAAGAGCTGGAACATGTCCTGCGCCAGCGACTGGCCAAGCTGCGCCTCGATCGCCTCGCGGGTCTGCACCACCTCGTCGCCCGCCGGATCGGCCGCGTGGATGGCATTCAGCGCCACGAGATGCACCCGGCCGTCGCTTTCCACCACGGCGGAACCGCCCTCGGGCAGCGCGAAGGCCTTGTCGGCCAAGCCGGCCGGCGCGTCGGCGATGAAGCCGCCGCGCGCGAACCCGTCATAGCGGGTGGTCACGAGGCCCGCGCCCTCCAGCGTCCCGCCGCCGGCAAGGCTCGCCTGGATCTCTTCGGCCAGTTTCAGAAGGCGGGCATGGGTCTCCGCCACCCGCCAACCCTCGGCGGCCTGGTCGCGCACCTCGTCGAGCGGGCGCAGGGCCGGGGGGTCGATCCCGTCGAGCCGAAGCGCGAAGACGCCGCCATCATCAAGCGAGGCCAGCACCGGGAAATCCTCGGCCTTCACGGCCTTTGCGGCGTCGCGGAAGGCGGTGTAGGCGGCGATGCCGTCCTCGGTTTCGGCGCTGAACGCGATCTCGCCAAGCTCCATCCCGGTCTCGGCGGCCACCTCTTCCAGCGTCGCCCCGCTGGCCAGCAAATCCTCGATCCCGTCGCTCTTCTCGGCGACGAGCCGGCGGGCCTTGTCGGTCGCGGCCTCGGCCGACAGATCGTCGCGCGCTTGCTCGAAACTGATTTCCTGCGCCTCCAGAATGCCGTTCATCGCATAAAGCGCCGGCCCGAGATCGGAGGCGATCGGCCCGACGACGCCCGGCTCCTGCAGCGCGAAGACCGCATCTCCGGCGGCGCCGAGAGCGTCCTTCGACATCTCGCCGAGGTCGATATCGGTCAGCGTCAGCCCGCGCTCCGCAGCGAGATCCTCGAACGTCGCCTCGCCGGCATCGAACCGGGCCTTCGCGGCCTCGGCGGCGGCGGCATCGGGATAGACGAGGCGCTCGACCAGCCGCCGCTCGGGCGTCACGAATTCGGCGATCCGCTCGGCATAGGCGGCCTGAAGCGTCGCCTCGTCAAGCTGCACCTCCTCCGCCAGCATGTCGGGCGACAGCCAGACATAGCTGATGCGCCGCGTCTCGGGCCGGGTGAAGTCGTCGGCATGGGCGTCGTAATAGGCCTTGATCGCGGCCTCGTCCGGGGCCGGCACCGGCTCGGGCAGGTCCGAGGCGATCAGCTCCGCGACGGTGAAGTCGCGGGTCTCCGTCGCCCAGGCGGCGATGCGGGCGACATAGGTCTCGGGCGCCGCGGTGCCGCCGAGAATCGCGCCCTGCAACACGGTGCGGGCGGCCTCGTCGCGCAGCTTCGCCTCGAATTCGGTCTCGCTCAGCCCCTCCTGCCGCAAGGTCAGCGTATAGGTATCGCGATCGAACTTGCCGTCGAGGCCCTGGAAGGCCGGGACCGCCAGCAACTGCTTGCGCACCTCGCCGTCGCCGACCGAAATGCCGATCCGGTCCGCCTCGTTGTCGAGCGCGGCCGAGGCGAGAACCCGCGCCTGCACCGTCCGGTCGATGCCGAGCGCCTGGGCCTGGGCGAAGCTCAGGGGCTGGCCGATCTGGGCCGAGACGGCGGAGATCTCGCGCTGGAGCGCGCGGGCATAGTCGCGCAGGTCGATCTCGCGCTCGCCGACCGTGCCGAGCGAGGTGGCCGAACCGCCGAAATTGCGCGCCCCGAAGCCGCCGAGGCCGAGGATCAGCATCGCCATCAGGATCCAGACGATGGTGTTTCCGCGCTTCTTGCTGCGCAGCGGGCTCGACATGGCGTTTCCTTCCCCCCGAACGGATCTTTGCGAAAGTGTTTAGGCCAGCCGACGGGGCGGGGCAAGGCCGCCCGTCGGGTGCCCCTGTCAGGCCCCGAACGCGGCGAGCCGGTCGATCAGCGCGCCGATCCCCGCGGCGTCGATATTGGCGAAGGCGATGCGCAGTTCCCGCGCCCCGGCCGGATCGCCCGCCGGCCGGAACATGGTGCCGGGCAGGAGGAGGACGCCCGCCTCGCGAACCAATTGCCTGGCCAGATCGGGCGAGGCGAGGGGATAGGGGTGGCGCACATAGGCGAAGAAGGCGCCGCAGCCGAGAAGCTCCCAGCCTTTGAGCCGCGCGAACCCCGCTTCAAGCGCGGCGCGGCGGGCCAGCGTCCCGGCGCGCTCGCCCGCCACCCACTGGCCGAGGTTGCGCATCCCCCAGAGCGCGCCGATCTGGCCGAGCTGCGAGGGGCAGATCGCGACGGTATCGAGGAATTTCTCCACCTCGGCGAGGCGCGGGGCCTCGGCGACGATGGCGCCGACGCGGTGGCCGGTGAGCCGGTAGGCCTTGGAGAAGGAATAGAGATGAACCAGCGTGCCGCGCCAGCCGGGATCGGCGAAGAGATCATGCGCCGCGCCGCGCCGCGCGTCGAAATCGCGATAGGTCTCGTCGACGATGAGCGCGATGCCCTTCGCCTTGGCGAACTCGAAGAAGGCGCGGAGCACCTCGGCCGGGTATTCGACGCCGCCGGGATTGTTCGGCGTGACGAGGACGATGGCGCGGGTGCGCGCGGTGATCAGCCGCTCCGCCGCCGCGACATCGGGGATCAGGTCCGGCCCGGCCGGCAGCGGAACGGCACCCACGCCTTGCATGTCGAGCCACATTTTATGGTTGAAATACCAAGGCGTTGGCAGGATTACTTCATCCCCCGCCCGCGCCAGCGTGGCCATCACCGCGCAGAAGGCCTGGTTGCAGCCCTGCGTGATCGCCACCTCGCCCGCCGCGATCTCGCCGCCATAGGCGGCCGACCATTGCGCGGCCAGTTCGGCGCGCAAGGCGGGCAGGCCGAGCACCGGCCCGTAGAGATGCGCCGCCGGATCGTTCAGCGCCGCCTCGGCCAGCGCCTGCCTGAGACCGAGCGGCGGCGGGTCCATCGGCGCGGCCTGGCTGACGTTGATCAGCGGCCGGTCGGGCGGGAACACCACCCCCTCAAGCCAGCGCCGCGCCTCCATCACCGGGGGCGGGAAAGTGGCTGCCATGTCGGGGTTGAGAGGCAGGCTCATCGGCAATCGTCCCTGATCCACCGGGTTTCCACTTGGCGAAAATATCCCCGCCGGAGGCATCCGACCCCGGCCACGCGCGCGCGGTCACTCATGGCCGCGATAGGGTTCCACATATTGCAGCGCCATGTCCCAGGGAAAGAAGATCCAGGTGTCCTGGCTGACCTCGGTGATATAGGTGTCGACCATGGCCCGGCCCTCGGGCTTGGCATAGACCGTGGCGAAATGCGCCTTGGGATAAAGCCTGCGCACGAGTTCCAGCGTCTTGCCGGTATCGACGAGGTCATCGACCACGAGCACGCCTTCACCGTCGGTCCCCATGATGTCGGCCTGCGGCTCCTTGATCACCCGGGGCTGGGTCTGGTCCTGATGGTTGTAGGACTTGACCGAGATCGTGTCGACGACGCGGATGTCGAGCTCGCGGCTGACGATCATCGCCGGCGCCATGCCGCCCCGCGTGATCGCCACGACCGCCCGCCAGGCCCCGCCATCGGGCCCCTTGCCGTCGAGCCGCCAGGCGAGCGCCCGGGCGTCGCGATGGATCTGGTCCCACGAGACGTGGAAGCCCTTCTCGTGCGGCAGCCAGTCGCTCATTGCCCGCCCTCCTTGCCGTTCCTCCCGGTAACGGCGTCGATATCGGGCGCGTCGACCGCCTTCATGCCGACGATATGGTAACCGCAATCGACATGGTGGACCTCGCCCGTCACTCCCGAGCCGAGATCGGAGAGGAGGTAGAGCGCGGATTTGCCGACCTCGTCCTGATGCACGTTGCGGCGCAGGGGCGAGTTCAATTCGTTCCATTTCAGGATATAGCGGAAATCGCCGATGCCGGAGGCCGCCAGCGTCCTGATCGGCCCCGCCGAGATCGCGTTGCAGCGGATGCCGTCCTTGCCGAGGTCTTCGGCGATGTAGCGCACGGACGCCTCCAGCGCGGCCTTGGCCACGCCCATCACGTTGTAATGCGGCATCACCCGCTCGGCCCCGTAATAGGTCAGCGTCAGGAGCGAGCCGCCATCGGGCATCATCGCCGCCGCGCGCCGGCTGACGGCGGTGAAGGAATAGACCGAGATATCCATCGTCATGCGGAAATTCTCGGACCCGGTGTCGACGTAGCGGCCGCGCAGTTCGTTCTTGTCGGAAAAGCCGATCGCATGGACGACGAAGTCGAGCTTGCCCCAGATCGCCTCCAGATGCGCGAAGAGCGCGTCGAGCGATCCGGCATCCGAGACATCGCATTCGACAAGCTCGGTGACGCCCACCTGCGCCGCCAGCGGCTCGACCCGTTTCTTCAACGCCTCGCCCTGATAGGAGAAGGCCATCTCGGCGCCGTGCTCGGCACAGGCCTTGGCAATCCCCCAGGCTATCGACTTGTCGTTCGCAAGCCCCATGATCAGGCCGCGCTTGCCGGCCAGCAATTTGGTTGCCATTTGTCCCCCGCGCCACTTTCTTAACGAGTGACGAAGCATTAGGCTAAGTTCCAACCTGCTTCAAGGGCGGGGGGACACCCTTTGGCGAAGTCCTTCGGCGGTGTGCAATCAGAGCGTGAAACAGCCTGAAAGGGCCGGCAATGGCAGACCGAAGCGGCGTATTCGCGGGAGACGATCCGTTCGTCATCGCCCGGTCCTGGCTGGCTGCGGCCGAAACC
Source organism: Paracoccaceae bacterium (assembly GCA_011620265.1). GTDB lineage: Bacteria > Pseudomonadota > Alphaproteobacteria > Rhodobacterales > Rhodobacteraceae > Albidovulum. The sequence continues at coordinate 17,652 of WOZM01000168.1, forward strand.
TCCGAGCCGAACGACCCGAACGCCATCGCTCTCGCCACCGTCGACGCCGACGGGCTGCCGAATGCGCGCATGGTGCTTCTGAAAGAGATTGAGGCCGACGCGTTTCTCTTCTACACAAACTACGGTTCGGCAAAGGGGCGCGAAATCGCGGGTGCCGGCAAGGCGGCTTTCGTGATGCACTGGAAGTCGCTGCGCAGGCAGATCCGGGTCAGGGGGATGACCAGTCGAGAGGAAGGGCCGAAGGCGGATGCGTATTTCGCCTCGCGGTCCTTGCAAAGCCGGCTCGGCGCCTGGGCGTCGCGGCAGTCCGAACCGCTTGCCTCGCGGGGCAGGCTGATGGCTGAGGTGGCACGAGTGACCGCGGCGCATGGATTGGCGCCGGAGCGACCGCCCTTCTGGGGGGGCATACGGCTCAAACCGCTGGAGATCGAGTTCTGGGCCGATGGGCCATTCCGACTTCATGACCGTTTCCAATGGCGTCGTGCAACGCTGGCGGACAGATGGGAGATTGCGCGACTGAACCCTTAACCGTCGCGCTTGTTGGTGATCAGTTTCATTCGGTGCCTGCAGTGAGATTCAATCCGCTTCCTCTTCGGCCGGGCCGGCATGGGGGCGGGGATGGGAAACGACGGGTTATGACTCAAGAACAACAGAGCCAGCACGAGGTCGTGGGCCGCGTGAAATGGTTCGATCCTGCGAAGGGATTCGGCTTCATCGTCTCGGACGAAAGCGGCGGCGATATTCTCTTGCACGCCAATGTCCTGCGGAATTTCGGCCAGAGCTCCGTCGCCGACCATGCGCGAATCACCGTGCTCGTCCAGCAGACGTTGCGTGGCGCCCAGGCCGTCGAGGTGCTCGAGATCCTGCCGCCAGAAACCGAAGACGCGATCCCGATCGAGGATCTCGGCGACAGCGACGCGGCCGAGATCGCCGCGCTGCCGCTGGAGCCGGCCCGGGTGAAATGGTTCGACAAGACCAAGGGATTCGGCTTCGCCAATGTCTATGGCCGCCCCGAGGACGTGTTCATCCATATCGAGGTTCTCAGGCGCTCGGGCTTTGCCGACCTGCAACCGGGCGAGGCGGTCTGCCTCAGGGTGATCGAGGGCAAGCGCGGCCGCATGGCGGCGCAGGTCGCCTCGTGGGAAGCGGCGGTCAGGGAGAAGAAATGATCCTGCGCGCGGCGCTTGCCGCGATCCTTCTCGCCGGGCCGGCGGTCGCGGCCTGCACCGACACGGTGGCCGAGTTCCGCTGGGACGGCGGCCGGGCGCGATTCGCCGTCGAGATCGCCGACGACGCGGACGAACGCGCGCGGGGCCTGATGTTCCGCAAGACGCTGCCCGCGAGCGCCGGGATGCTCTTCATCTACGAACGCCCGCAGCCGGTCTCGTTCTGGATGAAGAACACGCTCGTTCCGCTCGACATGGTCTTCATCGGCCCGGACGGCCGGGTGAACGGCGTCCATGCCAATGCCGTGCCGGGCGACCTCACGCCGATTCCCGGGCCCGAGGGCACGCTGATGGTGCTGGAAATCCAGGGCGGGCTCGCCGCGCGGCTGGGCCTCGGCGAGGGGGCGGAGTTGCGCCATCCCGCCGTCGATCCGGCGGCGGCGCTCTGGTCCTGCGACCAACCTTAGGCCTTCCCCTCCCGCCCCCGACTCGCTAGAGACGGGGCGTCGGGGCGTAGCGCAGCCTGGTAGCGCGACGGTTTTGGGTACCGTAGGTCGGAAGTTCGAATCTTCTCGCCCCGACCAGTCTTCCGCATTCTGCGATCATGGCCCGCCGGCCCGGCCGTGTCTGGCCGTGTCTGGCTCAGGGGGGGCGGTGCCCCGCTTCACCCGGGCCGTCAGCCGCGCAGGCCAAATCCCCTTGCCGCAAGAGGATTTCCCGCCGCCCCTCCGCGGCCCCGTCGCCGGGTGAATCACCCCGTCCCGCCGCATCCGGCAGGTCAACCGAAATCTCCTCCCGGATTCGTGAAAAACTTGTTGACCCGACCGGGGGAGATACGTCAGTTTGTATGGGCTGACGGAGAAGCCACAAGATTTAGTGGTAGGCACGACGGGGACAGTAGAACACGAACATCGGTCACATTCGCAGATGACCAGGACGCAGCGGGCGCATCCGCTGCGAACGATGGCTTGTCCCTCAACCGCCCCGAAGGCGTCGCGCGGCAAGACGCTCCGAATAAAGAGTGCGCCGCGGGCCGAGAGAAACGAAAGATGGGGCAGACATGAAGATCGAACGCAAATTCACCAAGGCCGGGCGCGACGCCTATTCCGAGATCGAATTCACCACCACCGTATCGGAGATCCGCAATCCCGACGGCAAGATCGTCTTCCGCAACGACAGCGTCGAAGTGCCCGCGGACTGGAGCCAGGTGGCCTCCGACGTGCTCGCGCAGAAATATTTTCGCAAGGCCGGCGTGCCGGCGCGGCTGAAGAAGGTCCGCGAAAAGGGCATGCCCGAGTTCCTCTGGCGCTCGGTGCCGGACGAGAAGGCGCTGGCCGAGTTGCCCGAGGACGAACGCTTCGTCGGCGAGACCTCCGGCAAGCAGGTCTTCGACCGCCTCGCCGGCGCCTGGGCCTATTGGGGCTGGAAGGGCGGCTACTTCACCACCGAAGCCGACGCGCAGGCCTACTATGACGAGATGCGTTTCATGCTGGCCGAGCAGATGGCAGCGCCCAACAGCCCGCAATGGTTCAACACCGGCCTCCACTGGGCCTATGGCATCGACGGGCCGGGGCAGGGCCACTACTATGTCGATCACAAGACCGGCGAGCTGACCAAATCCGCCAGCGCCTATGAACATCCCCAGCCCCATGCCTGCTTCATCCAGTCGGTCAAGGACGACCTTGTCGGCGACGGCGGCATCATGGATCTCTGGGTGCGCGAGGCGCGACTGTTCAAATACGGCTCGGGCACGGGCACCAATTTCAGCAGCTTGCGCGGCGAGGGCGAGAAGCTTTCGGGCGGCGGAAAGTCCTCGGGCCTCATGGGGTTCCTGAAGATCGGCGACCGCGCGGCGGGTGCGATCAAGTCGGGCGGCACCACGCGGCGCGCGGCGAAGATGGTGATCTGCGACATGGATCACCCCGATATCGAGCAGTTCATCAACTGGAAGGTCATCGAGGAGCAGAAGGTCGCGGCCCTCGTCGCCGGCTCCAAGATGCACGAACGCCAGTTGAACGAGATCTTCGCGGCGATCCGCTGCTGGGACGGTTCCACCGAGGATGCGGTGGATCCCGCGAAGAACGAGGCCCTGAAAGCTGCGATCAAGTCGGCCAAAAAGGTCGCGATCCCCGAGACTTACGTCAAGCGCGTGCTCGACTACGCGAAGCAGGGCTATGACAGTATCGAATTCCCGACCTACGACACCGACTGGGACAGTGAAGCCTATGCGTCGGTCTCGGGGCAGAATTCCAACAACTCCGTCCGGGTGACCGACGCCTTCCTCAAGGCCGTGAAGGACGATGCGGACTGGGAGCTTGTGCGCCGCACCGACGGCAAGATCGCCAAGACCGTGAAGGCGCGCGATCTCTGGCAACAGGTCGGCCACGCCGCCTGGGCCTGCGCCGATCCCGGCATCCAGTTCCACGACACGGTGAACTCCTGGCATACCTGCCCGGAGGACGGCGCGATCCGGGGCTCCAACCCCTGTTCGGAATACATGTTCCTCGACGACACGGCCTGCAACCTTGCCTCGATGAACCTGCTGACATTCCATAAGAACAATGCCTTCGACGCTGAAGCTTATGTACACGCGACGCGACTCTGGACGGTGACGCTGGAAATTTCGGTGACGATGGCGCAGTTCCCCTCGAAGGAGATCGCGCAGCGCAGCTACGACTTCCGCACCCTCGGTCTCGGCTACGCCAATATCGGCGGGCTGCTGATGACCATGGGCCTCGGCTATGACAGCGACGAGGGCCGGGCGTTCTGCGGCGCGCTGACGGCGGTCATGACCGGCATCTCCTACGCCACCTCGGCCGAGATGGCGGGCGAGCTCGGGGCCTTCCCCGGCTATGCGAAGAACGCCGGCCACATGCTCCGCGTGATCCGCAACCACCGCAACGCGGCCTACGGCAAGGCCGAGGGCTACGAGGATCTGGCGGTCAGGCCGGTCCCCCTCGATCACGCGAACTGTCCCGACCAAGACCTTGTCGCCCTTGCGAAATCCGCCTGGGACGAGGCGCTGCGCCTTGGCGAGAAGCACGGCTACCGCAACGCCCAGTCCACCGTCATCGCGCCCACCGGCACGATCGGCCTCGTGATGGATTGCGACACGACCGGGATCGAGCCCGACTTCGCGCTGGTGAAGTTCAAGAAGCTCGCCGGCGGCGGCTACTTCAAGATCATCAACCGCTCGGTTCCGGCGGCGCTCGAAACCCTCGGCTACGGCTCGGCCGCGATCGAGGAGATCATCGCCCATGCCGTCGGCCATGCCTCGCTCGGCAACTGTCCCGGCATCAACCACACCTCGCTGATCGGCCACGGCTTCGGTCAGGCGGAGCTGGAGAAGATCGAGGCGGCTCTGCCCTCGGCCTTCGACATCCGCTTCGTCTTCAACCAGTGGACGCTCGGTGAGACGTTCTGCCAGGAAACCCTTGGCATTCCTGCCGAAAAGCTGAACGACCCGACCTTCGACATCCTTCGCCACCTCGGCTTCACCCGCAAGCAGATCGAGGCCGCGAATGACCATGTCTGCGGCACGATGACCCTCGAAGGCGCGCCGCACCTGAAGGCCGAACACTACCACGTCTTCGACTGCGCCAATGCCTGCGGCAAGACCGGCAAGCGCTTCCTCTCCGTCGACAGCCATATCCGCATGATGGCGGCGGCGCAGTCGTTCATCTCGGGCGCGATCTCCAAGACGATCAACATGCCGAACAACGCCTCCATCGAGGAAACGCTCGCGGCCTACGAGCTGTCCTGGTCGCTCGGCATCAAGGCCAACGCGCTCTACCGCGACGGCTCGAAGCTGAGCCAGCCGCTCGCCGCTGCCCTCGTCGAGGACGACGAGGAGGCGGAGGAGATCCTCGCCTCCGGGTCCGCGCAGGAAAAGGCCGCGGTGCTGGCCGAGAAGATCATCGAGAAGGTCATCGTCAAGGAAATCGTCCGCTCGCACCGCGAGAAGCTGCCGGAGCGGCGCAAGGGCTATACCCAGAAGGCCATCGTCGGCGGCCACAAGGTCTATCTCCGGACCGGCGAATACAAGGACGGCCAGCTTGGCGAGATCTTCATCGACATGCACAAGGAAGGCGCGGGCTTCCGGGCGATGATGAACAACTTCGCCATCGCGGTCTCGGTCGGCCTCCAGTATGGCGTGCCGCTTGAAGAGTTCGTCGACGCCTTCACCTTCACCAAGTTCGAGC
>WOZM01000160.1 GCA_011620265.1 Paracoccaceae bacterium
GCGGCCAGCTCCAGTTCCGACAGATGCGGCTCTCTCACCGAGATGATCTTGGGATGCGCGGTCATCTTCGCGCCCTTCCCGACCATCAGCTCCTCATGCAGCTTCTCGCCCGGCCGCAGCCCCGTCGTCACGATCTCGATATCGCCGTCGGGATTGGCCTTGTCGCGCACCGTGTAGCCGGCGGATTCGATGACCTTCCGCGCGAGGTCGCGGATCGCCACCGGCTCGCCCATGTCGAGGACGAAGACCTCGCCCCCCGAGGCGAGGCTGCCGGCGATCAGCACCAGGCGGGCGGCTTCCTGGACCGTCATGAAGTAGCGCGTCACCGCGTCGTCGGTCAGCGTCACCGGCCCGCCGGCCGCGATCTGCTCCTGAAAGAGCGGGATGACCGAGCCGGAGGAGCCGAGGACATTGCCGAAGCGCACGATCGAGAAGATCGTGTTTCCGGGCTGCGCCGCCTGCCCCTGCACGATCAGTTCGGCCAGCCGCTTCGAGGCGCCCATCACGCTCGCCGGACGCACCGCCTTGTCGGACGAGACGAGAACGAACCGGCCGACCCCGCAGGCCCGCACCTTCTGCGCCAGGACCGCGGTTGCAAGCGCGTTGTTGGCGATACCCGCACGGGCATTCGTCTCGACCAGCGGCACGTGCTTGTAGGCGGCGGCGTGCAGGACCGCGCCGATCTCGTGATCGCGCAGCACCCGTTCCACCAGCGCCCCGTCGGCGACCGAGCCGAGGATCGGCACGACCTCGATCGGCAGGTCCCCGGTCAGCACCCGGATTTCCATGTCGGCGCTGTAGAGCGCCACCTCGCTCAATTCGAAGAGGACGACCTTGGCCGGCAGACCCGCGATGATCTGGCGGCAGAGTTCCAGACCGATCGAGCCGCCGGCCCCGGTGATCATCACGTTCGCACCGCGATAGGCGTCGCAGCCGCCCGAAATCTCGTCATGCAGGCCCTTGCGGCTCAGAAGCGCGCCCGGCGGCGCCGGCATCAGCTTGTCGACCAGCGCCTCCTCGCCGATGAGCTGGGCGAAGGCCGGCAGCGTCTGCACGTCGAGGCCGAGCTTGACCAACCGGCTCGACAGGAGGCTCTGCTTGTGGACCGAGAGCGACGGCATGGCGAGGATCACCCGGTCGATGCGGTCCTGGCTCAGCACCCGGCTGATATGGGCGCCGGAAAAGACCGGCAGGCCGGCCACGACCAGCCCGCGCAGCGTCGCGTTGTCGTCGACGAAGGCCACCGGAATGATGTCGGCCCGGTTGCGCAGGGCCGCCGCAAGCGCCATGCCGGTGCGCCCTGCCCCGTAGATCAGCACGCGCGAGATATCCGGGCTTTGCCGGTAGATCGTCAGCAGGATATGCAGGAGCGCGATCCGCGCGCCGGCCGCCATCGCGAAGAAGACGAGGCCGAAGATGACGTGAAAGCCGGCCGGCAGGTTGGTCTGGCCGAGCTTCGACAGCGCCGCGCAGGCCGCCGCGAGGATCGTGGCGAAGAGCGCGGTGCGCTGCGCCGCCCCGACGTCGTAGTGCTTCAGCCGGATATCGGCGGTGCCGAGGATGATCGACAGTCCGAGCGACACCGCCATCAGAAGCGGCATGAGCGGCCAGTTCGACAGGAGAACGCCAGAGGGCAGGAACGCCGAGAACTGGATGACCGAAGCAATCGCGAAGGCGAGGGGGACGAAGCCGATATCCAGGAGCAGAAGCACCATCCGCTTCTGGGCACGGGTCATCGACAGGACGAGTTTGACCATCTTTCCTTCGCCTCGTTCTTCACGCGTATCCGCGCCCGGGATTTTTTGCCCGTTCGCCCCACCTGCCCGATGACGGTATCCCCTGAGACCGCAGTAATAGGCGGTTTGGCGGCGTCTTCAAGACAATACCTGTGGTTGCAGGTTTTCCTCAGCTTTTTCGGCGGAAACCCACCTGTTTGCCGACCATTAGGGACGTTCGGCAACACGCCGCACGGTGCGGGCGAGAATCCAGAGATCGAGGCAGAGCGTCCGCCGGCGCCGGTAGATGAGATCGAGGCGGGCCTTCGCCGGGATGCAGCGGCGCGAATAGACCCGGTCCGTCTCCTCGGTGCTCGCACATCCGGCCAGGAGCCGTTCCTCGTGCCGGTGATAGACGAGCGAGGCGAGCCCGGTCACCCCCGGCCGCGATTTCAGCACCGCGGCGTAGAGGTCGGGGAAGGCCTCGACATACTGGCGCAGCGGCGGGCGCGGGCCGACGAAGCTCATGTCGCCCGTCAGGATGTTGAAAAGCTGTGGCAGCTCGTCGAGCCGGCTGGCGCGCAGAAGTTTGCCCATCGGCGTGACGCGCGCGACCTTGTCGCCACCCGAGACGCCGCTGTCGGCGGCAGAAGGCCGCATCGAGCGGAACTTCCACAGCGTGAAGGCGCGGGCCGGGTCGCGCATCCGCTCTGATCCGTAGAGGATCGGCCGGCCCTGTGCGACCAGCAGAACGGCGGCGATGACGATCATCAGGGCGCCGAGCGGACCGATGAGGACGAGGGCCAGCACGATGTCGAAGAGCCGCTTGCCGGGGGTCATGCGCCCGCCTCCGCGACCCGGCGAAGATCCGCGACGATCGCCGCCGCCTCGGCCCGCGCAAGCGGACCGACGACCGCGCCGAGCCGCGTCACGTCGAGCCGCACCTCGCGCGGGAGCCCGGCCGGCGCCGGACGCGCGCGCCAGGCGCGGCCATCGGCATCGAGAAGCGCCTCCATCCGCACCGTGCCGTCGAGCGCGATGTTGAGCACGTCCGGCACGGCCCGCCCGGCCCGATGCGCGGCGAAAAGCCCCGAGAGGATCGCGGCGAGTGCGATCGGGCCGACATAGCTCCGCGCCGGCCCGGTCCCGTCGGCAAATAGGTCGAGCACCTGCGGCCCCGGCCCCGGCGCCGCGCCGAGAAGCTGGTCGGCACCGGCGACATTGCCGATCCGGAGGCAGGTCACGGCCGGCCCCCCGGAATGCGCCGCCGCCCGGGCGAGGGCCGCCGCCTCCATCTCGGCCTTGGCGCGGCCGTAATCCGAGACCGGCGCCGGAGGGTCGTCCTCCCGCGCCGGGGAGGCGGCACGGCCATAGACCGCTGCACTCGACGCGAGGAAGACCCGGCCGACGCCCGCCGCCCGCCCGGCCTCGAGCGCGGCGAGGGCAAGATCGCGGTGCGCGGCGAGCGCCGCCGCCCCGCCGCCGACCCGGCCGGCGAGGTTGAGGATCGCATCGGCCCCCGCCGCAGCACCGGCATAGGCGGCCGGGTCGGTCAGCGCGTCGAAACACGGCCCCGCGCCCGTGCCGCGATGCTGCCAGATGAGCCCGCCCTGACCCGCCAGACCCCAGGCGCGGGCCAGCAGGGTGCCAAGCCGGCCGCTGCCGCCGACCACGAGAACCTGTCCGATGTCGATTTTCGCCACTGCCGGCCTGACCCCGTCGCTTCGCTGTCGTCGCCGGGCACCTTACCCCGGCGGGCGCGGTTGCCATAGCATCGCATGTCCCGCCAGGAAACGGCGGATATGCGCGGCGACCGCTTTCCCCGGTTCCGCGATGCGGCCGCCCGCTGCGGCACGCTGTCCGGGCGGGTTGTCTTCCCCGGGAAAGTTCCCGATCATGCCGCGCGATTTGGTTCCGGGAACCGAATCCGCCGCCTGTCCGCCCCCCCGGCCCCGGATGCAGACGGCACCGACTGGACAAAGCGCCGCCCGGTCAAGATGGCGGCCGCGCGAAGGGAGACGACATGGCAACCGGCAAGAATATCCGCACCTGGTTCGAGGGGTGCTGGCATGAGGGAGATGTGGCGGTGATGCGGGCCGCCGATCATGGCGCCTGGCTCGGCACCACGGTCTTCGACGGGGCGCGGTTCTTCGAGGGCATCGCGCCGGATCTCGACAGGCATTGCGCCCGCGTGAACCGCTCGGCCGAGGCGCTGATGATCACCCCGACCGTCGGAACCGAGGAGATGGTGGCGATCGCCCGCGAGGGGCTGGCGAAATACCCCAAGGGCGCCGCGGTCTACATCCGGCCGATGTACTGGGCGCTCGACGGCGGCGACCTCGGCATCATGCCGAAGCCGGACGCCAGCGGCTTCGCGCTCTGCCTCGAGGAGATCCCGATGGCGCCCGAAGCGGCGGCCACGACGCTGACGACGACGCGGTTCCGCCGGCCGGTCCTTGAGGACGCGGTGACGAACGCCAAGGCCGGCTGCCTCTACCCGAACAACGCCCGCATGCTGGCCGAGGCGCGGGCCAAGGGCTTCGGCAACGCGCTTGTCGCCGACGCGCTCGGCAATGTGGCCGAGACGGCGACGGCCAACGTCTTCATGGTGAAGGACGGCGAGGTCTTCACCCCGGTCGGCAACGGCACGTTCCTCGCCGGCATCACCCGTGCCCGGCATATCTCGAACCTCGCCGCCGACGGGGTCCGGGTGCACGAGACGGTGCTGAGCTTCGACGATTTCCGCGCGGCCGACGAGGTCTTCCTGTCGGGAAACATGTTGAAGGTGACCCCGGTCATCGAGTTCGATGGCACCCACTACCAGCACGGGCCCGTGACAAGGCGGGTGCGCGAGCTTTACTGGGACTGGGCGCATTCGGCGGCCTGACCGACGCGGA
>WOZM01000282.1 GCA_011620265.1 Paracoccaceae bacterium
GGAGGTTGCGGCGCCATCCCACGGGCAGGCGCGCGCCCGGCTTGTGTCGCGCCGGCCGACAGGCGGCAAAGGGCTCAAACCGGTCGTTCGCACCGCGTGAGGGGTGCGCCTCACTCCGCCGCGACTGCCTTCGGCTCGGCCAGCGCCACGATGTCCAGCATGATCCGGTTCAGTTCGAAATCCTTGGGCGTATAGACCCGCGCCACGCCCATCCCGGCCAGCCGCCTGGCATCCTCGTCGGGAATGATCCCGCCGACGACGACCGGCACATGGGCAAGCCCCGCCGCCGCCATCCGCGCCACCAGTTCCTCGATCAGAGGCAGGTGGCTGCCCGAGAGGATCGAAAGCCCGACGACGTGCGCTTGCGTCTCGGCCGCCGCCGCGACGATCTCGGAGGGCGTGAGGCGGATGCCCTCGTAGGTGATGTCCATGCCGCAGTCGCGGGCGCGGGCCGCGATCTGCTCGGCGCCGTTCGAATGGCCGTCGAGTCCCGGCTTGCCGACGAGGAAGGTGAGCTTGCGGCCAAGCTTGCCCGAGACCGCGTCGACGGCGGCGCGAATCTCGTCGAGCCCCTCTGTGCGGTTCGAGACGGATTTCGACACGCCCGTGGGTCCGCGATACTCACCGTGGACCTCGCGCATGACGCCCGCCCATTCGCCCGTTGTCACACCCGCCTTCGCGCAGGCGATGGAAGCCGGCATGACGTTCTTCCCGGCAGTCGCTGCCGAGCAAAGCTCGGCCAGCGCTGCGTCCACCTCGCCCTGATCGCGCGTCGCGCGCCATGCCTCCAGCCGCGCCACCTGGTCCGCCTCGACCGCGGGATCCACGGTCAGGATCGCCCCGTCCCCGGCCGTCAGCGGCGACGGCTCGGCCTCGGTCCAGCGGTTGACGCCGACGACCACGGTCTCGTTCGTCTCGATCCGGTTCAGCCGCTCGGAATTGCTCTCCACCAGCCGCGCCTTCATGTAGTCGATGGCCGCGATCGCGCCGCCCATGCCGTCGAGCGTATCAAGCTCGGCCCGCGCCCCCGCCTTCAGCGCCTCGACCTTGGCCGCGATCGCCGGGTTGCCGTCGAAAAGGTCGCCGAATTCCAGAAGGTCGGTCTCGTAGGCGAGGATCTGCTGCATCCGGAGCGACCATTGCTGGTCCCAGGGGCGCGGCAGGCCAAGGGCCTCGTTCCAGGCCGGAAGCTGCACCGCGCGGGCGCGGGCATTCTTCGACAGCGTGACCGCCAGCATTTCCAGCAGGATGCGGTAGACGTTGTTTTCCGGCTGCTGCTCGGTCAGGCCGAGGCTGTTGACCTGCACCCCGTAGCGGAAGCGGCGGAATTTCTCGTCCTCGATGCCGTAGCGGTCGCGGCAGATCTCGTCCCAAAGCTCGGTGAAGGCGCGCATCTTGCACAGCTCGGTGACGAAGCGGATGCCGGCATTCACGAAGAACGAGATGCGGCCGACCATCTCGGGGAAGCTTTCCGCCGGCACCTTCTTCTTCAGGTCGTCCAGCACCGCGATCCCGGTGGCGAGCGCGAAGGCCAGCTCCTGCTCCGGCGTCGCCCCCGCCTCCTGCAGGTGGTAGGAACAGACGTTCATCGGGTTCCACTTCGGCAGGTGTTCCCGCGTATAGGCCGCGACATCGGTGATCATCGCGAGCGACGGCTTCGGCGGGCAGATATAGGTGCCGCGCGACAGGTATTCCTTCACGAGGTCGTTCTGGACCGTGCCCTGAAGCGCGCTCACATCCGCGCCCTGTTCCTCGGCCACCGCGATGTAGAGCGCGAGAAGCCACGGCGCCGTCGCGTTGATCGTCATCGAGGTGTTCATCCGGTCGAGCGGGATGTCCTTGAAGAGCATCCGCATGTCGCCGAGATGGCAGACCGGAACGCCGACCTTCCCGACCTCGCCCTTCGCCAGTTCGTGGTCGCTGTCGTATCCCGTCTGGGTCGGCAGGTCGAAGGCGACGGAAAGGCCGGTCTGCCCCCTGGCGAGGTTCGAGCGGTAGAGCGCGTTCGACTTCTCGGCCGTCGAATGGCCGGCATAGGTGCGAAAGAGCCAGGGTCTGTCCTTCTGTACCTCGGTCATGGCGCGCCTCCTGAATCGGCCCTGAAACTTTATTTCGCGATTGCAGTGATAGGCGACATTTCCTGATCCTGTCAATTCGCTGCGTTGCGGCATGACGGGATTTACCGGGCCGGGGCGACCTGTCACGGTCCTCCCCATGTTCCGGCCCGTGACGCTGCCTCTCTGGCTTTTCGTCCTGATCCTCGTCTTCGCCGGGGTGACGTTCGCGTCGCATTTCCTCTTTCCGTCCGTCCGCTGGTTCTTCCGCGGCCGGATGGAGAAGGTGGTGGCCCGCCTCAACGAACGGCTCGACCGGCCGATCCAGCCCTTCAAGCTGATGGCGCGGCCCGACATGATCGTGCGCCTTGCCCATGACCCGAAGGTGGCCGAAGCCATCGCCGCCGAGGCGGCCGAGACCGGCGTGCCCGAAACCGTGCTCCACGAACGCGCCCGCCGCTACGCGAAGGAAATCGTGCCGGCCTTCTCGGCCTCGGTCTATTTCGGCTTTGCCGCGCGCGCCGCGAAATGGCTGGCGCGGCTGATCTACCGGGTGCGGATCGGCCAGTTCGACACCGACGCCATCGCCGGCATCGACAAGGGCGCGACGGTGGTCTTCGTGATGAACCACCGCTCCAACATGGACTATGTGCTGGTGACCTACCTCGCCGCGAGCCGGTCCGCCCTGTCCTACGCGGTCGGCGAATGGGCGCGGGTCTGGCCCTTGTCCTGGCTCATCCGCTCCGCCGGCGCCTATTTCATCCGGCGGAAGTCGAACAACGCGCTCTACCGCCGGGTTCTCGCGCGCTATGTCCAGATGGCGACAGAGGAAGGCGTCACCCAGGCGATCTTCCCCGAGGGGGGCCTGAGCCTCGACGGGCGGGTGGGGCGGCCGAAGCTCGGCATCCTCTCCTATATCGTCGCGGGCTACCGGCCGGGCGGGAATGATGTGGTGTTCGTGCCGGTGTCGCTCGCCTATGACCGGATCATCGAGGACCGGGTGCTGACCACGGCACATGCCAAGGGCGAACGGCGGTTCCGCGCCTCGATCTGGTCGATCCTGCTCTTTGTCGGCCGCCAGTTGCGCCGCGTCCTGACCGGCCGGTTCGAGAAGTTCGGCGCCGCCTCGGTCAGCTTCGGGACGCCGCTGTCGCTGGCCGGGTTCCTGGCCGATCCGCATGAGGACGTCACCGCCGACCTCGCCGACGAGATGATGCGACGGATCGTGCGGAACGTCTCGGTCCTGCCGGTGCCTCTCGTCTGCGCGGCGCTCGGGGAAGAGACCGACATCGCGCTCGCCGATCTGACGGCGCGGGCCGAGGCGATCGCCGGCCGGCTCGCCGCGCAGGGCGTGGACCTCGACCTGCCGGACGGATCGGTGCCGGCCGCCGTCGCGCGCGCGCTCGACATCCTCAGCCTTCGCAAGATCGTGCGCCGCGCCGGTTCGCGCCTCACGGTGCCGCCCAGGGACCGCGCGCTGATCGGCTTCTACGCGGCGCCGGTGGCGCAGCACCTTGCTGCACCTGCGGCATCGTCAGGCGGGGAAACGCCGGAGAATCCGGCAGATTTCCGAAGTTAGGGACATAAAATTACAAAATTGGTAGCACCTCCTATTGCAATATTACCGCGTCAACCCTATCCATCCCTTGATCCCGCATTGATTCTGCGTTGCGGCACGAACGACAGGAGACGCCGATGGCATTGGATGTGAACACCGAGATCGCGCCGTACGATGCGCCGGAAAAGGATCTCTACGAGGTCGGCGAGATGCCCCCGCTGGGCTACGTTCCGAAGAACATGTATGCTTGGGCGATCCGCAAGGAACGCCACGGCGAGCCCGATACCGCGATGCAGGTCGAGGTCGTGGAGACGCCCGGGATCGACAGCCATGAGGTTCTCGTCCTCGTGATGGCCGCCGGTGTGAACTACAACGGCGTCTGGGCGGCGCTCGGCATCCCGATCAGCCCCTTCGACGGCCACAAGGCGCCCTACCACATCGCCGGCTCCGACGCCTCGGGCATCGTCTGGAAGGTCGGCGACAAGGTGAAGCGCTGGAAGGTCGGTGACGAGGTCGTGGTGCATTGCAACCAGGACGACGGCGACGACGAGGAATGCAACGGCGGCGACCCGATGTTCTCGCCCAGCCAGCGGATCTGGGGCTACGAGACGCCGGACGGCTCGTTCGCGCAGTTCACCCGTGTCCAGGCGCAGCAGCTCATGCACCGGCCCAAGCACCTGAGCTGGGAAGAAAGTGCCTGCTACACGCTGACGCTCGCCACCGCCTACCGGATGCTCTTCGGCCACCGGCCGCATATCCTGAAGCCCGGCGACAACGTGCTGGTCTGGGGCGCGTCGGGCGGCCTCGGTTCCTACGCGATCCAGCTCATCAACGCGGCGGGGGCGAACGCGATCGGCGTGATCTCGGAAGAGGACAAGCGCGACTTCGTGATGGGCCTTGGCGCCAAGGGCGTCATCAACCGCAAGGATTTTTCCTGCTGGGGCCAGATGCCGACCGTGAACACCCCCGAATATGCCGCCTGGTTCAAGG
>WOZM01000114.1 GCA_011620265.1 Paracoccaceae bacterium
CTTCACGCGCTTCAATCTTTTTCTCAGGGACGAATTCTGCTGCCAGTATTGCGGCTCGAAGGGCGATCTGACCTTCGACCACGTCCTGCCACGGTCGCGCGGCGGGGTGACGAGCTGGGACAACGTCGTTGCGGCCTGTTCGCCGTGCAATCTGAAGAAGGCCAACAAGTCGCTGAAGCGGTCGGGGATGAGCCTCAGGAAGCCGCCGCGCGCGCCCTCGGCCGAGGACATGCAGCGCGCCGGCCGCCGTTTCCCGCCGAACTACCTGCACGACAGCTGGGCCGACTTCCTCTATTGGGACGCCGAGCTGGAAGCCTGAGTGCGCCGCGCCGGCTTTACCTTTCCACCGCCGCCGCTAAGCTCGCCCGGAAAACAGGGGGACACGCCATGGCCGACGCATTCTTTCAACCGATCTCGGGAATGGAGCTGCCGCGCTTCGCGGGCATCCCGACCTTCATGCGGCTGCCGCATGTGCCGGCGGGCCATCCGCGCGAAGGCGACGTTCAGATCGGCCTCGTCGGTCTGCCCTGGGACGGCGGCACCTCGAACCGGCCGGGTCCGCGCCACGGGCCGCGCCAGCTTCGGGATTATTCGACGATGATTCGCGCCCAGCATCCTGTGACCGGGATCCGGCCCTTCGAGGCCGCGAATTGCGCCGATCTCGGCGATATTGGCCCGAACCCGGTGGACGGGCCGGACACGCTCGCCCGGTTCGAGCGCGCCTTCGCTGGGCTCAAGGCCAGGGGCATCCGGCCGCTGAGCGCCGGCGGCGACCATCTCTGCACCCTGCCGGTTCTGCGCGGCATCGCCCGCGACGCGCCTTTGGGCCTCGTGCATTTCGACAGCCATACCGACCTCTTCCCGGCCTATTTCGGGGGCAAGACCCTGACCCACGGCAATCCGTTCCGCAACGCGGTGGAAGAGGGACTGCTCGATCCCGCGCGGATGATCCAGATCGGCATCAGGGGCACGATGTATGACAGCATCGACCGCGACTTCGCCAGGGCACACGGCATCCGCATCGTCACGATCGAGGAATTCTTCGCCCGCGGCATCCCCGACGTGATGGCCGAGGCGCGCGAGATCGTCGGCAATGCGCCGGCCTACATGTCCTACGACATCGACTTCGTCGATCCCTCGGTGGCACCGGGAACGGGGACGCCGGAATGGGGCGGGCCGAACGCCTATCAGGCGATGCAGGTGGTGCGCGAATGCGCCGGGCTGAACATCGTCGGCGCCGACATGGTCGAGGTGTCGCCCCCGGTCGATCCGACCGGTGGCACCGCGTGGCTCGCCGCCTCGCTGATGTTCGAGATGCTCTGCGTCATGGTCGCGGCCCTCTGAGCGCCGCGCCAGGGGCCGCCCGCCGCCCTGCTCAGGCGCGGGCGGCGGTGACGATGATCTCGACAAGATATTCCGGCGCGGCGAGCTTCGCCTCGCCGGTCGCGCGGGCGGGGGCATGGCCTGCGGGCACCCAGGCGTCCCATTCGGCGTTCATCGCGGCGAAGCCGCTGGCGATGTCGGCCAGCCAGATCTGCGCCCTGAGGATGCGGGTCTTGTCCGACCCCGCCAGCGCCAGCAGCCGGTCGATCTCGGCCAGGCAGTCGCGGGTCTGCCGGCCGACATCGCCGCCCGGTTCGCCGACGACGCCCGCAAGATGCACGACACCGTCGTGGATGACGACGTTCGACATGCGGCTGCCGGTCTCAAGGCGGATGATCTCTGACATGGAAGCCTCCCTATCTCGGTTGCGGCCCTGCTTAGCTGCGCTCGCACGCGGCGGCCAGAGGCAATTTCCGGTTCGCGGTGGAGGGGATTGGAGCGGGTGAAGGGAATCGAACCCTCGTCGTAAGCTTGGGAAGCTTCTGCTCTGCCATTGAGCTACACCCGCCTTGCCCGTTGATTACCGCGCACCTCGATCCGAGGCAAGAGCCAAGCGCGGGGCGGCGTCAGGCGGTGGGGTCGATGCGGATGTCGGCCCAGATCGGCAGGTGGTCCGAGGCGACCCGTGCCGGCGCGTCGCCGAAGACGCCGGCTGCGGTCAGATGCAGCCCGCGTCCCAGCGCCACCCGGTCGAGCGCGCTGATCGGCCGCGCGGCGGGAAAGCTGCGGCCGGGGGCATGGAGCCGGAACCCGGACCCGAGCGCCGCCGCGCCGCCGCGCGCCGACCAGTCGTTGAAATCGCCGAGGATCGCGGTCGGCATCTCGTCCCGCCGGCTCAGCGCCGCCCGGATCGCGGCGAGTTGCATCGAGCGGTAGCGGCGGATCAGGCCGAGATGCACGCCCACGACCCGGAAGGAGCCGGACCCGAGCGCGATCTCGGCCAGGATCGCGCCGCGCGGCTCGAGCCCCGGCAGGATGATGCGGCGGATCTTGGCGACGGATATTCCCTTGCGGACAAGCAGGGTCTGGCCGTGCCAGCCGAGGCTCGGGCCGTCCGGCGCGAAGGGCAGGATGCCGAAATCGGTCTCGCGCTCGATCAGCGCGGGCGGCAGGGCGGCGGGGCGGGGCGGCAGGCGATGATCGACCTCCTGCAAGGCGACGATATCGGCATCGAGCGCGTTCACGACCTCGATCACCCGTTCGGGGATCCGCAGCCGGTCGAGGCCGAGGCATTTGTGGACGTTGTAGGAGGCGAGGCGGAGGGTCATCCCTCAGATCTATGCGCCCAAGGCGCGGGGTTGAAGCGCCGATTGCTGAGGCATAGCTTTGCGCCATGTGGTTTCAGCGCCTCCGCAGCCAGCCTACCGTCGTTCAGGCGATCTGGACGGTGCTGGTCGTGGCCTTCCTCGTCGCGTTGATCACGGCGCGTTGGTCGCTCGCCTTCGTCTCGGTCGCGACGTTCGCGCTCTCGCTTCTTCCCGTGCTCTTCCAGCGGCGCTTCGGCATCCGGCTTCCGGTCCGCTTCTTCGGCTGGATCGTGGTCTTCGTCTTCGCGACGATCTTTCTGGGCGAGGCTTTCGATTTCTACAATCGTCTCTGGTGGTGGGACATCCTGCTGCACGGCGGCTCGGCCCTGGCCTTCGGGCTCATCGGCTTTCTCTTCGCCTTCATGCTCTTCGAGGGCGACCGCTACGCCGCGCCGGCCTGGGCGATCGCTTTCGTCAGCTTCTGCTTCGCGCTGTCGATCGGCGCGATGTGGGAGATCTTCGAATTCGCGATGGATCAGCTTTTCGGGCTGAACATGCAGAAGAACGGTCTCGTCGACACGATGGGCGATCTCATCGTCGATACGCTCGGCGCCGGGATCGGCGCGACGGCGGGGTTCTTCTATCTCAAGGGGCGGGAATTCGGCGGGCTGACGGGACTGCTGCAGGAGTTCGTCCACGCCAACCGCCGGTTCTTCCGCAAGTTCCGCCGCTGATCAGGTGCCGCAGAAGGTGCGGGCGACTTCCTCTCCCGGTCCGGGCGCGGCGTCATAGCCCTCGGCCTCGGGGCGCCGCTCGAACGGGCGGGCGAGGACGGCGTTCAGCCCGTGGAAGGGCGCGAAATCGCCGGCGACGGCGGCGCCGATCGCCTCTTCGACCCGGTGATTGCGCGGGATGTAGACGGGGTTCGCGGCTTGCATGACCGCGACCGGGTCGGCCTCGTCCGCGATCCGGGCACGCCAGTCGCCAGCCCAGACCTCGAACCCGGCCGGGTCGTCGAATTCCGCCGCCGCAGCACCATCGGCAAGGCCGCGGAAGGTCCGGGTGAAATCGGCCCTGCCTTTGGCCATGCGGGTCAGCAGCGCCTCGATCAGCGCGGCATCCTCGGCGCGCGGGTCGGCAAGCCCGATCTTCGCGCCGAAGAGCCGCAGCCATTCGGCCTGGTAGATGTCGGGCAGGCGGTTGATCGCCTCGGTCGCCGCCTCCACCGCCGGGCCCTCCTCGCCCATCAGCGGCAGCAGGCAGGAGGCGAACTGCGCGAGGTTCCAGAGCGCGATCTGCGGCTGGTTGGCATAGGCGTAGCGGCCGGACTGGTCGATCGAGGAGAAGACCTTGGCCGGATGATAGGCGTCCATGAAGGCGCACGGCCCGTAGTCGATCGTCTCGCCCGAGATCGCCATGTTGTCGGTGTTCATCACGCCGTGGATGAAGCCGAGGCTCATCCAGCGCGCGATCAGCCGGGCCTGCGCCGCGACCACCCGGTCGAGCAGGTCGAGCGGAGTTGCGGCATCGGGATAGTGGCGGGCGATGACGTGATCGGCGAGGAGCCGCAAGGCTTCGGTATCGCCGCGCGCGGCGAAATACTGAAAGGTGCCGACACGGATATGGCTCGCCGCCACGCGCGCGAGGACCGCGCCGGGCAGGGCGGTCTCGCGCCACACGACCTCGCCGGTCGTGACCGCGGCAAGCGCCCGTGTCGTCGGCACGCCAAGCGCCGCCATCGCTTCCGAGACGATGTATTCGCGCAGCACCGGACCGATCCAGGCCCGGCCGTCCCCGCGCCGCGAGAAGGGCGTGGGGCCGGAGCCCTTCAGTTGCAGGTCGAAGCGCTGCCCGTCGGGGGCGAGGATCTCGCCCAGCAGGAGCGCCCGCCCGTCGCCGAGCTGCGGCACGAATCCACCGAACTGGTGCCCGGCATAGGCCTGGGCAAGCGGCGCCGCGCCGTCGGGCAGG
>WOZM01000125.1 GCA_011620265.1 Paracoccaceae bacterium
CAACTCTGCGCCCGTCAGCGTCCAGCTCGACTCCGTTCGCGATGATGCGCCCGCCCGACAGATCGCGGGTCATGGCCATATCGAGTTGCTCGGCGGGAATCTGTTGCAGTTGATCGCCGACCCAACGGAACAGGGCTTCGCCGTCGATCCGTTCGGCCTTCACCGCCGCCGCCTGCAATCCTTCGAAACTCTGCCGGGCTTCAAGATCGGCGCGGCGGGTCCAGCGGCGGAATTCCGCGTCGAGGATCTTCCTTGTCTCGGGGTCGGGATGCTGCGAGGTCGCCGTGATACCGGCGCCCACGGCCGCGTTGACCCATGCGCTGACGCCCGAGTGAGCCAGCGGGTTGTTCTCATGGAAGTGTCGGGCGCGTCGTTGCAACGGTTCGCGGGCGGCTGACGCCTCGCTCGCCCAAGGGCCGAAGGACGCGGCACCAGCCCCGAAGCGCCGGGCCGAAGGGGTTGCGCCTTCATAGCTTCGCGTGGCAACGGGCGCCGGGTCGCGGCCAAGGATGCGGGAAAGAAGGCTCATGCGTCCGCGTCCAGAAGCGGTTTCACCAGATCGGCGGCAGGCAGGATCAAGGTGCCCTGATAGGTGCGACCTTCCATCAGGTCCATCATGTGCGCGGCCTCTTCGTCGGCCCCGAGATTTTCCCGAAGCGAAACGATTGCCCGCAGGTTCACCACGCCACCGCGACGGGTGAGACGCAACGAAATGACCCAATCCGACCCAGCCCGCGCTCCGCGAATGATACAGTGCAGGCCGTCCGGATAGATGTAACCGGCTTCCGTCTTCGCCTCGGGCGCATGATGGGCGCCGGGCGCGGGCAAGCGGTTCAAGGCATCGTTCATCTTGCCGAGTTGCGCCGTTGTCAGGCCCCAGTCCGCCGCGGCCACCAGAAGCCGGGCGCGGATCAGTTCATCATGCGAATAGTCGGCGGGCGAATTCTTCGAGCGGCCGGGCGTCCCTTCAAGGAGCGCCTTGAAGAGTGGGTTGCGCAAACGAATGTGCAACTCATCAGCGTCGCGGCCGTCGATTTCGGCCAGGTGGAGGGCGATTTCTGAAAGACGCATGTCGGGTTTCCCTTTGGCGGTTTCGATCCTTCTAGCACACAAATTAGATAGTTGCAATTCGAAATCTACTATGCTACAAAGATCGCATCCCTTGGGAGGGGATGCTGCCAGCGCCCAAGATGGTCTGTTACCGATCTCGGCGCGCAGAGCTGTTCCGGGTGTGATGGTCCGGGGCAGCGTTGCCGGGGCCGATCGTGTTTCTCATCCGCGATCGGCCCCGGCTTCAATCGAGGCGAGGGCTGTGACATGAGACGGCAAAAGGCAGGGGCGATCAGCGGGGCGAAGTTGGTGCGCGCCCAGCGATATGTCGCAAGGCTTGCATCTGCGGGAATGCCTTTCGAGATTGCGGCGATCTGCGTTGCCAGTTTTCTCAAGGCCGAAGGCTTCGCGATCTCCGAAAGCAACCTTCAATGCGTGTTTGAATGACTCCGGCAGAGTTCCATTGGCTATCGCGACGCCTTCGCGAGATTCAAGCTCGCAACATCGGCCCGGCCGCAACCGTCACGCTGATTTTTACCGAGTGCAGGAAGATCGGTGTAGCGCCGGGCGAGTTCGCCGCCGGGCTTTGAATCAACACGCGAGGGGCTACCATGCGCGGATCTCTATTCCACGGTTCGACCGAGAAAGCGCGACTTGAAGAGATTGAGAAAGCGAGATTCGATAGGGACAGGCATAATGCAATCCTGAGTCAGATCAATAAGCCCAAATTCGTGCATGATGATATTATCCCCTACTACGTCACGGTAGATGTGGAGTTGGTCGACCAAAGATTCAAGAATCGACTGCACCACGGTCCCGAGACATTCTTTCATTACACGCCGTTGGGGAACCTTCCGGTCATACTGAGAGACGGGATTCGGGCATCCGTGCAAAGGAAGTATGTCTATGTGAGCAGGTCCGATTGGAATGAATTCATTCCAATGACGCACGGTCGGCGCATAGCGCGGCTTACCGTTAAAACGAATTGGAGTTTCGAGCTTCTTCCGCTTCCAGATGTACCGCAATACGAATGGGTAACAAGTCCGCTTATCCCCGTCGAAAATATTATGAAGGTCGAGTTTTCAGGAATATTCAATTTGACCGGCCTCGCGCAAGGTCGCATTGACGAAATTTGCGACGTTCTGGAAGGCGTGGAATCGGAATCGATTTATCACGATTAACGTGAATCTCACTTTATTAGTTTGGTGCGAATCTATTTTGATTGTGCCAGGCTGGTTACATCGAAAGGAAAAGGAATCAGCCATGAAACAAATCGCAATCCACGAATCCGCAATCCGCTGCGTTCTCGCCCCAGTGTCGCGCCATGAGGGCGGGCCGAAGGTCTGGCCCGTGCTTGTGAAGCGCGGCCGTTGGCGGGCGGAACCTGTCATCCTGCATGAAATCACCGGAGAGTTCTGGGTCGAGAAAGCGCCGCGCGTGTTGCCGGTGAAAGAGGCATGGAAGGCGGCGCGGGAAATGGCGGCGAATGCCGTCTAGTCAATCTTATACCCAAAATACCGCGCTACGTTTGCGATAGCTTGACAGAATGCTTCCGCGTCACCGTGTGAAAGCAGCACGGACTCGCCGTTGAGATTCAAATACATTTGGGGGCCGTTGCCGGCGAAACCAGAAGTGCCAACTTCCAAGTCTGCACCCTTCTCCGACGCAGCGTCGGTAATCTTCCGGTCCCCGAAATACATTGTCGTGCCCATCGCCTCATCTCTCCAACCAATTGGACCGGATCACGGCGCTAGCTTTGCGCGGCGCGGCGGCGGATGCAACCTCTGCCTGCCGCGCCTCTAGCTTTTGCCCGATCAAGTGCCGCGCGGCCCAAGCGTAGACGGTCGAGTCCAGGGTTTCTGCGCGCCTCCCCGTGATCCGTTCAAACCGGGCTTCCGGCCGGCCGCGCACATAGCGCACCACTCGGCGCTCGGACGTGAGCTGTTCGAAATAGATCGGTTCCAATGCATCCGAGAACCGGATGCCCGCGCCGCGCGCCAGTCTTGCGAATAGCTGCGACTTGATCGCGTCGACGCCGCAAAGCCAGAGCATCGTGCCCTTCGATCCGCTGCGCTGAAGGAACGGCCGCGAAAACCCCGGCACGCCCTTGATGCTCACCACTCGCCGCCCGAAGCGCGAGCGGGTGAAGCCATGCACGATCTCTGTATGCCCGCCGTCGCCGGAGTCGATACAAGCCGCGTCGACCCTCAGCGTGCCACCCTTCGGGTGCGTCCACCGTTCCCCGAGAAGCGAGTCGAGGTCTTCCCAAACCTGTTCCCCGTCGATCGGCCCCCAGAACACGCGATGATCCAGAATGAACAGGTCAGATTCGCCGTGCCCCATGATCGTGCATTCGAGCCGGTCATCCTGACAGTCGACCCCGGCCGTGAGCCACAACACGTCCTCGGGCAGGTTTGCGAGCCGGAAGGCTTCCCGCCGCCCGAACAATTCGTGTTCGTC
This sequence comes from Paracoccaceae bacterium, assembly GCA_011620265.1. Classification (GTDB taxonomy): domain Bacteria; phylum Pseudomonadota; class Alphaproteobacteria; order Rhodobacterales; family Rhodobacteraceae; genus Albidovulum. Next base: position 3,511 of record WOZM01000125.1, read on the forward strand.
CAGGTCGTCGCCCTCGGTCTTCCACGGTTCGCCAAGCACCAGGTTGGTGAAGGTCTGCAACGTGTCGGGCGATCGCTTCGCCTTCAAAAACTCCGCCGCCAGCTTCCCCCAGCGGGCGTTGTGGTGTGGACTGATTAGCGCATTGATCTGGAATCCCGCGTGTCCTTTCACGCCCGGCGCCGTCGCCCGCCACCGCCCGGCCGCGACCATTGCTGGCTTGTGCCGTTCGCCCACGAATGATCCGCAGTTCGGGCAGCACCATTCGGCTGCCTCGGGATCACCTTCCGGCCAGCGAATATCCCGCCACATGATTTCCGAATGGTCGCCGCAGTCAGGGCATGGCACTTCGTAGATCCGTTTGTCGCTTTGATCGTAAAGCCGGGTCGCCGGGCCATAGTCGAAAACCGGCGTAGATCCGGCGATGATCTTGCGATCGCGGAAGGTCATGGTTCGCATGGTCGCGAGTTCGATCGGGTCGCCTTCCTGCGACACTTCGAAGCCATCTATTTCATCCATGATGAGGATCTTGGCGGTATGCCGTCGCAGGTTGCGGGGCGATTTGGCTGCGATGAATTTCAGACTTCCGCCCGGAAACCGCCGGTTGAGCATGGTCGACCGCCCGGTTTCGTCGGCTTCATCGGAAAGTAGGCCGCGCAAGGCCGGTGAGGCTTCGAAGAGCTGTTCCAGGTCCACGGCATAATCGCGGGCGTCGTCGGCCGTGGGCTGCACCGCCAGAATAGGCGCGGGCGAGTTCGCCACATAGGAAGCGATGATGCCCGACAGAAGCGCCGTGTAACCGATACGCGCGGATTTCAGCACGGTCACGCGCTCCACGGTCGGATCGTCCAGGGCGTCGCAGATGCCCCGCTGATAGGACCACAGGCGCATCCGGCCGGGCAATGCCGAAGCGGTCTGAGGCAGGTATATGTGTTGCTCGATCCAGTCTGCCGTGGGTAAGTCCGCGGGCGGCCGAAGGGCCTGTAGCGCGCGGCGGCGGATCGTCTCAATCCCCATTTGCGAGTCCTTCCAGTGCCGCCTTTATCTCGCGATCGAGTTCGGCCACGTCATGCGCGGACAGGTGAGG
>WOZM01000064.1:0-13684 GCA_011620265.1 Paracoccaceae bacterium
CGCTTGTTCTCGGCAAAGCGCGAGGTGTCGACGCCGTAGCCCATCGCCTGGTCCTGCAGGTCGCACTCGCCGCCCTGGTCGCAGATCGGGCAGTCGAGCGGGTGGTTGATGAGCAGGAACTCCATCACCCCCTCGCGGGCCTTCTTCACCATCGGCGAGTTGGTCCTGATCACCGAAGGCTCGCCATTCGGGCCGGGGCGCAGGTCCTTGACCTGCATCGCGCAGCTTGCGGTGGGCTTCGGCGGCCCGCCGACGACCTCCACGAGGCACATCCGGCAGTTGCCGGCGATCGACAGCCGCTCATGGTAGCAAAAGCGCGGGATCTCGATGCCCGCCTGCTCGCAGGCCTGGATCAGCGTCAGGTTCGGATCGACCTCGATCTCGATCTCGTCGATGATGATCTTCCGGGTATCGGACATCTCAAAGCGCCCCTTCCAGCACAGGCCCGGGCCCCCGGCCCGGCACCGCAGGGGCAAGGCCCGCCGCGGCTTTCGTTTCTTGCGCGGCCATCGCCGCCATTGCCGGGGCGCCCGTCACGCGCAGGCCCCCGCGAATTCCCAGACCCCGGCGCCGGCAAAGCGGCCATGCGCGGTGTCGTCAAAGCGCCGCCCCTGCGCCGCGCAGGCCAGCGCGGCGGCCTGCTTGGCCACCCGCCCCTCGCTGTAGTCGAGCGGCACCGCCGACCGGCGCACCGAAACACGCATTCCGCTGACCGGCACCGCGCCCGCGGGGGTGAAGCGCACCCCCTGCGGCCCCGGCCCGATCTCGGCGAGGAAGGCCTTGCCCTCGACCGCGACGGGAACCCTTGCAGCCTCGGCCGCATCCGGCACGGAAGGCGCGGCGCAGGCGCCCAGCACGCCTGCCCCCACCATGCCGATGATCCCCGCAGCCCGCATCCTCACTCCGCCGCCAGCGCGCCCATGCGTCCGGTCTTCCTGGCCTTGATCCGGTCCTCGATCTCGTCGCGGTAGTGGCGGATCAGGCCCTGGATCGGCCAGGCGGCGGCGTCGCCAAGGGCGCAGATCGTGTGGCCCTCGACCTGTTTCGTCACCGTCAGCAGCATGTCGATCTCCTCGACCTCCGCCGCGCCGGTCACCAGCCGCTCCATCACCCGCATCATCCAGCCGGTGCCCTCGCGGCAGGGCGTGCACTGCCCGCAGCTTTCATGCTTGAAGAACTTCGACAGCCGCCACACCGCCTTGATGACATCGGTGGACTGGTCCATCACGATCATGCAGGCGGTGCCGAAGCTGGATTTCAGCTCGCGCATCCCGTCATAGTCCATGATCGCGTCCTCGGCCTGCTCGGCGGTGATCACCGGGCAGGACGCGCCGCCCGGAATGATCGCCTTGAGGTTCGACCAGCCGCCGCGGATGCCGCCGCCATGCCGGTCGATCAGCTCGCGCACGCTGATGGACATGGTTTCCTCGACCACGCAGGGGGTGTTCACGTGCCCGGTCAGGCCGAACAGCTTGACCCCGGCATTGTTGGGTCGGCCGAAGCCCGCGAACCATTCCGGCCCGCGCCGCAGAATCGTCGGCACCACCGCGATCGATTCGACATTGTTCACCGTGGTCGGGCAGCCATAGAGGCCCGCCCCCGCCGGAAACGGCGGCTTCATCCGGGGCATGCCCTTCTTGCCTTCGAGGCTTTCCAGCAGGGCGGTTTCTTCGCCGCAAATATAGGCGCCGGCGCCGTGATGCAGATAAAGGTCGAATTCCCACCCGGACCCGGCCGCGTTCGCGCCCAGCAGCCCGTCATCATAGCAGGCGTCGATGGCCGCCTGCAGGGCCTCGCGCTCGCGGATATATTCCCCGCGCAGATAGATGTAGCAGGCGTGCGCGTTCATCGCGAAGCTGGCGATCAGCGCGCCCTCGACCAGCGTATGCGGATCGTGGCGCATGATCTCGCGGTCCTTGCAGGTCGCCGGTTCGGATTCGTCGGCATTGATGACCAGATAGGCCGGGCGCCCGTCGCTCTGCTTGGGCATGAACGACCATTTGAGCCCGGTGGGAAACCCCGCGCCGCCGCGCCCGCGCAGGCCCGACTTCTTCATCTCATCCACGATCCAGTCGCGGCCCCTGGCGATGATGCCGGCGGTGCCGTCCCAATGGCCGCGCGCCTGCGCGCCTTTCAGGCTGCGGTCATGCATCCCGTAAAGGTTGGTAAAGATCCGATCCTGATCTTGCAGCATGTGTCGTCCTTCAACTATCCCGGCGCGCGCGCCAAAGCCTGTATGTAGCCACCAGCGCCCAGAAAAACGCTGCAAGCGCCGCCAGATCGAACAAGAAGACATACCTGACCGGCCATCCAAAGGTTCCACCCAGCCACTGGCCGCCGATCCACAACACCATGGTTGCCGCGATCACCAGCGCGATCTGCCTGCCCTGCGCCGCTTCGCGCGCGGCTTTATCCCCGGTGGCCCTGGTCATGTCTCAGTACACGTCCCCCTTGTCAACGCGGGCCGAAAATTCGGTTTCGCCCCCCGCTGCCAGAGTTTTCGCCTGCGCCTGCCACTCATCACGGCTGGCGCGGCCATTGAAACCGGTCAGGTTGTCATCGATCCAGGCCAGTTCTTCGGGCGTCCAGCCCGCGATCTGGTCAAAGTGATACACCCCGAGACTGTGCAAAAGCGCCTCCAGCTTGGGGCCGACGCCCTTGATCTTTTTCAGGTCATCCGCCTGCCCGCCCCGCGCGCCCGACAGGGCCTTGGGCTTTTGCGCCGCCGATTGCGCCGCCGATTGCGTTGCGGGCGCCGTTGATTCCTTTGGCGCGGCCTCCTCTGGCGCCTTGGCCGGTGCCTTGCCCAGCCACGGCGTGATCAACAGCACCTCGGTGCCATCGATGCGCTTGACGGTATCTTGCAACGCCACCGCCGCCGCGACCGAGGCGTTATACGCCATCCGGCCCTTTTCGTGATCCTTGAGGCTGGTCAGCCCCGTCGCCGGTTCGCAGGCATAGCGCCCGTTTTGCGGACCCGGTTGCGGCACGCGCCCCGCAGCCAGTTCATCGATGATTTCCGCCAGCCGCGCCGCCGTCAGATCCTCATAGTAATCCTTGCCGATCTGGGCCATCGGCGCATTGGCGCAGGAGCCGAGGCATTCGACCTCTTCCCAGGAAAACTTGCCGTCGGCGGAGAGCGCGTGCGGCGCCGGCGCGATCTTCTCCTTGCAGACCGCGATCAGCTCGCCCGAGCCGCAGATCATGCAGGACGTGGTGCCGCAGATCTGGATATGGGCAACGGACCCAACGGGTTGCAGCTGGAACATGAAGTAGAACGTGGCGACTTCCAGCGCCCTGATATGGGCCATGCCGAGCATGTCGGCGATGTGTTCAATGGCCGGACGCGAAAGCCAGCCCTCCTGCTCCTGCGCGCGCCACAGAAGCGGGATCACGGCGCTGGCCTGACGGCCCTCGGGGTATTTCGAGATCTGCCCCTTCGCCCAGGCGAGGTTCGCGGGCGTGAATTCGAAATGGCTGGGCTGTTCGTGGTAAAGGCGGCGGAGCATTATTTGCACTCTCCCCAGTTGGTCAGGCGCATGGTCTCGCCATTGTCATCCGACACGAGGTATCCGGCCTCGCGCAGCGCCTTGAACTGAGCCATGAACGTATTGGTGTCGATCTCTTTGCCAAAATAGGGCATCAGATCCTTTTCATTGCCCCGGCACCCGATCTTGACAAAGACCCCGGCCAGCGGCGCCGGATCGACGGCGGAAGCATCCTGCGCCACCGCCGCGCCGCCCGCCAGGACAAGAGCAAGCGCAAGCTTCACCGGTCCACCTCTCCGAAAACGATGTCCATCGTGCCGATGATCGCGGCGACGTCGGCGAGAAGATGGCCCTTGGCCATCCAGTCGATGCTCTGCAGGTGCAGGTAGCCCGGCGCGCGGATCTTGGCGCGGTAGGGTTTGTTGGAGCCGTCGGCGATGAGGTAGACGCCGAACTCGCCCTTCGGCGCCTCGACGGCGGCATAGACCTCGCCCGCGGGGACGTGGAAGCCCTCGGTATAGAGCTTGAAGTGATGGATCAGCGCTTCCATCGAGGTCTTCATGTCGCGCCGCGACGGCGGGGTGATCTTGCCGCGCGCCAGGATGTCGCCCTTGCCTTCGGGGGCGCGGAGCTTGGCGATGGCCTGATGGATGATCGAGGTGGACTGGCGCATTTCCTCCATGCGGCAGAGGTAGCGGTCGTAGCAGTCGCCGTTCTTGCCGACCGGCACCTTGAAGTCGAACTCGTCGTAGCACTCGTAGGGCTGCGCGCGGCGCAAATCCCAGGCCATGCCGGAGCCGCGCACCATGACGCCGGAATAGCCCCAGTTGAGCGCGTCCTCTTCGGTCACGACGCCGATATCGGCGTTGCGCTGCTTGAAGATGCGGTTCTCGGTCAGGAGCCCGTCGAGGTCGTCCATGAATTTCGGGAACTGCTGGGCCCAGGCCTCGATGTCGTTCAAGAGATCGTCGGGCAGGTCCTGATGCACGCCGCCGGGGCGGAAATAGGCGGCATGGAGCCGCGCGCCGCAGGCCCGCTCATAGAAGATCATGAGCTGCTCGCGTTCTTCGAAACCCCAGAGCGGCGGGGTCAGCGCGCCGACGTCCATCGCCTGCGTGGTGACGTTGAGAAGGTGGTTCAGGATGCGCCCGATCTCGGAATAGAGCACCCGGATCAGGCTGGCGCGGCGCGGCACGACAGTGCCGGTCAGCCGTTCGATCGCAAGGCACCAGGCATGTTCCTGGTTCATCGGCGCCACATAGTCGAGCCGGTCGAAATAGGGCAGGTTCTGCAGGTAGGTGCGGCTTTCCATCAGCTTCTCGGTGCCGCGGTGCAAAAGCCCGATATGCGGGTCGCAGCGTTCCACCACCTCGCCGTCAAGCTCCAGCACCAGGCGAAGAACCCCATGCGCCGCAGGGTGTTGCGGGCCGAAGTTGATGTTGAAGTTGCGGATGCGCTGTTCGCCCGTCAGGGCGTCGTCGAAGCCTTTGGACCCGTCCATCACTTCGCCTCCTGCTTCTCATCACCCGGAAGGATGTATTGGGCACCCTCCCAGGGCGACATGAAATCGAACTGCCGGTAGTCCTGGACGAGCTTCACCGGCTCGTAGACGACGCGCTTCAGCGCCTCGTCATAGCGCACCTCGGTATAGCCCGTGGTCGGGAAGTCCTTGCGCAAGGGATGGCCGCGGAATCCGTAGTCGGTAAGGATGCGACGCAGGTCCGGGTGCCCGGAAAAGAGGATGCCGAACATGTCGAAGACCTCGCGCTCGAACCAGTTGGCCGAGGGATGGATGTCGGTGATCGAGGGCACCATGTCCGCTTCCCGCGCGGCCAGTTTCACCCGGATGCGAGCGTTCTGGTACATCGACAGGAAGTGATAGACGACATCGAACCGCACCGGGCGTTCGGGGTGATCGACGGCGGTGATGTCGATGAGGGTCGAGAACCGGCAGGTCCGGTCGGCGCGCAGGAATTCGACGAATTCCGGCAGGCCGGCAAGCGTCACGGTGACGGTCAGCTCGCCGAAGGCGATCCCGGTCGCCAGAACCTCGGCGGGCCGCTTCAACTCGATATGGGCGGCGAGTTCCTCAAGGGCTTCGGACATGTGTTTCTCCTCAGCGGACGAGCGTGCCGGTGCGGCGGATCTTCCGCTGCAGTTGCAGGATGCCGTAAAGCAGCGCCTCGGCGGTCGGCGGGCAGCCCGGCACGTAGATGTCCACCGGCACGATCCGGTCGCAGCCGCGGACCACCGAATAGCTGTAGTGATAATAGCCGCCACCATTGGCGCAGGAGCCCATCGAGATCACATAGCGCGGCTCCGGCATCTGGTCGTAGACCTTGCGCAGCGCCGGCGCCATCTTGTTGGTCAGCGTGCCCGCCACGATCATCAGGTCCGACTGGCGCGGACTGGCGCGCGGGGCGGTGCCGAAGCGTTCCAGATCATAGCGCGGCATCGAGGTGTGCATCATCTCGATAGCACAGCAGGCCAGCCCGAAGGTCATCCAGTGCAGGGAGCCGTTGCGCGCCCAGTTGATGATGTCCTCGGTCGTGGTCAAGAGGAAGCCCTTGTCCTGCAACTCGCGGTTCAGGGCCTGGGTCGCGACTTCGCGGTCGGCGCCGGCGGTGTTCGCGCCCGTCTGCACCTTTTCGGCCATCACGCCCATTCCATCGCCCCCTTCTTCCATTCATAGGCAAAGCCCGCCGTCAGCACGCCGAGGAACACCATCATCGACCAGAACCCGACCATGGAGATGTCCTTGAAGGCCACCGCCCAGGGGAAGAGGAAGGCCACCTCCAGATCGAAGATGATGAAGAGGATCGAGACGAGGTAGAAGCGCACGTCGAACTTCATCCGCGCGTCGTCGAAGGCGTTGAAGCCGCATTCGTAGGCCGAGACCTTCTCGGGATCGGGGTTGCGCACCGCGATGATGGCGGCGGCGAGGATCAGGACGAGGCCGAGGGCGACCGCCATGCCCAGGAAGATCAGGATCGGAAGATATTCGCGCAAGAGAATGTCCAAGCGATGGCTCCTACGTCTGGCGCCCCGGCGGGCCGCACGTGATTGGCTCCCGCCCGTTTACTCCCCCACCCTGACGGGGTCAACTCAAGGCGGTGGGGAAAGCGCCCCGAAAAACCCCGTGGAATCCCGAAATTGCCGATGCTTAGCCGAAACCGTCCGCTCCCGGTGCCGCGCCGCGGCGACTCGGGGCTTCGCTCAGCGCGTCCAGGCGGGCGCGCGCTTTTCGAAGAAGGCGGCGATGCCCTCGGTTGCCTCGGGGCTTTCCCAGGCGCGGACCAGCGCGCCGATGGTCCCGGCGATCACCGCCTCGTCGATCGGGGGGCCGAGACGGCGGGCCAGCGCCTTGGCGGCCGCGACAGCGCCCGGCGCGCAGGAAAGGTAGGGGGTGACCTCGGCCTCGACCGCCGCGTCGAGGTCGTCCGGCGCGACCGCTTTCGCGAGGATCCCCAGGGTCACTGCCTCCTCCGCGCCAAACAGCCGGGCCGACATGAAGACCCGCCGCGCCATCGCCTCGCCCATGCGGGCAAGCACATAGGGCCCGATCGTCGCGGGGATGAGGCCGAGCTTCGTCTCGGTCAGCCCGAATTTCGCACCCGCCGCCCCGATCGCCACGTCGCAGACCGAGGCCATGCCGACCCCGCCGCCGAAGGCATTGCCCTGAATGCGGCCGATCACCGGCTTCGGGCAGGTGTTGAGCGCGTCGAGCATCATCGCAAGCTTCGTCGCCTCGCGCGCCCGGGTGGCACCATCCGCCGCCATCTGTTCCTTCATCCAGCCAAGATCGCCGCCGGCGCAGAAGCTTGCGCCCGCGCCGGTCAGGACGATCGCCCGCACCGCCGGATCGCGGCCGAGGCGGCCGGCGGCCTCGGTCAGTTCGGCGATCATCGCGGCCGAAAGCGCGTTGTGCCTTTCCGGCCGGTCGAGTGTCAGCCGCACAACGCCCCGTTCATCAGCCGCGACAGAAATCGTCTCGTACATCCGTCGTATCCTTTCTCTGGCGGGCGCTCAGGTGCTGCCCGACCGCATTGCCCGCGCCATCGCCGCTGCTTGTTCGAGAACCGCGCTGTCCAGCCCGGTCTCGAACCCGCGCGCGGCGAGATGCGCCGCCACCCTTTCGGTCGCGACATTGCCGGCGGCACCCGGCGCGTAAGGGCAGCCGCCGAGCCCCCCGACCGCCGCGTCGAACACCCTCAAGCCCCGCGCCAGCGAGGCGTCCATATTGGCAAGCGCCCGCCCGGCGGTATCGTGGTAGTGCCCGGCCAGCCTGTCGGCCGGCACCTCCTCCAGCACCGCCGCCAGCATCGCGTCCACCGTCTCGGGCCGGCCCTGCCCGATCGTGTCGCCGAGGCTGATCTCAGAGCAGCCCATGTCCCGCAACGCCGCCGCGACCCGCGCCACCGCCGCCGGCGCGATCCGCCCGTCATAGGGGCAATCGGTCACGACCGAGACATAGCCGCGCACCGGAATATTGTCGGCCCGCGCGGCCTCCGTGACGGGACGGAACCGCTCCAGGCTCTCCGCGATGGTGCAGTTGAGATTGGCCTTGGAAAATCCTTCCGAGGCCGAGGCGAAGATCGCCACATCGGAGGCCCCGGCGGCCTTCGCGGCCTCGTAGCCCTTCATGTTGGGCGTCAGCGCGGCATAGCGGACGCCCGGAACGCGGACGATGCCGGCCAGCACATCGGCGCTGTCGGCCATCTGCGGCACCCATTTCGGACTGACGAAGCTCGCCACCTCGATCCGGCGGAACCCCGCGCGGCTCAGGAGATCCACCAGCGCGATCTTCTCCGCCGTCGGAATCACGCGCTTTTCGTTCTGCAGCCCGTCACGCGGGCCCATCTCGACGATCTCGACGAACTCAGCCATCCCACGCCTCGTAGAAATCGCGGGTGTAGAGCAGATCGGCCCCCTTCGGCGGCAGCGATTTGCGGAAGGCGGGCCGGTCGGTGGCGCGCTCATACCAGGCGGAGAGCGCCGGGAAGGTTTCGGGCTTCGCGAAACGCCGCGCCATGTAGAGCGCCTGCGCCGCGCCGATATCGGCGGCGGAAAAGCCGCTGTCGAGGAGCCAGTCGCGCCCGGTGAGCCGCCGGTCGAGCGCGCCGTAGCATTTTTCCAGCCGCTTCGCCTCGATCCGCATCACCGTCGGGCTGCGCATCGCGTCATCGTAAAGCGCGACATGCTGCTGGGTCAGCGCGGCGGTGTGCTGGCTGATCGTCTCGGCGAAATGCACCCAGATCAGCCAGTCGGCGCGCTCCGGATCGCCGGGGCCTCGGCCGAGGCCCTTTTCGGGGAACCGCTCGCAGAGGTATTCCGTGATCGCCCCGCTTTCCCAGATCACCCGCCCGTCGATTTCCAGCGCCGGCACCCGCCCGGCCGGATTGAGCGCGAGGTAGTCGATCGAGCGCAGGGACTTGTCGAAGGGATGGACGGCCACGTCGAAGCGCACCCCAAGCTCGTGAAGAAGCCAGAGCGAGCGCATCGAGCGGGTCTGGTGGCAGTGATGGAGCCGGATCATGACGTCTCCTCCTCCTTCTCGTCCAGACGGACGAGAGCCGCGCCGGCCTCGACCTGCGCGCCCGGCGCGACCAGCACTTCTGCCACGGTGCCGTCGCGGGCGGCGGTCAGCGTGTGCTCCATCTTCATCGCCTCGAGCACGGCGAGCCGGTCGCCCGCCTTCACCGCCTGCCCCGCCGCGACGAAGACCGCCTTCACGAGGCCCGGCATCGGCGACAACGTCAGCCCGCCCCCCGCCGCGGCACTTTCGCGTGCCAGCGGATCGATCAGGTCGAAATGATGGGCGCCGGGACCGAAGATGCTGACGCGGCCCGGCGTCCGGACGATCCGAGCGCCGGAGGGCCGGCCGTTCACCCACCACATGTCGCCCCGGAGCACGCAATCGGCGATCTCCTCTCCGACCGCTACCCGGACATTGCCGGGGCCATGCATCTCGATCACCGCATCGACGCCTTCCAGCGTCACCGTCCGCTTCAGCGGCGCCCAGATGGAAAAGCCCGAAAGCGCCGCCCCTCCCCCGGCAAGGCCGCCCGCGCCGAGAGCGGCGAGCGCCCGGACCGCGAGGTCCGGCGCGGCCGCCGCCGTCAGCGCGTCGAGGTCGCGGGCGATGAGGCCGGTATCGACGACGCCCGCCGAGAAGCCCGGATGCCGGGCGAGCGCGCCGAGGAAGGAGAGGTTGGTGACGGAGCCCGCGACTTCGGTATCCTTGAGCGCCGCGCGCAGCTTCGAGAGCGCGATCGCCCGGGTGGGTCCGTGGACGATGATCTTCGCGATCATCGGGTCGTACCACGGGCTGATCGTGTCGCCGGGACGGACCCCGGTATCGGCGCGCGCGCCGTCGGGGAAGCGCAGGTGGCTGAGCGTTCCCGTCGCGGGCAGGAAGCCCGCCGGCACGTCCTCGGCGTAAAGCCGCGCCTCGAAGGCATGGCCGTCGAGGCGCAGGTCCTCCTGCCGCGAGGTCAGCGGCTCGCCGCTTGCGACGCGGAGCTGCCATTCGACGAGGTCGATGCCGGTCACCGCCTCGGTCACCGGATGCTCGACCTGAAGCCGCGTGTTCATCTCCATGAACCAGAAACGGTCGGGCCGCAGGCCGTCCGAGGCATCGACGATGAATTCGACCGTGCCGGCGCCGCGATAGCCGATCGCCTCGGCGGCGCGGACCGCCGCCTGGCCCATCGCCGCCCGCATCTCGGGCGTCATGCCGGGGGCCGGCGCCTCCTCGATCACCTTCTGGTGGCGACGCTGGAGCGAGCAGTCGCGCTCATAGAGGTGGACCGCGCGGGTGCCGTCGCCGAAGACCTGCACCTCGATATGGCGCGGTTTTTCCACGAATTTCTCGATGAGGACGGCCGGGTTGCCGAAGGCGGTGCGGGCCTCGGACTGCGCGCTTTCGAGCTTTTCCGAGAACTCCCCGGGGCGTTCGACCAGCCGCATCCCCTTGCCGCCGCCACCCGCGACGGCCTTGATCAGGACCGGGTAGCCGATGGCATCGGCCGCGCCCGCGAGGCGCTCCGGATCCTGGTTCTGCCCGTGATAGCCCGGCACGACCGGAACGCCCGCCTCCTCCATCAGCGCCTTCGCCGCGTCCTTGAGACCCATGGCGCGGATCGCCCTTGCCGAGGGGCCGATGAAGACAAGGCCGGCCCGTTCGACCGCCTCGACGAAATCGGGGTTCTCGGAGAGAAAGCCGTAGCCCGGATGGATCGCCTCCGCCCCCGCAGCCCGCGCCGCCGCGATGATCGCGTCGCCGCGGAGATAGCTGTCCTTCGGCGCCGGGCCGCCGATATGGATGGCCTCGTCGGCCATCGCGACGTGCCGCGCGGTGGCGTCCGCGTCGGAATAGACGGCGACCGTGGCCACGCCGAGCTTGCGCGCCGTGTCGATGATCCGGCAGGCAATCTCGCCCCGGTTGGCGATCAGGATCCTAGTGAACATCGGATTTTCCCTGTGGCAAGGCCGGGGGTTTTCCACCCCCGGACCCCCGAAGGTATTTTTCCCACAATGAAAGCGCAGACCGCGCCTTCGGGCCGGGAAGGCATTGCCGCCGGAGGGTGTCGGAATATCGGATCATGCGCACCATCCCTGCCGCGTGCCTCCGCCATGAGCGCGGGCATGGCCGGCGGCGGCGAGGACGATGACGGCCCCGAGGGGGAGCCACGGGCCGGCGCGCCGCCAGCGTCGGATCGAACCGCGGGCCGGTCGCCGGCCGCCGCGACCTGTCGGGATCGGATTGCTGTTGCGCCGGGCCATCGTTCACATCCGGAAGACGCCGAAGCGCGTCGGCTCTATGGGGGCGTTGAGCGCCGCCGAGAGCGACAGCGCCAGCACCTCGCGCGACTTCCGCGGGTCGATGATGCCGTCGTCCCAGAGCCGGGCCGAGGCGTAGAGCGGATGCGACTGTTCCTCGAACATCTGGGTGGTGGGGCGCTTGAACTCGGCCTCTTCCTCGGCGCTCCAGCTGCCCCCCGCCCGTTCGATCCCTTCGCGCTTGACGGTGGCGAGGACGCCCGCCGCCTGTTCGCCGCCCATGACCGAGATCCGGGAATTGGGCCAGGTCCAGAGGAAGCGGGGGCTGTAGGCGCGCCCGGCCATGCCGTAATTGCCGGCGCCGAACGAGCCGCCGACCAGCATGGTGATCTTCGGCACATTGGTCGAGGCGACCGCCGTCACCATCTTGGCGCCGTGCCGGGCGATGCCTTCGTTCTCGTATTTGCGGCCGACCATGAAGCCGGTGATGTTCTGCAAGAACACCAGCGGGATGTTGCGCTGGCTGCAAAGCTCGACGAAATGCGCGCCTTTCACCGCGGACTCGGAGAAGAGGACGCCGTTGTTGGCGACGATGCCGGTCGGGCAGCCCATGACATGGGCGAAGCCGGTCACCAGCGTCTCGCCGAAGCGCGGCTTGAACTCGTCGAAGCGCGAGCCGTCGACGATGCGCGCGATGACCTCGCGGATGTCGTAAGGAGTGCGGAGATCGGCCGGGACCACGCCGAGGATCTCGTCGGGGTCACAGGCCGGGTCCTCGGGGCTTTGCCACTGCACGGTCGCGGGCCTCGCCCGGTTCAGGTGCGACACCGCCCGGCGGGCGAGCGCCAGCGCATGGGCGTCATCCTCGGCGAGGTAGTCGGCGACACCCGAGAGCCTTGTATGGACGTCGCCGCCGCCGAGATCCTCGGCGCTGACCACTTCGCCCGTCGCGGCCTTCACGAGGGGAGGGCCGGCGAGGAAGATCGTGCCCTGCTCCCTCACGATGATCGAGACGTCGGACATGGCGGGGACATAGGCGCCGCCGGCGGTGCAGGAGCCCATGACGACGGCGATCTGGGGGATGCCCGCGGCACTCATCCGCGCCTGGTTGTAGAAGATGCGGCCGAAATGGTCGCGGTCGGGGAAGACCTCGTCCTGGTTCGGCAGGTTGGCGCCGCCGCTATCGACGAGGTAGATGCAGGGCAGGCGGTTCTCCGCCGCGATCTCCTGCGCGCGGAGGTGCTTCTTCACCGTCATCGGATAGTAGGTGCCGCCCTTCACGGTGGCGTCGTTGGCGACGACCATGACCTCCTGGCCATGCACCTGGCCGATCCCGGCGATGAGCCCGGCGGCCGGGGCGTCGCCGCCATAGAGGCCGTGCGCCGCAACGGCGCCGATCTCGAGGAACGGCGAGCCGGGGTCGAGGAGATTGGCGACCCGTTCCCGGGGCGGCATCTTGCCGCGCCCGACATGGCGGGCAAGCGCCTTCGGCCCGCCCCCGGCGGCGGCGAGCGCGGCCGCCCCGGCGATGCCGGCCAGCAACGCCTCATGCGCCGCGCGGTTGGCGCGGTAAGTATCGCTTCCCGTCAGGACCCGACTTTCGAGCTTCATCGCCCTGCCTCCCCTGCCCCTGCGCGCATCCGCTGCGCGCTTCCTGCCACAGCCGGCAAAGGCGTCACGAAAACTTGACTCAGGTCAAAGCCGGAATTCCGGCGCCTGCTAGGGCTGGCCTGCGCGCGACAAGAGAGAGAAAGAACATGAAACATACGATTCTGCCCGCCATCCTCGCCCTTGCCGCCGCGACGCCTGCCTTCGCCCAGTCCGCCGGCGACTGGACCGTCGGCGTCGGCTTCGGCTACGTCTCGCCCAAGGACGACAATGGCACCCTGGCCGGTGCCGCCACGACGATCGACGAGAACACCCGCCCGACGATCACCGCCGAATATTTCCCCTGGGACAATATCGGGATCGAGCTTCTGGCCGCGACGCCCTTCAAGCACACCGCGACCATCGCCGGTGTCGGCACCGCGACGACGAAGCACCTGCCGCCCACTTTGTCCGTGGTCTATCACATCCCGACGGCCGGCAAGATCACGCCCTTCGTCGGCGCCGGTCTGAACTACACCGCCTTCTTCAGCGAGAAATCCGCGCTTGGTGTCGTCAAGATGGACGACAGCTTCGGCCTCGCGCTGAAAGCCGGCGTCGATTTCGCGATCTCCGAGAAGGGGTCGCTGCGGACCGAGGTCCGCTGGATGGATATCGACAGCGATGTGTCGCTGAACGGAACGCAGATCGGCACCGCCGAGATCGACCCAATCGTGGTCGGCGTGTCCTACGTCCACCGGTTCTGATCCCCGGGACGCGACAAGGACAGAAGAGGGGCGCTCCAGATAGGGGAGGCGCCCCTTTTTCGT
>WOZM01000064.1:13784-22913 GCA_011620265.1 Paracoccaceae bacterium
CATCGCCCCCATCAATTCGCGCCCGATCAGCATCCGGCGGATCTCGGACGTCCCGGCGCCGATCTCCATCAGCTTGGCGTCGCGGAACATGCGGCTGACAGCACTTTCGTTCATGAAGCCGGTGCCGCCCATCGCCTGCACCGCCTGATGGGCGACCGTCATCGCCTCTTCGGAGGCGTAGAGCACGCAGGCCGCGGCATCGGCCCGCGTGACCTCGCCCCGGTCGCAGGAGCGCGCGACCTCGTAGACATAGGCGCGGGCGGAGTTCATCTTGGTGTACATGTCGGCGATCTTGCCCTGCATGAGCTGGAACGACCCGATCGGCTGGCCGAACTGCTTGCGGGTGGCAAGGTAGGGCATGACCTCGTCCATGCAGGCGGCCATGATGCCGGTGCCGATGCCCGAAAGCACGACGCGTTCGTAGTCGAGGCCGGACATGAGGACGCGGACGCCCTTGCCCTCGGCTCCGAGGACGTTCTCGAACGGCACCTCGACATCGTCGAAGATCAGTTCCGCCGTGTTCGACCCCCGCATCCCGAGCTTGTCGAAATGCTTCGAGGTGGAGAACCCCTTCATGGTCTTTTCGACGATGAAGGCGGTGATGCCTTTCGATCCCGCCTCGGGGTCGGTCTTGGCATAGACGACGAGCGTGTCCGCGTCCGGGCCGTTGGTGATCCAGAACTTGGTGCCGTTGAGGACATAATAGCCGTTCCGCTTTTCCGCGCGGAGCTTCATCGACACGACGTCGGACCCCGCCCCCGCCTCGGACATGGCGAGCGCGCCGACATGATCGCCGGAAATCAGCCCCGGCAGGTATTTCCGCTTCTGCTCCTCGCTGCCGTTGAGCTTTATCTGGTTGACGCAGAGGTTGGAATGGGCGCCGTAGGATAGCGAGACCGAGGCGGAGGCGCGGGCGATTTCCTCGATGGCGATGACATGGGCGAGATAGCTCATCCCCGCGCCGCCGTATTCCTCGGGCACCGTGATGCCGAGAAGGCCGAGATCGCCCATCTCGCGCCAGAGCTCCGCCGGGAAGTCGTTGCTGCGGTCGATCTCTGCCGCCAGCGGCTTCACCCGACCTTGCGCCCAGCGATGCACCATGTCGCGCAGCGCCTCGACCTCGTCGCCAAGATGGAACGTCATGGACGCGGTGAACATCGGCTTCCCCTCCGAGGAAATGAACACATGTTCATTTCATAGATCGAAGCCCGAGTCGGGTCAAGACGGCACCGCTCCGGCAACCCTGGAGCCGCCGGGGAAGAAGGGGGCGCTGCCCCCTCCCCCGGACCGGGTCCGGGGTTCACCCCCGAGGTATTTTCGAACAGAAGAAGGCGGCGTCAGTCCGCGACCGGGTTGTCGGCGGTCTCGGTATCGCTTTGGAAAACGGCGCCGACCTCCGCGTGCAGGATGCGCGCGATGCAGCTTGCGTCGGCCTCCGAGAAGGTCAGGGGAAGGCGCATGTCGATCAGCCCGGCGAGGATGCGGTCGGTGCGCGGCAGGCTCTGGGCGGGGGCGTAGCGCCAGGAATCGTGGCGCGAGGTGAAGCCCGCGGGCTCGGCCGCGCCGAACCATTTCAGCTCGATCCCGCGCGCGGCGGCCCGCGACAGGAGCGCGCGCACCTTGCCGGCGGGCCAGCCGGGCAGGAGGAACTGGAACGAGGAGGCGACATAGGCCTCCGCCTCCGGCCGCGCGATCAGGCGCAGGCCGGGCGTGTCGGCCAGACCCGCCTCGAGCACCCGGTAGAGCGCGTTCCAGCGGGCGCACTGGCGCGGCAGGTCGGCCAGTTGCGGGCGCAGGATCGCCGCGCGGAGGTTGTCCATCCGGCCCGAGACATTGGGGGTAAGGTATTTCACCCGCTCGAACGCCTCGGGCGGCGGCGCGGCACGGTGGCGGCCGTAGAGCATGTAGCTGCCCGACAGGAGGATGGCCCGCGCCATGAGGTCCGGGTCGTCGGACACGATCAGCCCGCCCTCGCCCGAATTCATGTGCTTGTAGGTCTGGGTCGAGTAGCAGCCCATCCGCCCGTGCCGCCCCGAGGGAACGCCGCGCCACGCCGCCCCCATCGTATGGGCGCAATCCTCGACGACCGGCAGGCCGGCCGCGTCGCAGACCGCCATCAGCCGGTCCATGTCGCAGATGTGGCCGCGCATGTGGCTGAGCAGGAGCGCCTTCGCCCCGGCCGCCTTGGCCGCGAGGTCGTCGAAGTCGATGGTCAGCGCCTCGGTGGTCTCCACGAAGACCGGCGCCGCCCCCACGGCGGCGACCGCGCCCGGCACCGGCGCCAGCGTGAAGGCGTTGGTCAGCACCCGGTCTCCCGGCCCGATGCCGAGCGCCCGGAGCGCGCAGCCGAGCGCATAGCCGCCCGAGGCGACGGCGAGGCAGTATCGCGCGCCGGTGAAGGCCGCGAATTCCTCCTCCAGAAGCGCTGCCTCGGCGATCTCGCCCGGCACGGTGTTGTAGCGGTGGAGCCGGCCGTGGCGCAGGACGCGCAGCGCCGCCTCGACCCCGGCCTCGGGGATCGGCTCCTGCTGGGTGAAACTGCCGGTGAAACGCTCGGTCATGCCGCGAGGTCCAGCAACCGTGCCGCAAGCGCCGGCAAGGCATCGAAATGGTCGAGAAGCGCCTCGGGTGCCAATCGCCCGACCCCCTTCCCTTCGGGACCGAAGGTGACAAGGGCCACCGGCACACCGGCGGCGGCGGCAGTCTTGCGGTCGGTCTCGGTATCGCCGATGAGCATCGAGCGGGACACGACCCCGCCGGCGCGCTCCACCGAAAGGCGATAGGGCGCGGGATCGGGCTTTCTGACCGCGAGGGTGTCAGCCCCGACGAGCGATCCGAAAAGGTCGCGCACGCCGAGCCGGGTCATCAGGATCTCGGCCAGGCGCTCGGGCTTGTTGGTGCAGATGCCGGTGGCGAAGCCGGCACCGCGCAGCGCATGCACCGCCTCGATGGCGCCGGGGTAGAGCCGGGTCTCGCGGTCGATACCGGCCTCGTAGGCCTTCAGAAGGTGTGGATATTGCCGGTCCACATCATCCTCGGTGCCACCGCCAAGTCGGGAAAAGCCGAGCCGAAGCATCGCCCGGCCGCCATGAAACGCTGTCAGCGCGTCCCCTGAGGGATCAAGCAGGTCGCCTGCGCCGAGCGCCCGGAAACAGGCATTCGCCGCGGCGATGAGGTCGGCCGAGGTATCGGCGAGCGTCCCGTCGAGGTCGAAGATTACCGTGCGCATGCGGCCTGCCCCCTGTAACCTGCCGAAAGGAACTTTGATCCCGGCCCCCTTGCGGCCTCCGGGGCCTTGGTTAAAACGGGCCGGACCCGAAGGAAAGCTCATTCATGGCCACCGCGCTCATCATTCTCGCCGCCGGACAGGGAACGCGGATGAATTCCGACCTGCCCAAGGTGCTGCACCCGCTCGGGGCGGCGCCGCTCCTGCACCACGCGATGCGCGCGGGCGCGGCGCTCGCGCCGGACCGGACGATCGTCGTCGTCGGCCACGGCGGCGACCGGGTGCGCAAGGCCGCCCTCGCCTGGGACGAGGCCGCCGAGATCGTCGTGCAGGAAGAACAACTCGGCACCGGCCACGCGGTCGCCCGGGCGCTGCCGCTGCTTCAGGGTTTCGATGGCCGGGTCGTTGTGCTCTTCGGCGACACGCCCTTCATCCGGGCGGAGACGCTCGAGAAGCTCGCCGCGTCGGCGGCCGATGTGACCGTGCTCGGCTTTCACGACCAGAGCCGGCCCCAGCGCTACGGCCGGCTCGTCGTCGAGAACGGCGAGCTGACGCGGATCGTCGAGTTCAAGGACGCGACGCCCGCCGAACGCGAGATCACGCTGATCAACAGCGGCGTCGTCGCCTGCGACGCGGGTGTGCTGTCCGGCCTTGTCGCCGGTCTGACGAACGACAACGCGGCCGGCGAATACTACCTGCCGGGCATCGTCGCCATCGCGCGCGCGCGCGGTCTGTGCACCGCCGCCGAGACCTGCCCCGAGGAAGAGACGCTCGGCATCGACACCCGCGCCAGCCTTGCCGCCGCCGAGGCGGTGTTCCAGGCCCGCGCCCGGGCCGAGGCGCTGGAGAACGGCGTCACCCTTACCGCCCCCGAAACGGTCTTCTTCGCCCTCGACACGGTCGTCGGCCGCGATACCGTGATCGGCCCGAACGTCGTCTTCGGCCCCGGCGTCACGGTCGAATCCGCGGCCGAGATCCTGCCCTTCTGCCATCTCGAAGGCTGCCACATCTCGCGCGGCGCCCGCGTCGGACCCTTCGCCCGGCTCCGGCCCGGCGCGGAACTGGCCGAGGACGTGCATGTCGGCAACTTCGTCGAGATCAAGAATGCGATCCTCGACGAGGGCGTGAAGGTCGGCCACCTCACCTATCTCGGCGATGCCCATGTCGGCGAGCATGCGAATATCGGCGCCGGCACCGTCACCTGCAACTACGACGGGGTGATGAAGCACCGGACCGAGATCGGCGCGCGGGCCTTCATAGGCTCCGACACGATGCTCGTCGCCCCGGTGAAGATCGGCGCCGGAGCGCTGACGGGTTCGGGTTCGGTGATCACCGAGGATGTGCCCGACGATGCGGTGGCTATTGGCCGGGCGAGCCAGGTCGTCAAACCCGGCCTCGCGAAGAAATTGTTCGATAAATTAAAGTCCGAGAAGGCCAGACGGCAGAAAGAGACCGAATAATGTGCGGTATTGTCGGGGTGCTCGGGCTTCATGAAGTCGCACCGATCCTTGTCGAGGCGCTGAAGCGGCTCGAATATCGCGGCTACGATTCCGCCGGGATCGCCACCGTGAACAACGGCCGGCTCGACCGCCGCCGGGCGGTGGGCAAGCTCGTCAACCTGTCCGACCTTCTCGTCCACGATCCGCTGCCCGGCAAGGCCGGGATCGGCCATACCCGCTGGGCCACCCACGGCGCGGCGACGGTCGTCAACGCCCATCCCCACCGCTCCGGCCCCGTCGCGGTCGTCCATAACGGCATCATCGAGAACTTCCGCGAACTCCGCGCCGAAATGACCGCGGCGGGCATCGCGTGCGAGACCGAGACCGATACCGAGACCGTTGTCATGCTCACTCGCCGCTTCATGGATCAGGGCCTGGCCCCGCGCGAGGCGGCGGTGGCGACGCTCCGGCGGCTCGACGGCGCCTTCGCGCTGCTCTTCCTCTTCGACGGCGAGGAAGACCTGATGATCGCCGCCCGCAAGGGTTCGCCCCTTGCCATCGGCCATGGCGACGGCGAGATGTTCGTCGGCTCCGACGCCATCGCGCTCGCGCCGATGACCGACCGCATCACCTATCTCGAGGAGGGCGACCATGCCTTCGTCACCCGCGACGGGGCGGAGATCTTCGACGCCGCCGGCCACCGCGCCAATCGGGAGGTCACCCGCATCCAGCTCGACCAGACCCGGATCGAGAAGGCCGGCTACAAGCACTTCATGGCCAAGGAGATCGCCGAACAGCCGGTCGTCCTTGCCGACGCGATCAGGCACTACACGACCGGCGGCGGGATCAACCTGCCCGAGGGGCTGGATTTCACCGCCCTCGACCGGCTGACCCTCGTAGCCTGCGGCACCGCCTACTATGCCTGTCTGACCGCGAAATACTGGTTCGAAAGCCTCGCGGGCCTGCCCTGCGAGGTCGATATCGCCAGCGAATTCCGCTACCGCGAACCACCCCTGCCGGCCAACTCCTACGCGATCTTCGTCAGCCAGTCGGGAGAGACCGCGGATACGCTCGCGGCACTCCGTTACTGCGCCGACAAGGTGGAGAAGATCGTCTCGGTGGTGAACGTCCCCACCTCCTCCATCGCGCGCGAAAGCGACCTGTCGCTGCCGATCCTCGCCGGGGTCGAGGTCGGGGTCGCCTCGACCAAGGCCTTCACCTGCCAGCTCACCGTGCTGCTGCTGCTCGCGCTCAAAGCCGGCCATGATCGCGGCCGGATCGACGATGCGGCCCTTGCCGGACATCTCTCCGACCTTGCCACCTTGCCCGGCCTGATGAACCAGACGCTGACCCGCGAACCCACCATCGCAGCGATGGCCGCCGCGTTGGCCGAGGCGCAGGACGTGCTCTTTCTCGGCCGCGGACCGATGTTTCCGCTCGCCCTCGAAGGCGCGCTTAAACTAAAGGAAATCAGCTATATACATGCCGAAGGTTACGCATCAGGCGAACTGAAGCACGGCCCCATCGCGCTCATTGACAAGACCGTCCCCGTGGTCGTCTTCGCCCCCCGCGACGGGCTCTTCGACAAGACCGTCTCGAACATGCAGGAGGTGATGGCGCGGCACGGCAAGGTCCTCCTCGTCACCGACGCCGAAGGCGCGAAGGAGGCCGGCGAAGGCACCTGGTCGGTGCTGACCATGCCCGACATCCCGGATCTTCTGGCGCCGATCCTCTACGCCCTGCCCGCCCAGCTTCTGGCCTATCACGCCGCCGTCGCGAAGGGGACGGATGTCGATCAGCCGCGCAACCTCGCCAAGTCCGTGACCGTCGAATGACACCCGAGGCGGCGCTGGCCGAGATTCGCGCCCTCGCCGATCCCGAACGCGCGGCCGGGGCCGCCGCCTATCACAAGGCATCCCGCCCCTATCTCGGCGTTTCGGTCCCCGAGATCACCGCGCTGACGAAGACCTGGCGCGGGGGGCTCGACGTGCCGGGCCGCACCGCCCTCGCCGACGCGCTCTGGCGGACCGACATCCACGAGGCGCGCGTCGCCGCCGCGAAACTCCTGACCCAGGCGCGGATCCGGGACGACGGCGAGGTCTGGCGGCTCATCGCCTCCTGGGTGCCGGATTTCGACGCCTGGGCCATCGCCGACCATGCCTGCGACGCGGGCGAGCGGCGGCTCGTCGCCGACCCCTCGCGCCTCGACGAGGTCGAGGGCTGGACCACATCGCCCCATATGTGGACCCGCCGCGCCGCCCTCGTCATCACCCTGCCCTGGACCAAGCAGAACCACCCGACGCCGCAGTATCTCGCCATCCGCGACCGCGTCCTCGGCTGGGCCGCCCGCTACGCCGACGACCGCGACTGGTTCATCCAGAAGGCCATCGCCTGGTGGCTGCGCGACCTTTCGAAACACGCCCCCGACCGGGTCCGCGCCTTCCTCGCCGAACACGGGTCACGGCTCAAACCCTTCGCCCGCAAGGAAGCCGGCAAACACCTCTGACATTCTTCTGTCCGGAAATAGCTCGGGGCGCTGGCAGGTTCGCCACCGGTAAAAGAACCGGCCGGCGCGGGCAGCGCCCCGGCGCTCACCCCGCGCGCAGCTCCCGCCGCAGGATCTTGCCGGTCGTCGTCATCGGCAGGCTCTCGCGCCGCTCGACCGATCGCGGCGCCACATGCGGGCTGACCCGCGCCTTCACCCGCGCGATCAGCGCCGCCTCCAGCCCCTCCCAGTCCGCACCCTCGCGGAGCACGACGAAGGCCTTGACCGCCTCGCCCCGCACCGGGTCCGGCACCCCCACGCAAGCCGCCATCACCACGTCGGGATGCCCGGTCAGGCAGTTCTCGATCTCCGACGGGCCGATCCGGTAGCCGGCGGACGAGATGATGTCGTCGTCCCGCGCCACGTAGGTCAGGTAGCCCTCGCCGTCCATGCGGCCGAGGTCCCCGGTCTTCAGCCAGTCGCCCACGAACTTCGCCGCCGTCGCGCCGGGCTTTCCGAGATATTCCAGGAACATCACCGGGTGCCCGCGCCGGACCGCGATCTCGCCGATCCCGCCCTCGGGCACCGGCCGGCCCTCGCCGTCGATCACCGCCACCTCCGCCCCCGGCACCGCCCGGCCCATCGTGCCGGGCTTCGTCGGGAACAGCCCCTCTGCGGAACAGACGACGAGGTTGCACTCGGTCTGGCCGTAGATTTCGTTGATCGGCGCCGAGAGCGCCCGCCGCCCCCAGTCGAGCATCTCCGCCCCGAGGCTCTCGCCCCCCGACGACACCGCGCGCACCGCAAGGCCCTCTGGCACCGTCGCCCCCCGCATCAGCTTGAGCGCCGTCGGAGGCAGGAAGAGGTTCGTCACCTCGTGCGCGCGGATCAGCCGGAAGGCCTCGTCCGGATCGAACTTCCGCATCCGGCGCGAGACGAGCGGCACGCCGTAGTAGAGGCACGGCATCGCCATGTCCATGAGCCCGCCGATCCAGGCCCAGTCGGCCGGCGTCCAGCCCACCGCGCCGGGCTTCGGGAAGAAGCCCTGGCTCAGTTCGACATTCGGCAGATGGCCAAGGAGGAAGCGGTGCGCGTGCAGAACCCCTTTCGGCGCGCCGGTCGTGCCCGAGGTGTAGATCAGCACCGCCGGATCGTCCGCCGCCGTCGCGACCGGCTCCAGCGCCGCCGAGGCTGCCGCGATCTCGTCCCAGAAGGCCCTGACCGGCGCCGGGGCCGGGTTGATCGAATAGACCTCCCGAAGGTCGGGCAGTTCCCCACGGATCGCGTCGAGCTTTTCGAGGCTCGCCCCGTCCGTCACCACGATCCGCGCCTTGGCGTCGGCCAGCCGGTAGGCCAGCGCGTCGGGGCCGAAGAGCGTGAAGAGCGGCAGCACCACCGCACCGAGCTTCATCGCCGCGAAATGCGCGATCAGCACCGCCGGCCCCTGCGGCAACAGCACCGCCACCGTCTCGCCCCGCCTGAGGCCGCGCGCCCGGAAGGCATTGGCCAGCCGGTCGGAGGCGGACTTCAGCGCGCCATGGCTCCAGTGGCGGACCTCGCCGGTCTCCGAAAGGTCGATCAGCGCCAGCCGGTCCGGCGCCGCCCGCGCATGGGAATCGCAGCAGGCCCCGGCGATGTTGAAACGCTGCGGAACGCGCCAGCGGAAGGCGCTGCGCAACGCCTCCCATGACGGGCCTTCGCTCAGCACTGCGCGGCTCATGCGGCGGCGCCTCGGGGTCGCAGGTCGGCGGGAAACGGGGGCAAATGTGGGCGCATGGCCGCGACGATAGTGTGCGCCGCCCGTCCCTTCAACGCCCCGCTTTCCCCTTGCCGCCGCGGCGCTCCGCGCCTACCTTCGACCCATGGCTCCGCTCATAGACCCCTTCGCCCGGCCGATCTCCTACCTGCGCGTATCGGTGACGGATCGCTGCGACTTCCGCTGCACCTATTGCATGGCCGAGCACATGCAGTTCCTGCCG
>WOZM01000010.1 GCA_011620265.1 Paracoccaceae bacterium
TGAACGAGGACGGCAAGCGCGAGGTTCCGGGCGTCGCCACCGGTCCCTCCGAGGCCGAGACGTTCTGGACTTCGGGGAATGGCCTTCGGTCTTCGGCGACGCGAAGATGGCGTTTCCGTGGCTCAGGTGGCGCTTCGCTATACGGTGAATGCGAACCTGATCTTCAAATGGCTGCGCGATCCCAAGTATCGACCCAAGCCCGGAACGGGATCAGAGGAAGCCGGTTTGCGATTTCTATCGGTGGAGATCGTCGCGGAGGCAAGGGCGCCTGCTGCAGCGCCTGTTGCCGACAACTGCATCGAGATCGAATTGGCGGTTGCGATATTCGTAGGAGGGCGCGATGTGGCTGGTTTTCCACCAAAAGCGGCGCGAACTGCGCGCGGCGCCATTCGTCAGCTCCGTTCCGTTCTTGGTTTCATTCTGACCGGTTGAACTACTCCTGCGGGAAAAGGGCAGCTTCGCGGAGTTCCTCCTCTGGTCACCTGATATCCAAGACGCGGACTTCCTTGATGTGCGAACCGACCTGGTATTCGACCTCGTCGCCGACTTGGGCATCGAGCAAGGCCTGACCAAGCGGCGTATGAACTCCGACCTTGCCCTCGTCAGGTGCATTCTCCCCTTCGACCAAGGTGAAGGCGAGCTTCTTGCCGTCGGTGATATGCTCGACCTTGACCTTCGAGCCCAGCGCCACGGTCGCCTCGGCAGCGACGCGACTCGCTGCGGTGAAGAGATCGCTGCCCGCCGAGGGCTCGAACGGCAAGCTCGCCTGTTCCGATTTCGGCCGGGCCGTCAGCGGGGCGGGTTGCGCCGGCGAAGTCTCGATCTCGGCCGTGGGGGCCTTCGCGATATCGGGCAGCAGCGCCATCGCTTCGAGGCGCTCGGAATGCTTCACACCCTTTGCTTTGGTATGAATGAGAGCGGCTTCGATCGCCTCCTTTAGGGCCTCGATCTCCTTCCTCGGGTTTCGGAACCAGTCGGTCGACCAGATCCGGTGCAGACGCCAGCCAAGGCCTTCGAGCACCTCCTGGCGGAGCCGGTCCCTGTCGCGGCTCGATTTCGAGCTGTGGTAGGGCGCGCCATCGCATTCCACGCCGAGGATGTAGCCATAGGGCCAGTCCGGGTGCCGGACGCCGAGATCGATGCGGAATCCGGCGACGCCCACCTGCGGGACCACCTCGCAGCCGAGACGCTCGATCTGCGCGGCGACGAAATCCTCGAAAGGACTTTCGGTCCCACCTTTCGGCCCCGCGGCGTCGGGGATATGGCCGGTCTTGGAATATTCGAGCCATGCCCGGAACATCCGCACCCCGAGACTCTTCGCGCCATCGACGAGGATGTCGGCCGGCTTCATCGAGGTGAATGTCACGATCTTCCGCTTGGCACGGGTGAAGAGGACGTTGAGACGGCGATGGCCATGGGCCGAGTTGATCGGACCGAAGCGCTGGAGAACCTTGGCACCCGGTGCTTCCGGGCCGTAGAGCGTCGAGATGAACATCACGTCGCGCTCATCGCCCTGGATCGTCTCGATATTCTTGATGAAGAACTCCTCGAGCGCGTCGTTCTCCTCCTCCCATTTCTCGACGAAGGCCTGGACCTTGGGGTTTCGGTCACGCTCTCGTTCGAACTCCTCGAGGATCAGGTCCTTCTGGTCCGAGTTCATCGTGCAAATGCCGAGCGAGAGTTCGGGCCGGTGGGTCATGTGGCGGACCGCAGCCGCGACGACGGCGCGGGCCTCGATCTCGTTGCGGCGTCCCTTGTAAATGCCGGGCACCTCGACCAGCTCGACGCCGAGGTCGGGATGGTCCTCCTGCGCCGAGGGAAAGATCGTCAACTCGCCCTTATACATCCACTGGTTCGAGAACTGTATCAGCGCCGAGTGCCGCGAGCGATAGTGCCAACGAAGTTGGCGCACTGGCATGAAGGCGACATTCGCCATGTCGAGAATACTCTCGCTGTCCTCCCGCAGGTCCTCGTCCGTGTCGCTGTCGTCGAGAACCTTCTGGAAGAAGCTCGTGGGCGGCAACTGCTTGGTGTCGCCGACAATCACCGACTGGTCGGCGCGGCTGATTGCCCCGATCGCGTTCTCGGGTGTCATCTGTGAGGCCTCGTCAATCACGACGAGATCGAACCGCATCCCCTGTTGCAGGTATTGCGCCACCGCCAGCGGGGACATCATCCAGCAGGGCTTCAGCTCAACGAGCGCGCGCCCGGCGCGACGTGTCAGCTCTCGAATGCTAATTCGCCGCTTCTTCTTGTAAAGCTCATTGTAAATCAGGCTCATGTCGGTGAAGTTCGACTTCCGCCCGATGTTGTTGCCGGCAGGCGGATGGGTATTTTCGAGGAGCTCCTGAACCACAACCGCGCGAGAAAGCTCGATCATTTCGCGGTCCTTCGAGCGGATCTCGCCACGGATGCGGTCGAAGTCCTGACCGTCGTAGCCTTGTAGCGCAGGACCCCATTCCTGGTAAGCGAGATCCGCCATCGAGCGGGCGATGAGCGCGCGGACGATCAGTGCCAGCCGAACTGGGTCGAAGGCCTCGCCCTCGGCGACAGCCCAGTCGATCAGATCGCCAAAACCCAGCCCGCGCAAGCTGTCCTCCGCGCGTTTCAACTGAGCCCGGTCGAGTAGTGACTGCGGATCAGCCGCGGCCTCCTTGAGCTCGCCCGCGCGCACTGCGAGGTCGGCTGGTGTGGAAAGGTTTTCCGGCAGCCCGAGGTCGGCGGCGAAGTTCGTGACCTGGGTCTCGAGTCGGCTTCGCCGCGCGGCGAAGCTCTCGATTTCCTGTGCCATCGCACCGACGCGGCCGGAGCGGATTGCCTTTAGCGCGAGGTCCGCGTGATCGCTGGCAGCAATCGCCTCGGCGAGGTCGCACTCGACCCCGAGCACATCCGTGCGGGTCGTGATGCCTGAGAAGCGCGAACCGAGCAAGCTGCGCGCAGGGCTCTCCTGGATCTTGCAGGTGAGCTCGGCCTCCGATGATTTTCTGGAGAGGATCTCCTCGATCACTGAGAGCGGTAGGCTGGTTCTGTCCCGGAAGAGATCGAGATGGCTTTCGGCTTCGGTGATGTTGCGTCTCTCATCTTCGGCCATGTCCTCAAGTTCGCGGAGCTTCTGCTCGGCCTCAACCAACGTCATAGGAGGCGTCTCATCCAGTGCGGCAAAGGCCAGGATCGGACCGAGGTCGCCCGTTTCAAGATAGGCCTTAAGATCGACGCTGGAGGCGGCGACCTCCTTGCAGATCGCATGGAAGGTCACCACCCGCCCGATGGAGTTCATGTCGGTATTGAAACCGCGAAAGTGCGGCCCGAACCGTTCGGCGTAGCGCGCCTCATTGTCGAAATCGCGCCGGCCGTCGAGCCAGTCGGCGTATTCGCGCATCCGCCGCGCCATGTCGGCCTTACTGTCCTCGCGCCGGCCCCCGAGGACGTTGGCATAGGTGTTTCGGGCCGCCTTGTAGGTGGACCCCATTCGCCCGAAGAAGCCAGCGCGATCGATCACGCTGGCGGCATTCCTAAGCTCGCCCGGGTTGTGGCTGCCGCCCGCCGATGGCAGCGCCTGCCGGATGCCACCGATGTCGCTCGACAGACGCGACAAATGGCTCTCGATCTCGATGGCGATCGCGGTGATCGATCCCATCGGATCGCCGCGTCGTAAGGCCAGAACATCCGGCGGCTGCGCAGCGATCCTCTGCGCGGCGGCACATATCTCGGCCAGCGTCCGGTTCATTTCAGTCCAGCTCTGCGGCAGCCTCCGGGCCGCGGTCAACACCTTCTTCGCGGCAGTGATCGCTTCCTCGATCTCGGCGAGGCGGGTGCGGTGCATCTCGGGATCAAGCACCTTTCCCCGAGCCTTCGCGAACTCCGCCGCTGCTGTGAGCCGTTTCTCGATGTTCCAGCCCTCTGCATCGCGCAGGCTGTGACCGAGCCGGGCCACCAGTGTCTGTCTTTCGCTGATCTGCCCGCACAGATCGCGCGCGGCCCGCCTGGCGGCGGGGTCTGTCAGCGCGTCGATCAGATCGGGATCGATCCGCCCCTCCTCACGGCCGGCAGCGGCAAGCAGCGCGCCGACTTTTAACATGTCGATCACGAAGGGGTTCGCGGTCATGAAGACGGCGATCTCGGAGCCGGCGATGTCCTCCTCGAAACGCGCCAGGGCCTCGGCAATTTCGCCGGCAGTATGGGCATGATCCTCGGCGACATCGTGGGAGGTGATCGGCGCTGTGGAGGCGCGCCAGAGGGCCGGCATGTTGGCAATCCGTCCGAGCCGGGTGCCAAAGGCGCCGGCCTCGGAGACGAGGGCCTCGACCTCGGTCGCGCCCATGGCGCCGGCCCTCGGAATTTGCAGCCGGCGGATATCGCGCGGAAGACCCTCGCGGAGTTCTGCGGTCGCGATTGCATGGCCGATGACCTGGTGCACGGTCAGCCCCGTCGCGCCGAGCATCGAACCGAGCGCGTCGAGATACCCCTGCAGGATCCCGCGATCACTCTCGAGGGCGCGCTGGCGGGAGTTGAAGCTGTGGCGCCCAGGTCCGGGGGACCGGCTCATCTCGAGACGTGCCTCGATGCTCTCATAGAC
>WOZM01000230.1 GCA_011620265.1 Paracoccaceae bacterium
ATGGGCCGTGAAACTGCTCGCTTCCGAGGACGTGGCGACCTGGGCGTTCATCCTCGCCACGCTCATTGGTGTCGCCCCTATCGCACGCCGCGCTGTCGCGTCCGCCAGAGCGGGGATGCCGTTCACGATCGAGATGCTGATGACAATCGCCGCCAGCGGCGCGCTCGTCATCGACGCCGCCGAGGAAGCGGCGCTCGTCGTCTTCCTCTTCGCCGTCGGGGAGGTTCTCGATGGTGTTGCGGCGAACAAGGCCCGCGACGGGATCCGGGCGCTCGCTCGTCTGGTACCGAAGACCGCGATCCTGGAGATCGGCGGCCGGACTCGGGTGATACCAGCCGACCAGCTGCAGGTGGACCAGATCGTTCTGGTGCGCCCGGGAGACCGGGTCCCGGCAGATGGCGAAGTTATCGAGGGCACCTCGGGCGTCGATGAGAGCGCCGTCACGGGCGAGAGTGTGCCGAAGCTGAAGGAACCCGGTGCCTCCGTCTTTGCCGGCTCCATCAATTCCGAGGCGGCGCTGCGTGTTCGGGTCACCAAGTCGGCCGAGGACAACACCATTGCCCGTATCATCCGGCTGGTCGAGGAAGCGGAAAGCGCCCGGGCCCCGACCGAGCGCTTCATCGACCGTTTCAGCCGCATCTACATGCCGGCCGTCGTCGGAGTTGCGGTGCTGGTGGCCATCGTCCCGCCCCTCGCGTTCGGGCAAGGCTGGGATACGTGGATCTACCGGGCGCTCGCGCTTCTCCTGATCGGATGCCCCTGCGCGCTGGTGATCTCGGTACCGGCTTCCATCGCCTCTGCGCTTTCTTCAGGCGCGCGTCGCGGGCTGCTGATGAAAGGAGGCGCCGTGATCGAGGCCGCGGCGGCCACCACGCATGTCGCATTCGACAAGACCGGAACCCTGACCCACGGACGGCCGCGCGTCACGGACGTGGTGCCGATCTCGGGATCGGAGACAGAGGTGCTGGCGCTGGCTGCCGCCGTCGAAGCGGGGT
Organism: Paracoccaceae bacterium; assembly: GCA_011620265.1. Taxonomy (GTDB): domain Bacteria; phylum Pseudomonadota; class Alphaproteobacteria; order Rhodobacterales; family Rhodobacteraceae; genus Albidovulum. The sequence continues at coordinate 996 of WOZM01000230.1, forward strand.
CGAGCCATCCTCTGGCGGAGGCGATCCTGTCCCGCGCGGAAGCTGCGGGAGCGCCGTTCCTGGCCGCGACCGCCGCCAAAGCGCTTCCGGGCAAAGGGGCCGAAGCAGTCGTTGAGGGTGAAACCGCCTGGGTGGGCTCTCCACGGTTCGCCGGGGAGCGCGGTGTGTTGGACGACCACGCGCTCCGGGCGGTGGTCGGCATGGAAGATGAAGGCAAGACAGTCGTCGCGGTCTTCCGCCGGAGCCAGTTGGTCGGACTCGTAGCGCTCCGGGACGAACCCCGAGAGGATGCCGCCCGCGCGGTGCAGCAACTCAAGGCGCTTGGCATCGCGTCTGTGATGCTGACCGGCGACAACCGGCGCACGGCAGCAGCCATTTCCGCTGGGCTGGGCATTGACCATCGCGCCGAATTGATGCCCGAAGGCAAGGTCGCCGCGATCCGTGAGATGACCGCCAGAGACCGCGTGATGATGGTGGGCTACGGCATCAACGATGCCCCTGCGCTCGCCACCGCCCACATCGGAGTTGCCATGGGCTCCGGAACGGACGTCGCGCTTGAAACCGCCGACGCCGCGATCCTGCGCAATCGCGTGACCGATGTGGCCGGCAAGATTCGCCTTGCTCGCGCAGCCATGGCGAACATCAGGCAAAATGTGGCGATCGCGCTCGGCCTTAAGGCGGTGTTTCTGGTGACGACGATCCTCGGCATTACCGGGCTGTGGATCGCGATCCTTGCAGATACCGGCGCGACGGTGCTCGTCACACTGAACGCGCTGCGGCTTCTTGCGTTTGATCCGGAACGTGAGGCCTGAGATCAGATCATCGGCAGGGCGATGGTTCCGCTGCCATGCCGCAGGGCCGAGCGCTGAGAACTTAAACCTCGGGGTACTGTTCCGCCGCGAGTGCTCAACATGCTGCAACTGGAATCGGGCTTCTGCTCGGTTTCGCGCTGGTGGCCGCCATCTGGTCGCGCACCACTACGGGGCTATTGGCCGTCCGGGGCGTGAAGCCGAACTCGAAAGAGAGACCGCAGGCGGCGATCATGGTGGCGTTCGTCGGGCTGCTCGCGCTCCACACGATTGAAATCCTGGCTTTCGCCGCAGTCTACAGGGCGCTGCAGGGCTGGGGCGTGGGAGGCTTCGACGGCAGCTACGACCCATGCTGGAGCGGCCTGATCTACTTCTCCGGCGTCAACTTCGCCACGCTCGGGTACACGCAGATCGAGGCAACCGGGCCGATACGGATGGTCAACATGATGCAGTCGCTCGGCGGCTTCATGGTGCTGACCTGGTCGGCGACGTTCCTCTAACTCGGTCTGCGAACTGGCCTGGCGCGAGTAGCAGCCGACGACCATGGGGAATGTCAGTTTGCCTCCGACACCCTCTCTTGGTATCGGCGCTCGCGCTCTGGCCATGTGCTCTTGATGTAGTCGAGAACGGCGCGGATGTCCGCGTCGCTCAGCACGTCTGCGAAGCCGGGCATGTCGCTCTCGTATCCGCCGCCGACCACGGCGGCGGTGCCTTCCCTAACGATGCGGAACAGGACATCGTCAGGATGGTGCCAGGTGTGGCCGCTGGCGTCGTGGGGTGGCGCCGGCAACCGGCCGGACGGAAGCGGCGAGCGCCAGCCCGGCTGGCCCTCCAGTTCCGCGCCGTGGCAGGCGGCGCACTGATCCGCATAGATCTGGCGTCCTTGCGCGATGATGTCCGCCGACGCCACGGCGGTGGATGCGGTACCGGCATAACGCCAGCCAGCAAAGACCGCGAGGATCACACCTCCGACGACCAGACCGATCACGACAGTATTTCGGAGAGCTTTTTTCAAGACGTCTATCCCCGATCACTGCGGAATAACATTCGCGTTTGGTCGAGACCACGTTGTGCCAGCGGCGAGGCGCCTGCGACAATGGACATTCTCGTGAGCAATGCCTATCTTTGCAGCATGCTCGAACGTGTCGTCACCATGCTTGCCATACTCGCGATCACCGTGGTGACGACGGTGACCTCCGCGCATGCGACACGCATGAGCATGAATTCCGGTGTGGATCACGCGATGCATGTCGCCGACATGATGCACTCTCCGGTCATTTCGGGCTTCGACTGTGACGCTGGAGAGCACTGTGGATCGGCCGATGCCGAGATGTGCGAGTTCGTATGCGCAGGCCTCTCTGCCTTCCTGACGTCGGCAGGCGAGGAAGCCGGGCACGCCTACGGCGCCGCCAGTCATGACGTCCCGTCCGCGGCAATCCACGTCAGCCGTGCGCCGGGACTGAACGAACGACCTCCCAAGCTCCGTCTCCTCTGAGCGCGCCCGGGCAGACGCCCGAGGCGCCCCATCGGTATTGATGAACGGGACGGAAGTCCCGAGGAGACGACCATGAACATGCTTTCTCGACGCGGCTTTCTTGCCGCAAGTGCGGCCGCCATTGGCGCTGCACACTTGCCCCGCATCGCCTTCGCGCAAGGGGTGGCGCCGATCAGCCTCTCCGCTGCGACGCGCACGCTCGACATCGACGGTCGCGCTGCCACGGTCTTCGGGCTTGCCGGCCCCGGCGGTCAGGGACTGATCCTCGACCCCGGCCAGAGGTTCCGGGTCGATCTGACCAACGACCTGGACGTCGGTACCATCATCCACTGGCACGGACAGATCCCGCCCAACGCGCAGGACGGTGTGCCGGACATGCCGATGCCCCTCCTCGCACCGGGTGAAACCCGATCCTACGACTTCGAGGCACGGCCCGGCACGCACTGGATGCACAGCCATGTGCCCACCCAGGAGATGCAGCTGCTCGCCGCGCCGCTGATCGTGCGCTCGACCGAGGACGTTGCTGCCGACCGGCAAGACGTCGTGATGTTCCTTCATGACTTCTCCTTCAAGGCCCCCGAGGAGGTTCTGGCCGAGATCGGCGCAGGTCATGGCGGCGGGCACGGCGCGGGCCATGGTGCCGGTGCATTGCCCGATCAGGGCGCTCCCTTGGGAGGCATGGGGGCGATGCAGGGCATGGATCACGGGGCCATGGGCCATGGCGCCACGGGCGGCATGCCGATGGGCAACATGCCCCGAATGGGCGGGATGATGGGTATGGGCGGCCAGATGGGCGGCATGGCCATGGACCTGAACGACTATGACTGGGACGCCTATCTCGCCAATGACCGGACGCTGTCGGACCCCGAGGTGGTGCAGGTCGAGCGTGGCGGGCGCATCCGGCTCCGGGTCATCAACGCCGCCGCGGCGACCGTGTTCTGGATCGACACTGGCGATGCCGAGGCGCGCTTGGTTGCGGCGGACGGGCACGCCGTCCAGCCTGTCGCGGGCTCGCGGTTTGGGCTGGCGATGGGCCAGCGGCTGGACATCGAGATCGACCTGCCGAACGAAGGCGGTGCTTGGCCGATCCTCGCATTGCGCGAAGGTGCGCGGGAACGCACCGGCCTAATCCTCGCCACGCAGAGTGCCGAAGTTCGGCGTCTCGATGCCATGGCGGAGTCCGAAGCGCCCGCGTTCGACACCGATCTTGCGCAGGAGGCGCGCCTCATTGCGGTGGACGTCCTGCCGGATCGACCTGTGGACCGCAGCCAGAT
>WOZM01000269.1 GCA_011620265.1 Paracoccaceae bacterium
ACCTCCCCCTGCGCCAGGGCAGGGGGCGCAGCGCACAGGAGCGCCGCAGCAACGCCGACAAGGCGTGGCAGACGTGGCAGAATCCGCTGCCGCCAGGTGGCAGGAAGTTCAACATTCATGTCCAGCCCCGGAATGCTGGCGACAGCCTACCTTGTTTTGCCCTGAAGAGTCACACCCTTCAGCGCCGGGGGCACCGATCAGTATCGAGGACCCCGGCGCGACACCGTCCCATACATGGAACAATCCCCGACCGGGTGGGTGCGGCGACAGCGGGCGTGCCCCCCTGAACGGTGGGCGCGGAGGGAAACAGCGGCATCTACCGTGCTCCCGGTGCGGGGAAGAAACGATGCGGGATCATACCCCGTTGATCTTGCGGCCGCGGGCAACGGCAGGCCGGCGCCCTCGTCCGGTCCGGACTGCCCGAGACCCCGGCATGAAAGCCGCCACTGAGGAGGTATCTACCGTGCTGACACCCATTCCACGCGACCGCATCGACCCGCGCCTGCTGGCACATCTTGAGCCGGGCGAGCAGGTTCTCTGGCAGGGTCAGCCCCGGCAGGGCAGTTTCTTCGGCCCCGGTGTCGTCGCAACCGGCGTCGGGCTGGTCATGGCGGGGATACTGCTGGCATTTGGTCTGGGCGGCCATGTCCTGACCTCGGACCTGCGGCGGCTCTGGGCGGTACTGGGCGTGCTTGCAGGGCTGATCATCCTGGCCAGAGGCTGGAGTCGCCGCGCCGGGTTGTGGAGCTATGCGGTAACCGACCGGCGCCTGTTGTCCGTGTTGGGCCGGCGGCTGATCCGGTCGGTCACGCCATCGCAGCTCGACCGGATGGGACTGAAGATCCACGGCAACACGGTCTACTGGGCCAAAACCAAACGGAACACATCAACCACCTTCAACGACACCCGGATGAGCGGCCCGGACGGCAGGTTCATCGGGTTCCATGGTCAGGAGGACCCGGAGGCCATCAAGACGATGATAGAGGCATGGCGTCTGGCAATGTCGGAGCGCGCGGCCGGCGAGGCGAAATCCTTTGTCCGCGCGATGCCAACCCCCGCCCGTCCGGAGGAAGAAATCGCGCCAGAAGCGCAGAGCCTGCCGGAGGGCGTCCGCCGCATCGTGCATCCCCCGACCGGCCTGACCATCGATGTTCCCTCGACATGGGAGGTTCTGGTCAGCAACCACACCGAAGGGCCGCTGAAGCTGTTCGGCGTCACCCTGTTGCCAAGCTTCATACGCGAGACAAAGGCGATCCCCTACACCCAGGGGGCCGAATGGAACAGGTTGCAGGTGCGCGCCGCCCCGGAAGCAGGGATCAGCCTGAGCCTGTCCGAGGAACCGCTGGCGGTCACGACGGACATTGTTCGCAACGATCCCTGGACCGGATTGACCGGCATCCGGATCCTTCGGTTCGACGACAATCTCGATATCGGGCCATTCACCGGTTTCGGCACCATCCGCGCCCTGCCGGCCGGGGCCCGTATCCGCAGCAACGAGGCGCTGTCCGCCCCCGTCATCCACCGCCAGATATGGCTGCAAGGCGCAGGGTTCTCGGTAGAGATTCAAGGCTCCGCGCTCGAAGATCAGGCCGATATCCAGTATGCGATCGAAGCGATGATCGCGTCGCTGCGCGTGTCGGACCGGTCTCGCCAGCCAGACCCTTCGCCGGACGAACTGATGCTCAGTCCAGCGGAAAGGTGACATCGAAAACGCCCTCGACCCGGGTGGTTTCGCCCTCTCTCATCGGGGATGCCTCGAAGGTTCCCCTGACATGCACGGTCGTGTCGGTCTTGTCGAACAGTTCCAGGCTGACTTCGGTGTCCTCCTCGCCGGCCTCCCATTTGTCCGAAAACCCTGACAGCAGGTAATAGAAATCGGTCCCATGGGCTTCCTTGCCCCTGGGGCCCCTCATCACATAAAAGCTAAGGACGATCGTGTTGCCGGTCGCGGCCAGATCGGTCTCCCGCGGGTTGCCCCAGAGCGTGAAACCGTCGATGACCTTCGCGGAATCGTCGTGCGAGGACTGGCTTTCGCCGTCTTTTGCCGTGATGAACCATGTCTGCTCCTCGCCCTGCCAGTTGGCGGTGATGGTTCCCCACGTTTCCGCCCGAACGGCACCGGCGCCCAGTACGAACGCCGCAAATACCATGGCGATGCGTTTCATCCTCATTTCCTCGTTCTGTCGTCCTCAAGTCCTCGGCCCGAAGGCGTTCAGGCCCCGGCCGTTTCCGGTTTCGGGGTTCTGGTGCCGATCCCGACCCAGCCCGCCGCCTGTTCCCCCAGCTTCCGGAACTTGCCTGAAACACCCTCCAGCCGCGCCTCCCATTCCGGATCTGGGGTCTGCCCTTCGGTCACCTTGAAAAAGGTCTGAAGCAGACAGGCGATGGCGAAAGGCTCGATCAGGGCCGCCTTGACCGCCCAGGCGAACAGCAGGGCAAAAACCACCCCACCGGCCGACCATGCCCCCGGGATGAGATAGACCACCGCGGCGGCCGGGGCGAGCATGACCAGAAACACGATCAGCGACAGGCCATAGACGAAGAGCGTGACCCAGGCCGCGTCCACCAGCATCGGGCGAGCGTTCTGTCCGTAAAGGACCAGCGCCTCGCGCGCGCCCGCCCAGGGGTTGGCCGAGCGGCGGCGCAGGATGTGCGCAAGCATGATCTCATCCAGCAAACCCACCGCGACCCGAAGATATGCGCGCACCACGGACATGATCCGGTCAAGTCCGGGAATGGGCAGCAGACGCATAAGCCCCTGCAAAAGGCCGGTAATGGCGTTGAGAACCCCTTTGACAATAAAATCCACCCCGAACAGCATCGAGGCATCGCCGAAATGGCGCTGCACGATCTCGCGTGCATAGCCGATTTGTCCCTTGCCCTGCGGCAGGGCACGCCCGTCAAGCGCTTCGACCATCACAGCGATATGACCGGCCTTGACGATGTAGAGCGTATATTCCCGCAGAAGGTAGATGATCCCTGCGGTCAGGGCAAAACCGATGCCACCGCCCCACAAGGTCGCGCTTGCCTGAAAGTCGGACCCTCCAAGGCCGCCGATCCCATAGCCTATGCCGGCACCGGTGCCGGTCACCAGAACATAGGCGACCGCAATCGCAAAATAGACCACCATCCTGAACAGAAGGAACGGCGCTGTCTGCGCCATCAGGCGAAGAGACACTCTGGCACTGAAATTGAACATCTTCGCCCCGCATCGACATGAAGACTCGCCATGGCGACTATGTCCATCACGACACCCGGGCGCGCCCCCCGTTTGGAGGGGATGTCGATGCCGACAGGGCAAACGGCTGGCCCGAGCATGCCGAGGCGCCGCGAAGAAGGTGCAGGACTGGATCGTCGCCATTGCCCGCCTTCCTCTGTCCCGCGCCGATCCCGTGGGCCCGCCGCTCAGGGGCGTTCGGCGAGCCGGGTCGGGCCTGCGGGCGCGAGCGCCGGGACATCGTCCTTGAGCGCGCTCCCGGTGACGCTGCGGGCGAGCGCGGCGCGGGCGAGCCAGGCGATCTTGGCGGCGGCCTCGGCGTGGCTCTGGCCGCCGCGGCCATGGATGTTCGATATGCAGTTGCGTTCGCTGTCGCGGCGGCCGAGGCGGTGGGCGAAGGTCAGGTAGGCGCCGAGGCTGTCGGCGACGGTCAGGCCGGGGCGTTCGCCGATCAGCACCACGACCAGCCGGGCGCCGAGCCGGGCGCCGATGGCGTCGCCGATCGCGACCCGGCCCTGCCGGACGAGCACGACCGGGCCGATCATGAGCCCCGCGAGCGGTTCGGCGCAGGCATGGATCAGCGCGGCGGCGTGGCTCTGGACGGCGTCGGCCGAAAGCCCGTCGGCGACGACAAAGACGAGATCGGCGGCGGGATGGCCGTCGAGGGCAGGCCAGTCGCCCGGGCCGAGCCGGCGGCCAAGGTCGGGGCGGCGCAGATAGGTGGCGCGGTCGGGGCAGGCGCTGTCCACCAGGATCGTCTCATGGGGGGCGAGGGCGGCGGCGAGGGCGCCGAAATCGACGCCGCGGTGAACGGCATCGCGCGCCCGGGCATGGGCAAACTGGAAGTCGAGACTGGCCGGGAGCGGCTCCGCGGTGCCGGCGCGGCCGAGGCCGATCCGGGCAGGGGTCGCGGCGCGGAGCCGGTCCCAGGGATCCTTGCCGCGCGCGCCTGTCATGCAGCCCCCGCGATCAGGGCGCGGGTCGGCGCATCGGTGTCCGGCAGATGGCCGCTCGCGTCGATCAGGCCGAGGGCTTCCAGCCATGCCTCGAACTCGGGCGCCGCGCGCAGCCCGAAGGTGTTGCGCAGATACGCGATGTCATGGAAGCTGAGGCTTTGATAGTTCAGCATGACATCGTCTGCCCCCGGAACCGCGATCAGGAAGGTCGCCCCGGCATGGGCCAGAAGGGTCATCAGCACGTCCATGTCGTTCTGGTCGGCCTCGGCATGGTTGGTATGGCAGACATCGGCCCCCATCGGCAGGCCGAGCAGCTTGCCGCAGAAGTGATCCTCGAGCCCCGCGCGGATGATCTGCTTGCCGTCGTAGAGATATTCCGGGCCGATGAAGCCGACGA
>WOZM01000145.1 GCA_011620265.1 Paracoccaceae bacterium
GGAGAAAGCCATGAACCGCCAGGTCCCCGTCCCGCCCGCCCCGAAGCCGCACCCCGGCGACCGCAGACCGCGCCCGCCGCGTGTAACCTACCGCTTCACCGACTGGGCGGCGATCTGAACCCTCGCGCCCGAAAGCCGGGACGTCATGCCTCGGGCACGACCCTGGGCCGGCCATCGTCGTCGATCGCGACGAAGGTGAAGACCGCCTCGGTCACCTTTTCCCGCGCACCGAGACGGCCGCGCAGGACCCAGGCCTCGATCTCGAGCGCCAGCGAGGTGCGGCCGATCCGACCGACCTTCACATAGATGCAGAGGACGTCGCCGACCTTCACCGGCCGGATGAACTTCATCGCGTCGACCGCGACCGTGGCCACCCGGCCCCTCGCCCCCGCGACGATGCCGCCGGCGATGTCCATCTGGCTCAGCACCCAGCCGCCGAAGATGTCGCCGTTGACGTTCACGTCGCGCGGCATGGCGAGCGTGCGGAGCGTCAGCTCGCCCTCCGGTCCCTTGTCCGTCATCTCATCCACTCCGCCCGCCTCGTGCCGCCAAGCCTAGACCGGCCGGCTTGGGCCGTCAAAGCCTGCGTGGCAGGGGTCAAGATCAGGCAAGGGCGTGGTCGGATTTCGCTTCGGATCATAGGGGACAGGGATGATTTCACGCGTAGCCCCCGGGCGAAACCACCCGCCTCACGCTCCGCGAAGCCGGCTCCGGTAGCGGACGATCCGCCAGGCGGAAAGTGCCGCCAGCGGTCCGCAATAGAGGACCACATCCATGAGATGATCGGTCGTCATCACCCAGTGCACAAGCGTAAGGATCGCCATCGGATAGATCCAGCGCTGGATCGTCTTCCACCGCGGCCCGAGCTTCTTCACCGCCCCGTCGAACGAAGTCGTCGCAAGGACTGCCATGATCGCCATCGCGATCCAGCCGGTCAGGATCTCGACCCGGATGAAGGAGCGGATCAGCGCGCCCATATTGGCGTTGATGATCCAGAAGAAGAGGTGAAGGAAGGCATAGCCGAAGCTGGCCACCCCGAAATAGCGCCGCCGCTTCTTCAGCCAGGGCAGCGGCCCGAGAAGCAGTTGCAGCGGCGTGACCGCCATCGTCAGGATCAGGAACCAGCAGGACAGGATTCCCGTCCACGGAACGAAGGCGACCTTGCCGTGCAGGACGAACCGTTCCGCCAGGAACCAGACCGCCGGCAGCGCAAGCACTACCCAAAGACCATAGATACTGTCCGTCAGACGCCGCACGGGCTGCCCCTTGTCTGCCTCAGCCCCGCCTATTCGGCAGCGAGTGCCGCCTTCATCGACGCGGCCTGCTTCTTGACCTCGAATTCCTCATGATAGGATCGTTCGACGTTCACGGTCCAGACGTCGTGCTTCTCGCCGAGGATATTGCGCGCCGCCAGCATCGCCGACAGCATCGAATGATCCTGGTTGTTGTAGCGGTGCAGGCCGTTGCGGCCAACCGTCTGGAAGTTCTCGAGGCTCAGCAGCCACTCCTCCAGCACGTCGAGCGCGGCGCGATACTCGCCGTCATAGACCGGATAGGCCTTCGGCTGGCGGATGATCGCGGCATCGATGACATCCGCCGCCTTGGCGAGGCCGAGCTGCTCGATCTCTTCCGAAGCGAGCGCGCGCAACTCTGCGTCCGACATGTTCCACAAGCCGTCGCCCTGCTGGCAGAAGTACTCCATGCCGATCGAGGCGGTGTTCTGGTCCGGCAGCATCTCCTTCGACCAGGCGCGGAAGTTCTGGATCCGGCCGACCTTCACCTTCGGCGAGTGGATGTAGATCCAGTTGTCCTTGAACGGGTCGGCATGGTCGAGAACCAGCGTCACGATCAGGAAGTCGCGATACTTGAGCTTGTTCGCGGCCTCCACCACCTCCGGCGGCGGCGGCGGATCGAAGGCGCGGATCAGGTCGCGAAGCGCCATCGAGTTGACGAAATGCTCGCCCTCGACCCGCTCCATGACCGGCTCGCGCCCGTCCTCGTGCCAGTGCTTGACGTCGATCGAGGTCACGCGGTTGCCCTTGCGGTTCACCTTGACCACCTCGGAGCGCAGATGCACTTCGCCGCCCTGCTCCTCGATGATCTCCTGGGTGCGTTCCCACATCATGCCGGGGCCGAGGCGCGGATACTGGAATTCCTCGATCAGCGAGACCGTGTCGTTGGCACCCGAGATCGCGTTCCAGACCGCCTTGAAAAGCGACAGGTTCTTGATCCGCTGCGCCGCCCAGTCGGCGCGGATGTCCTTCGGATTGATGCCCCAGACCTTCTGCGTGTAGCTGCGGAAGAAGTGCATGTAGAGCCGGCCGCCGAAGCGGTTGATCACCCATTCCTCGAAGCTCTCTTCCTTGCGGAAGGGGCGGACCTGCCACTTGAAGTAGCTGAGCAGGATGCGCATCGACTCGTAGGGTCCGATATTCGTGAGCGCGTTGAAGAGCTTCAGCGGATAGTCGAAGAACTTCTCGCGGTAGTAGATCCGGCTGAGGCGCGGGACGGTGATGAAATCGTCCTTCAGCACCTCGTGCCACATCTCCTCGACTTCCTTCACCTTGGTGAAGAAGCGGTGGCCGCCGATGTCGAACCGGTAGCCATTGTTGGATTCGGTCCGCGAGATGCCGCCGACCATGTTCGACGCCTCATAGACCTTGGGCTTGTGGCCACTGCTCCGCTTCTGCAGCTCGTAAGCCGCAGTGAGCCCGGCCGGGCCGCCGCCGATGACAACGACGGGACAAGGTTTTTCCTGCTGCATTCTGGCCACCACCGTTCCCAATAACATCAGTTATAAAAATCCACCCTTCGCCACCAATATACATTGGGACGGCCGGGGCACAAAACGATCTTCACGAAAACACCGGACAAGGGTGCCACATCCGGAACCAATCACGCAAGTTACCACCTCTTCGTTGACGCGCGCCCGCGTTTGCGGGCGAGCGCTTCCGTCATCTTCAACTCAGGGTTGAAATGACGATGCCCGATCAAGGTCCAGAGCCACAACATCCGAATCGCTCCCTGTTCCCGCCAGGCGCGCAAGGGCGTCGCCCGATCAAAACCCGTTCCGGCACCACGCCCGGATGCCGGGCTCGCCACCGTCATATCTTCACCAGCCGCGCCGGCCGCCCTGTCGTATCGAATGCGGCGAACACGTTGCGCGTGTCGAGGACGAGCCGCGCCGCCCGCGCGACGAGCGCATAATCGACATCCGAGTGATCCGTTGCCACCAGCACCGCGTCATAGCCTGCCACCGCCTCTTCGGTCAGCGCCACAGACCGGCGGCCGGCCAGCGCCGGATGATCGCGGGTCACCGGCATGACCGGGAAATACGGGTCGTGATAGTCGCATTCCGCGCCCATCGCCTCCAACCGCTTCAGGACCGCAAGCGCCGGGCTTTCGCGGGTATCCTCGACATTCTTCTTGTAGGCGACCCCGAGGATCAGGATGCGCGCGTCCGTGATCGGCCTGGCGTCCTTCGACAACTCCACCGCGACTCGGCCGGCGATCATGTCGGGCGCGCCGTCGTTGTTCGCCCGTGCCAGGTCGACGATCGGCAGGGCGGAGCCCACATCCTTCGCCCGCCAGGAAAGATAGACCGGAGAGACCGGGATGCAGTCGCCGCCGATCCCCGGACCCGGATAAAAAGGCATGTATCCGAAGGGCTTGGTGGAGGCGGCCTTGACCACTTCCCAGACATCGACGCCCATCGCCTCAAGCGCTACCTTCATCTCGTTCACGAGCGCGATGTTCACGGTGCGGAAGCTGTTCTCGGCCAGCTTCACCGCCTCGGCGGTCGCCAGCGAACTCACGGGCACCGTCCTCGTCACGATCTGCGAGTAGAACTGGTCGATCAACTCGCGCGAGCGGGTATCGTCGGCGCCCACGACCTTCGGAATCGAGCGGGTGTCGAACGTGGCGTTCCCCGGATCCTCCCGCTCCGGCGAGAAGGCGAGGAAGAAGTCCTCGCCCGCGCGCAGGCCGCGGGCCTCGAGGATCGGCCTGATCACCGTCGCCGTCGCACCCGGCCAGACCGTGCTTTCCAGCACCACGAGCTGGCCCGGGCGCAACCGTTCGGCGATCCCCTCGGCCGCGCGGATCACATAGCTCAGATCCGGCTCACGCGCCGGCGACAGCGGCGTCGGCACGCAGATCAGAATCACGTCGACCTCGGCCAAGGCGGCGAAATCGTCGGTCGCGGCGAACTTGCCGCCGGCCACGGCGCTGCGGATCCGGTCCTCCGGGAAGTAGGAGATCACCCGCTCGCCGGCATTGATCGCGGCCACCCTTGCGCCGTTCAGGTCGAGACCGGTCGTGGGAAACCCCGCCTCGCTGATCGTCAGCGCCAGGGGCAGCCCGACATAGCCGAGGCCCACCGTCGCGATCCGCGCCTCGCGACGGGCAATCCGGTCCTTCAGGGAGGAGTACAATGAAAAAGCGTTGGTCATAATCAAGCCTGTCGCAAGGCGCCCGAAGACGCTGAGAAATAGCACAGCCCCGAGGAAAATTGCACATATACAAATAGCCAAGCAATCTTCGGGCGAACAGTCAGGAATGTTGTACCCCGAACGGGAACAATTTCATGAATGCACCCGGTTTGACGCGGAATGCCCGTCGCCGGTGCACATCGCGAAGGCCGGGGTGCGGCCGGCCGGCGAGGGGATTCGCACCGGCGTCGTTCGCATTCCCGACGCGCCGGCCGCCTGAGCCCGAAACTGTTTCCGAACCCCATGCCAGTCTCGACATCCTCATGGCCGACGCCGGCGCCGCGTGCTACGATTCCACGCAACATTGAATGTCTGTTTTCGCGCGAGGTGATATGAAGATCCTGATTACAGGCGGCGCCGGCTTCATCGGCTCGCATCTTTCCGAACGCCTGATCGCCGAAGGTCATTCCGTCACCGCGCTTGACGACTTCTCCACCGGCCGGCGCGAGAACCTCGCCGCCCTCGCCGGCCACAACCGCTTCCGCCTCGTCGAGGGCACGATCCTTGATCCCGCCCTCGTCCAGTCCCTGACCGACGAGGCCGAGGTGATCTTTCACCTTGCCGCCGCCGTCGGGGTGAAGCTGATCATGGACGAGCCGTCGCGCTCGATCCTGACGAATATCAACGGGACGGAGAATGTCCTGAAGGCGGCGCTGAAGGACAGGAAGCTGACCTTCGTCGCCTCGACCTCCGAGGTCTACGGCAAGGCGACGAAATTCCCCTTCGCCGAGGATGACGACCTCACCATCGGCGCCACGAAGAACCTGCGCTGGTCCTATGCCTCGGCCAAGCAGCTCGATGAATTCCTGACGCTGGCCTATGTCCGCGAAGTCCAGCTTCCCGCCGTCGTCCTGCGCTTCTTCAACACCACCGGCCCGCGCCAGACCGGGCGCTACGGCATGGTGCTGCCGAACTTCGTGCAGTCGGCACTGGAAGGGAAACCGCTGATGGTCCACGGCACCGGCGAACAGTCGCGCTGCTTCGGCCATGTGGCGGATGTGGTGGAGGCGCTGGTGCGGCTGATGGCGACGCCGGCCGCGCTCGGACAGGTCTTCAACGTCGCCAACGATCAGGAGGTGACGATCCGCCAGCTTGCCGAAGCGGTCATCGCCGCCACCGGCTCGCGGTCCGAGATCAGGCTCATCCCCTACAGCGACGTCTATCCCGAAGGGTTCGAGGACATGGCCCGGCGCCTGCCCGACGTCTCGAAGCTGGAACGCACGATCGGCTTCCGCCCGCGCCGGCCGCTCTCCGAGATCATCGCCGACATCGTCGCCGAAAAACGCGCCGCGATGGCGGCCTGAGGCCGGCGATGCAGGGTTCCGGACAGCGCGACTTTGTCTGGCTCGGCGCGATCCTCGCGCTTGCGGCGGCGCTCCGCATCTGGGGGCTGAACGCGCCGATGTGGCATGACGAAATCCAGACCCTCGTCACCCATGTCAATCTCGGCTGGGGCGAGATGCTGCAATCCTACTCGATGAACCACCACTACCTCCACAACATCGCCGCCAAGGCCTCGATGAGCCTCTTCGGCGATGCGCCCTGGGCGATCCGGCTGCCGGCGATGCTCTTCGGGCTCGGCACGCTCGCCGCGATGTGGTTTCTCGCCCGCGATGTCGCGGGCGCGGCCATCGCCCATGTCACGACGCTGCTCCTCGCGCTCTCCTATCACGAGATCTGGTTCTCGCAGAACGCGCGCGGCTATACCGGGCTCGCGCTCTTCTCGACACTCGGAATGCTCCTCTTCCTCCGCGGGATGAAGACGCCGACGCGCGGCACCTGGGCGCTCTACGGGCTCTGCCTCGCGGCGGCGGTATTTACCCACCTCACCGGGGCGTTCTTCTTCATGGCCCAGGGACTGGTCTGGATTGCCGTGGTCGTCTTCCGCGCGCTGCGCGGCGGGCTCGACGGGCCGGTGTTGCGCCTGCCCTTCATGGGGTTCCTCCTCGGCGGCCTCGTCGCGGCCCTCGTCTACCTGCCGATCCTGCCGAGCCTTCTCGACACCGTCTCGACCGTGTCGGAAAGCTCCGCCACCGATGTGATGCAGGAATACCAGAGCCCGCTCTGGACCGCGTTCGAGGCGATCCGGACCGGCATCGGCCAGGCCGGCCCGCTCGTGGCTCTGGTCGGCGCGGCGGTGCTGGCGCTCTCGGTCCTCGGGGCCATCGCGCTGCACCGCGACGCGCCGCTCTTCGCGGTCACGACCTTCCTCCATATCGGCCTCACCGCCGGCCTCCTGATGGCGGTCGGGATGCGTATCTGGCCGCGCTTCTTCTTCGTCGATATCGGCTTTCTGATGCTCCTGATCGTGATGGGGGTGCGGCTCTCCTGTGCCGTCATCGCCCATTTCATCGGCGGCGAGCGGGTGTCGCGCGGGCTTTTCGCGGTCTCGGTCGTGGCGATGGTGGCAATCTCGGCCTTCCTCGCCAAGCGCAACTACGCCTTCCCGAAACAGGACCTCGCCGGCGCCTATGCCTTCACCGAAAGCGAACGCAAACCCGGCGACCGGGTCTATGCGGTCGGCTATTCCGAACAGGACTTCCGCGGCTTCTACGGCGCCGACTGGGGTGCGATCTACACCGATGACGACTACAAGGCCGCTTTGGCCGAACCCGGCCCGGTGATCCTCGTCGTCGGGTTTCCGGGCCGCAATTTCCGCGACGTGCCGCTGATGGCGCTCGATGCCGGCGTCGG
This sequence comes from Paracoccaceae bacterium, assembly GCA_011620265.1. Classification (GTDB taxonomy): domain Bacteria; phylum Pseudomonadota; class Alphaproteobacteria; order Rhodobacterales; family Rhodobacteraceae; genus Albidovulum. Next base: position 7,185 of record WOZM01000145.1, read on the forward strand.
CGGGTCCGACATCTGCGCCCCCGACCGGCCCGAGAAGACCGTGCTGAAGGCGATCCGCTGCTTCGGCGGCACGCTCGGCGACGGCAACGTGATCGTCTTCCGCCGTGACTGAGGGCGCCGACATCGTCATCGGCTCCGGCCCCGCCGGGGTGTCCGCCGCCAAGGCGCTTCTGGCGCGGGGGCGCACGGTCATCCTGCTCGACGGCGGCAAGGTGCCGGAGGCCGAGGCCGAGGCGCGCCGCGCCGCCCTCGCCGCGACTGACCCGGCGGCCTGGGGACAGGCGGAGCGTGACGCCTGGATGGCGCCGCAATACGCGACGCCGCCCGGTCAGGTCCGCCGCTTCGGATCGGACTTCGCGATGGAACCGGGGCCGGCGAGCTTTGCCGACCTGCCCGGCTGGATGGCGCTCCGCGCCTCGCGCGCTGCGGGCGGATTGTCGAACCTCTGGGGCTCGGCGGTCCTGCCCTACCGGCAGGAGGACATGGCGGGCTGGCCGATCACCGCGACCGACCTCGCGCCGCACTACCGCGCGGTGGCAAGGTTCCTGCCGGTCGCCGGACGGGCCGACGATCTCGACGACCTGCTGCCGGTCTTCCCGGCGACGGGGCGCGCCGGCATTCCGCCAACGGTGCAGGCCGAGGCGCTGCTCGGCCGGCTCTCGCGGTCCCGCGACGCCCTCGCCGCCGAAGGCATCCGCTTCGGCGCCGCGCGGCAAGCCGTGGATGCCGCCTGCCGCCGCTGCGGGCTCTGCCTCCACGGCTGCCCCTTCGGCCTGATCTGGTCGGCGAGCGACACGCTGGCGGAGCTTCGCGCCGATCCGAAGGTCCACTACCGCCCCGGCGCCGCCGTGACCCGGTTCGAAGAGACCGGCACCGGCATCACCCTTCACCTCGAAGGCGGCGGCACCGTGACCGGCGCCCGCGCCTTCCTCGGCGCCGGCGTGCTCGAGACCGCGCGCATCCTCCTCGCCTCGATGCCCGGTGCGGGCGAATTGGTGTTGCAGGACAGCCAGCACGCCTTCCTGCCGATGATCCAGCTCTGGCGCAACAAGTCCCGCCCCGATCGCGGCGCCTTCCACACCCTGCCGCAGATCTTCGTCGAGCTTGACGCGCCCGCGGTCTCGCCGCACCTCGTGCATTCCCAGATCTACAGCTGGAACGAACACTATGCCCGCGACCTCATCGCCAATTACGGATCGAAACTGCCCTTCTCGGCGCCGGCCTTCACGACCCTTGCCCGCCGCCTCATCGTGGCGCAGATATTCCTTCATTCCGATCATTCCCACCGCATCGGTCTCAGCCTCGGGCGGAATGGCCGGCTGCTGCCCCGGCTCGACGAAAACCCCGCGATGGATCGGGTCCTCAAGGCCGCATCGGCGCGGATCGGCAAGGCGATGGGCCGGGCCGGGCTTTTCGCACTGACCTTCGCAAGCCGCCCCGGCGCGCCGGGGTCGAGCTTCCATGTCGGTGGATCGCTGCCGATGTCTGACAAGCCGATGCCGGGCACGTCAGACGCGCTCGGCCGTCCTCACGGCCTCACCCGGCTCCACGTCATCGACGCGTCGAGCCTGCCGGCAATCCCGGCGACGACGATCACCTTTTCGGTCATGGCGAACGCCCACCGGATCGCCGCAAACGCCCCGTGAATGCCGGGCGGCTTCAGGCGACCGCCTCGAACGCCCCGGCCTCCAGCGCCCGCGCAAGCCCGGCATCGCCCTTGGCATGCGCCGCCCGCGCCAGCGCCGCGCCATAGGCGGCAAGCACCCGGTCCTCGCGCCAGAGCGCCCCGAACGCCGCCCGCGCCGCCTGCGACTGCGCCGCGCGCCGGGACGGATCCTCCTGAAGCCCGCGCATGGCGGCAATCAGCTCGCCCTCGGTCTCGAAGAGCGCGCCCGCGCCGGACGCCTCGACGATCTCCGGGAACGGCCCCAGCCGCCGCGCGATGACCGGGGTTCCGAGCCGGAAGCTCTCGATCAGGATGATGCCGAAGGTCTCGTAGCAGACCGACGGCACGATGAGGCCGAGCGCGCCGCGGTAATAGGCGTCAAGCTCTTCAGGCGACTTGCGGCCCAGAAACTGGATGCGCGGATTGCCGGCGGCAAGCCGCTTCAGCTCGCCCGCATAGTCGCCGTCGCCCAGGATCAGGAGGTCCGCCTCCGGGTAGCGGTCCATCGCCGGGAAGACATCCTGCAATCCCTTGATCTTCTCCAGCCGCCCGACGAAGAGGAAATAGGGGCGTGGATGGCCGGTATAGGGCCCGGCAAGCGTCGGAAGGTCAGGGAGGAAATAGGGCAGCACCGCCATTTCCTGCCGAAGCCCGAATTCGCGGTGCTTTCGCCGGCTGAACTCGCTTTTCGCGATGATCAGGTCCATGTGGTCCAGCGCCCGGTCGAGCATCCCGGTATGGCGCCAGATCTGCGGCGGCCGCTTGTAGCTGAGCTGGCAGCGCAGGCAGTCGCGCCTGTCGCAAAGCTCCCGCCCATGGCGCCAGAGCACATGGGTCGGGCAGACCAGCCAATGCTCGTGCGCCTCGTAGATCTTCAGCCCCTCGCCCATCGGCAAAAGGCCCGGGCCGCCGATCAGCGAGGTGTTGTTGTGCCAGATGATGTCCGGCCTCCGTTCGTCCAGGATCTCGCGGATACGCCCGGCATGGACGACCGGACGGCCGAGTTGCTGGGTCAGCAGGTTCGACAGGAGACCGTGCCGGCCCCTGAGCCCGATCCGCCGCACCCCGTCCGGGGCGCCCCCGGCCTGTGGCTTGCCGCCGAGGATGAGGTAGCTGTCCTCGTCATGGACGACGCTGACATCGTGCCCCCGCGCCGCGAGCGCCCGCGCCATCCGCTGCACGCCGATCGCGTCGCCGCCGAAGGAATAGGGCGGGTAGAAGGTCGTGAACATCACGATGCGGAGCGATCTCATGCCGCCTCTCCTTCTTGCTGCCCCGGCCGCGCATGGGACAGCAAAAGCCCGATCCGGTCGCGCATCAGCAGGACCGCGAGCGCCGCGAAGACCACGACCCCGGTCAGGATGCTGACCACCACGTTCACCACGAGCGGCGCGCCGGCGAGCATGTGCTGCACCGCCAGCACCGAGACCGCCATCGCCGCCGCCGCCAGTGCCGGCAGGACGTTGCAGGTGATCAGCGGCATCACCTCCATCTGGCCGATTCGCGCCACCAGCCGGTAGCGGAAGATCCAGAGGAGGTAATGCGCCGCGACGAATCCGGCGGTGATCGCGACCAGCCCCCAGCGCGACGCGACAAGGATCAGGACCGCGCCCAGGACCACGTTGGCCCAGGTCAGCACCGTGATCTCGCCCGCCTTGCCGGCGGCAAGGCAGAAGCTCTGCTGCACCATCGCGATGGAGAAATAGAGCCCAAGAAAGGCGAGGACCGAAAGGACCGGCGCCGCCCCCAGCCATTCCTCGCCGAAGACCAGCCGCAGGACCGGCTCGGCCACGACCGCGAGGCCGACGAAGAACGGAAACGCCGCGACGCCGGTCAGCCGCGCGATGTCGAGCAGCAGGTCGCCCGCGCGCCCGCCCTCCCGCGTCACCGCCGCGAAGGCCGGTTGCGAGACCATGCGGAGCGGCGTCGAGATGAGGAAGGTCAGCGTCTCGACCAGACGCCAGGACACCGAATAGAGACCCGTCGCCAGAGGACCGAGCGTCGCCCCGATGATCAGCGTCGGCAATTGCGCCGCCGCCAGTTCCGCCGCGCGAAGACCCAGCACCTGCGCCCCGAACGCCCCTGCCCGCATCAGATGCGCGCGGCTGGTCGAAAGCCCCGGCCGCCAGGCAACCGAGGTCCAGGCCATGACCACATTGGTGGCGATCATCGCGATCCACTGGCCGACGAAGCTCCAGACCCCGTAGCCCGCCAGCGCCATGCCGACCCCGACCGTGCCGCCGACGATCACCCCGGCAATGGCGCGCAGGGAAAGGACGCGGAAGTTGAACTCGCGCCTCAGGATCGCGACCGGCACGGCGGTGAAGGCGATCATCAGCACCGTGACCGACAGGCCCCGGATCAGCCCGGCCACCTGCGCCTGGCCGTAAAGCGCCGCGATCGGTCCGGCGAGGAGCCAGAGCAGAACCGCCAGCGCCAGCCCGAGCCCCGCCGTCAGCCAGAAGGTGGCGTTGTAGTCCTCCGCCACCGGATCCGGCGCGGCGATGAGGTATTCCGACACGCTTTCGCGCACCAGAGCCTCGGCCAGAACGATGAAGACCGCCGCCATCGAAAGAAGCCCGTAAAGCTCCGGCCCGAGGATCTTGGCCATGGTGACGAAGACGACAAAGTTGATCGCCTGTTCGGTCCAGCCGCCGGCGAGCATCCAGGCGACACCCTTGATGAACTTGTGCCCGACGCTCATCAAAGCCCCCGCCACGGCTTCATCGCGACCGCCTTCACCGCCCGCATCGCCCGCCGGGCGGCAAGATAGGCCGCACCGCGCCCGGCCAGATGCGCGCGCCAGCGGGCGCGGTCGGTGAAGTAGAACATTTCGAGCCGCGGCAGATCGAAGGGGTCGTCGCCCGGCCCCGCCTGACCGAGCCGAGTGCCAACCGACGAATGATAGCTTTCCGCGATCCGGGCCCGGACCTCCGGCCCCGCGATCCCGTAGGGCGGCGCGAAATGGCGGACCTGAGCCTCCAGCCGGTCCTCGATCTCGCTCCGCGACCGGACCAGCTCGGCCTCGAGCGCGTCTGCGGGCAGGCTGTCGAGTTCGGGATGGTTGACGGTATGACTGCCGAAGGTGACGCCCTCCTTCGCCAGCGCCCGGATCGTGCCCCAGCCCATCAGCGCCCGCGGCGGGTCGGCGATGCCGCGCCAGCCCTCGGCGCGGCCGACAAAGGCGGTGGGCAGGTAGACGATGGGGCGGAACCCGTGTTTCGCCATCATCGGCCATGCGGCATCGGCGAAATCCTGAAAACCGTCGTCGAAGGTCAGGATCAGCGAATGCGGGGCAAGCGGCACCCTGCCCTCGCGCGCGGCCAGAAGATCGTCGAGCGTGATGACCGGCACCCCGGCCTCGGCGATCGCCGCCATCTGATCGGCGAAGATGCCGGGCGCGACCGAGGTCGCGCCGCCGCGCTTCGAGATCGAGTGATACATCAGGATATCGACGAAGGGTCCGGGCAAGCTCAATCCTCGACCCGGTGGCTTTCGAACTCATGGCGATGCGCGGCCCAGGCGGTCCGGTCCACGTCCCCCCCGGCCGTCAGGCTGTCGGCGGCGGCATAGGCCATCGCGAAGGCATGGTGCGTGTTGTCATGCGCGAACAGCCCCTGCCGCCCGAAGCTCAGGAAGCCGTCGAGGCCCAGCAACCAGTTGTCCACCGTCTCGAAATGGCGCTGATAGTCGAGGTCATAGACCGGATAGGCGTGGGCGATGCGCCGCGTCTCGCAGCGGATCACCGGCATCGTCACCGGCAGGCCGAGATTGCCGAGCCACGCGCAGTAGTGCTTGCCCAGTTCCTCGTCCGACATGTCCCACCACTTTTCGCCCGGATCGCAGGGAAGCTCGGCACACAGGATCGTGCGGCCCTTCGGCCCGGTCGCCGAGCTGTAGTTCTTCGGCTCCGACATCCGGCTGATCGGAATCGACAGCTCGGGAAAGTAATGGGCATCGTATTCGGTGAACCGGTCCGCCTCGAGGATGAGGTAGACGAGGATCATGCCGCGAAACCGGATCGACTGCGCCGCCATCAGCACTTCGGGCGGCGGCGGCGGGTCCATCAGCCTGACCACGGTGGTCAGCGGGATGGTGGAATAGACCTGATCGGCCTCGTGCCGCGTCTCGGTCCTGCCCTCGCGGGTGACGACGGCCGCGACCCTGGTTCCGTCACGCTCGATCCGCACGATGTCGGCGCCGAACCGGAACTCGGCGCCCTGCCCTTCGGCGGCCGCCACCATCGCCTGCGAGATCTGGCCGAAGCCCTTCTTCGGATAATAGAACCGCCCCGTCGTGGCCCCCCGCATCCCCGGCAGCATCTTCATCATCTTGCCGAGGATCTTGCCGATCGAACTGCCCGAGACACGCCGCTCGGCCAGCATCACCGCCAGCCTGTCGGGATCGAGTCCCCAGAGCTTCTTCACATAGGGAAAGTAGAAATTCTCCGAAATCGTCGGGCCGAGCCCGTCATAAAGGACCGAGGAAAAGCTCTTCGGTCCCTGCGATCTGCGGCGGAACCTCTTCAGCGCCATGTCGCCGATCAGCGAGGCCGCGAAAGCAGGCGGCAGGCGCAGGATCGCGTCCTGAAGCTTCAGCGGGAAGTGGATCCAGCGCCCGCCAAGCCGGATGCGGCCATGGCGCGGCTGCAAGAGCAGATCGTCGCCCAGAAGCGCCTTCACATCGGCCAGCACGTTCTCGTCGGCGACCGGGTGGAAGCGGTGCGAGCCATAGTCGCACCAGATGCCGTCGATCTGGAACGAGGTCGAATTGCCGCCGGCGACCTTGGCGCGTTCCAGCACCTCGACTTTCGCCTTGCCCTTGGTCAGCGCATAGGCCGCCGCGATCCCGGCGGGGCCTGCGCCAAGGACGGTCACGCGCGGCAGATCGCCGGCCTTCTTCTGGGACTGTGCCGTCACTCTGAAATCTCCGGTAAGTGCGCGGGCGTCGTGCCGAACCCGCCGCCCGAAGCGACAAGGATCAAGGCACCAAGCGCACCCGCGAGGTAAAGGATGCCCTGCCAGGCGAGACCCGAGGCCACGACGGCGGGGGCGGCCGCGCCGAAGGGCACGAGAAGAGCGGCAAGCGAACTTTCCCGCACGCCGAGCCCGCCGAGCGACAGGGGCAGCGTCGCGATGATCTTGGCCAGCGGCCAGGCGAAGAACCAGGCGGCGACGGCGATGTGGACGCCGACCGCCTCGGCAAGGCGGATCGACAGCAGGATGAGAACCGCCTGAACCCCTGCCGAAAGCGCCAGCGTGAAAAGCAGGAGCCCCGGCCGCCGGCCAAGGGCCGCAAAGGCGTCGGCGACGCGGAAGGCAAGCTCGCGCGCCGGCAGGCCGGGCCAGCGGGCCCAGATGCCCCGCGCGATGCGCGGAAAGACGAAGAGCCCCGCGACGGCAAGCGCGAAGACGATGCCCGCGATGGTCACGGCAAGTGCCGTGCTCGCGCCCCCGCCTTGCAACAGCAAAAGCCCCGTCATTGTCAGACAGGCCAGCCCCACGAGGTCGATAAGCCGGTCGCCGATCGCGGCGGCGGCGACCTTCGGCCCGTCCTTGAGGCTCACATGCGCCATCGCCGCGCGCACCGCGTCGCCGCCGGCGGCACCCGGCAGGCAGAGATTGGCGGCAAGCCCGGCGAAATGCGCCCGGAGCGCTGTCGGCAACGGGATCGCCCGGTCCATCAGGAGCCACCATTTCGACGCGGTGACGACATGGCAGATGAGAAACGCGAGCAGGACCGACAGGAACAACGGCCAGCTCAGCCGCGAGAAGCCCTCGAAGATCGCCTCTTTCGGCAGGAACCAGAAGATCAGCGACAGCGCCACCGCCGACCCGCCCGCGCGGATCGCCCATTTGCGCATCGCCTTTCCGGTCATCGCCATGTCAGGGCCTCAGATGCAGGCGCGAGATCATGTCGGCGATCAGCCCCAGCGACCAGATCATGATCGCCGAGAGGAAGGCGAAGATCGTGGTCTCCGAAAGGTTGTCCATCCAGATGTCATAGAGCAGCTTCACCCCGCCCAGGGCCAACAGCGCGAGGCCGAGCGGGATGAAGACCCGAAGCGGGTTGAAAAGCACCGTCATCCTGAGGACGAGGATGATGAAATTGAGGAAATCGACCGGGCGGATCTTCGACTTGCCCACCCGTCGCCCGTATTCGATCGGGGTATAGATCATCCGCTTGCCATTGCACGACATGCAAAGCGTGATCGTCGTGGTGAAGGAGAACTTCTGCGGCAGGAGCGGGATGAACGGCACCAGCTCCGACTTGCGAAAGACGCGGAGGCCGGAATTGAGGTCATTGAGCTTCCGCTCGGCGAGGAACGAGGCGAAGGTGTTCAAGACCCATTTCGCCGGCTTCCTGATCCACGGCACGTTCTTCATCGCGGCCCCCCGGTCGCCCACCACCATGTCCTGATCGCGGCACATCGCCAGCATTCCGGGCAGGTAATGCGGCGGATAGGTGCCGTCGGCGTCGATGATCGCGACGTATTCGTGCTGCGCCCGCTTGATGCCCCGCTTCAGGCTGGCGCCATAGCCGGTATTGACCTGATTGCTGTCGACGATGACGCCGGTCTGGCGGGCGATCTCCAGCGTGTCGTCCTCCGACCCGTCATCGACGACGATGATCTCGTAGGGGATGCCCAAGGGTTCCATCGCCCTGCGGACCTCCTCGATGGTCTCGCGCACCGCACCTTCCTCGTTATAGGCGGGGATCACGACGCTCAGCGACATGCCCTCGACCTCGGACACCAGCGATGCCGCATCGACCGTATCGGCCATCCTGTCTTCCATATCCCTCATTCCCTTAACCCGTAGCCTTTCGCGTTCCGCCCCCGGTCGTTCCCATGCCTTACGGCACATGCAGCCGGTTCTTCACGCCGAGCACATGATATTCGAACAGGCACCAGACGAAGGCCGCCGCCGAATAGACGTAGTATAGCTGATGATAAAGGAGCGCCCGCGCCGCGAAACCGAGCCCGCCATTCGTGTAGAGAAACCGCGCAAAGCCCCAGTTCGCCGCCAGAGCCAGAGCCGCAAGAGCCAGCGTCACCGGCCAGAGCCCAGGCGCGAAGGGCAGTGCGAGGACCGACAGAAGGAGAAGCCCCGCGATCCCGGCCTTCGCCTTCTCCGCATGGCTCGTGTTGAGATCGTTCGCGACGCCTTCGCGCGAGATCATCAGCCGCGACCAGGGCAGTGCCCGGCGGAAGATGTCGGTGTGGATCGCGTTCTTCGGGGTCCAGACCTTCAGATGCTTGCCGTGCAGCGTCGGGTCGAGGACGATCCGCCCGCCGGCCCGGCGGATGCGGTAGCCAAGCTCTATATCCTCGATCGAGGGCACCTTGTAGGTATCCACGTCGAACCCGCCGATGCGGCGGAAGATGTCCTTGCGGACCGCCCCGCAACCGGCCCAGAAGGTATGGGCGTCGCGCTCGGCGGTCTGGTGATAGAAGCGGTGCATCAGGTTCTTGTAGCGCGAGAACCAGTGCGCCCCGTCCGGCGCCGAATCGTAGGAGCCGAAGACGGCGGCGACGCCGGGATCGGCGAAGGCCGCCTGAAGCTTTGTCGCCCCGTCCTCCCAGGCGATCACGTCGCTGTCGACGAACCAGAGCACATCGCCCGCCGCATGTTCGGCCGCAAGATTGCGGGCGAGCCCCGGCCCGCCGTTCTGCGGCGTCGTCAGCACCTTCGCGCCGAGGCGCCGCGCGACCTCGGCGGTGGCATCCGGCGACTGGTCGTCGACGACGAGGATCTCGGCCACCTCGCCCCGCGCCTTCATCGCCAGCAAGGGCGCCAGGACGCGCGGCATCAGCGCCTCGGCCCGGTAGGCCGGCATCACCACCGAAATCGTCACCGCAGCGGCAGTCTTCATCCCCGCCCCTCCGCCCCGGCATCGAACTTCCGCGCCCGGCGGGCGAAGATCAGCAGCACCGTCGCGATCAGCGGCAGGAGCCAGACCACCCGCGCCCCGTAGCGCGTCGAGGGCTGCGAGATGCCGCCGCAGACCAGCGCGTTGGCCAGAATGCCGAGGATCACCATCACCGCCAGCGCCTTGACCTCGCCCGGCACCCGGCGCGGCAGCAGGACGAGCGCGAGGATCACCACGAGCGACAGGAGGTAGAAGACCTCGTGCCACGTCGTCAGCGGGCCGAGCCAGCCGGTATCGCGGGTGATCCGGCCGTGGTCGAAAGTCGAGAAGGCAAGGCCGGTGACATCCGCGTTCTGGGCCACGATCTTGTCCGACGGAATGGTCAGATCGACCGCTACCCAGCCCGACTGGATGAAGGTGTTCTTGAGGAACGCCATGACCGTCGCCACCGGCTGATCCTTCAGCACCTCGAAGAAGAACCCGATCTGGTCGTCGGCCACCGCCTTCTGGTCCTTCGGCGTCATCAGCCGGAACGAGCCGAGCCGGGCGGAGGTCTCGAAGACGATATGGGTCGCGGTGATCCGGTAGGGATCGTCCGACCATTGCAGCGCGGCGTGAAGCTTGCAGGTCGGGATAGTGTCGTCCGGGCAATGCCGGTCGAGATAGGTCATTCCCGGCCCGTCCTGGATCAGCCGCGCGGTGATGTAGGGCTTGATCACGACCTCGGAATCCGACATCGCCTTCGCCGCCGATCGCAGTACGCTCTGCTCGGCAAAGCCGATGCCGACGATGACGAGGACGAGCGCCGGGGGCAGCCACCAGCGGCGGCGCGACAGGATCACCGAGACGAGGGCCGAGGCCGGCACCATCAGCACGCCGATCGCGAGATGCGACAGGTGCGAGACGATGGCAAGCGCGCCGAGCGCCACCGCAAGCAGGATTTCCCAGGGCCGCATGTGTCGCGCGAAGACCGTCAGCGTCGCGACCACCAGGAGGAGGACCGGCGCGAAGGTGTCGGGCATCAGATAGGCGATGAAGAACGGCAAGGAGCCGAGCGAGGCGACGATGACCGGCATCGCCACCGCCTGCGAGACCGGCACCGGCAGCCCCCATCGCCGCGCCGCCACCCGCATCGGCAGCCAGAGCGCGACCAGAACCGCGGCGACGTTCAGAAAGATCAGACCTTCGAGGAAATGCATCCGCGCCGTGATCCCGGTGGCCAGCGCATAGACGCTCGACCGCGACCCGTCGACGGTGTTCGCGGCTTCGATCTCGGCCATGTCCGGCTCGGCAAGGCCCGCGGCGATATTCGCCGCCTTCTCGGCCTCCAGCTTCTCGATCCGCGCGGCAAGCGGCGATTCGCCCTTGATGCCGAGCTGCCGGAGCGCCGAATGCCCCTGCGAGATGTAGCCGACCGTGTCGAAGTAGAAGAGCGGCCGTCCGTTCACGAGGAAGACGCTGAGACAGGCCAGCACCGCGAGTGCCATCCAGAGAACCGCGCGCCCGAAACCCGAACGCTCCGCCACCGATCCGTTGCGTTCAGCCATCGTTGCGCCCTCCAGTGTCCTGCAACTCCTCGCGGAGTGCCGTAAAATAGCCGATCGTGCGGGTCAGCCCGTCGCGCAGCTTCACCTTCGGCTCCCAGCCGAGGGCGCGGCGCGCGAAGCCTATATCGGGCTGGCGCTGCACCGGATCGTCATGCGGCAAGGGTTCGTGGATCAGATCCGATTTCGAGCCGGTCAGCTCGATCACCGCCTCGGCAAGCTCGCGGATCGACATCTCGACCGGATTGCCGATGTTCATCGGCCCGGTGATCTCGTCGCCGGTCTCCATCAGCCGGATCAGCCCCTCGACGAGGTCGTCGACATAGCAGAAGGACCGGGTCTGCGTGCCTTCGCCGTAGATGGTGATCGGCTCGCCGGCCAGCGCCTGCATGATGAAGTTCGACACCACGCGCCCGTCCTGCGGATGCATGCGCGGCCCGTAGGTATTGAAGATCCGCGCCACCTTGATCCGGAGCGCGTGCTGGCGGTGATAGTCGAAAAAGAGCGTCTCGGCGCAGCGCTTGCCCTCGTCGTAGCAGGACCGGAAGCCGATCGGGTTGACGTTGCCCCAATAGGCCTCGGTCTGCGGATGCACGGTCGGGTCGCCGTAGACCTCCGAGGTCGAGGCCTGAAGGATCTTCGCCCGCAGCCGCTTCGCCAGCCCGAGCATGTTGATCGCGCCGTGCACGCTCGTCTTCGTCGTCTGCACCGGATCGTGCTGGTAGTGCACCGGGCTTGCCGGACAGGCGAGATTGTAGATCTCGTCGACCTCGACATAAAGCGGGAAGGTCACGTCGTGGCGCATGATCTCGAACCGCGGATTGCCGAGAAGATGGGCGACGTTCGACCGGCGCCCGGTGAAGTAGTTGTCGATGCAGAGAACGTCATGGCCGGCATCGAGAAGCCGCTCGCAAAGATGCGAGCCGAGAAAGCCGGCGCCTCCGGTGACAAGAATCCGCTTGGAGATGACGCTCATCGTCCGCCTTCCTTCTTGCATCCGCCGGCGCGGAGCCCTCTCCAACGGCCGCCACCCGACGGCTGGACGGCCACAACCTGGCCCCGGTCACTGCTCCCATGCCGATCCGACAAGATTATGGCATGCCGCACCGCGGCGCGAGGATTTTCCGAGGCGACATCGAGGCATGCCTCTGCTTGGCCGGGGACATGCCCCCCGCGCGCCGGTCCCGGCGCCGTCGGGTTGCCGGCTTTGTTGCAAATCGTCCCGGTCATCAAGTCGCGTCCCAGATCGGCGGCAGTCCCGCAGCGCCCCGGCGCCGCGCCAGGGCCGCCATCGCCACCCGCATGTCAGCCGCCTCACCCTTCACAATCCACAATACCTTATCAAATCCAGATGCCGGAAACCCGTTCCGGCGCAATCGAATAACTTGCCTGGCCCCTGCCGGTTCGCGTTCTACCAGCAAGTCCGCGCCTTGGCACGAAATCACCGGTTTCGCGCGGCGCTGGTTTCCCGGCCTTCCACCACCGGAGGTCCTGATCGACACTAGTGACAATACTGAAACAATCGCACCCGCACTGACGGGGCGCAATGCCGCAATTCCTGCCCTTGCGAGCACTCTTTTGCGCCGAAGCGGGCCGGCGGGGGCCAATTTGCCGGAGCGCGCCGGCCGCGCCCCTTTCGCAAGCGGCGGCAAGGGGTTAAGATCGCGCATCGTATTTTGAAATCTGGTTCCCATGTTGATCGAAGAGACCGGACTGCCCGGCGTCCTGACCCTCACGCCGCGCCGCTTCGGCGATGCGCGCGGCTGGTTCTCCGAAGTATGGAATCGCCAGGTGCTGGCCGAGGCCGGCATCAGCGTGGATTTCGTGCAGGACAACCATTCCCATTCCCGCAATGTGGGAACGGTGCGCGGCCTCCACTTCCAGTCGCCGCCCCATGCCCAGGCAAAGCTCGTGCGCTGCGGGCGCGGCCGGGTCTTCGATGTCGCCGTCGACATCCGCAAGGGCTCGCCCGCCTTCGGGAAATGGACGGGGGTGGAGCTTTCGGCCGAGAACGGCAGACAGGTCCTGATCCCGGCGGGGTTCCTTCACGGCTTCGTCACGCGGGAACCGGAGAGCGAACTTCTCTACAAGTGTTCGGACTACTACGCCCCCGATTGCGACGGCGCGGTGCGGTTCGACGATCCCGATCTCGGCATCGACTGGGGCATCGACCCGGACGCGGCGATTCTCTCCGACAAGGACCGCGCGGCGCCGCTTTTCCGCAATTTCGCCACACCCTTCGTCTACGAGGCCTGACCATGAAACTCCTGGTCACAGGCGGCGCCGGCTTCATCGGCTCGGCGGTGGTGCGCCGCGCGGTGCGCGCGGGTCATGCCGTCGTCAACCTCGACAAGCTGACCTATGCCGGCAGCCTGACCAACGTGGCCGAGGTGGCGGAAAGCCCGCTCTACGCGTTCGAGCGGGCCGACATCTGCGACCGGGGGGCGGTAGACCGCATCCTTTCCCGGCATGAACCCGACGCGATCATGCATCTCGCCGCCGAAAGCCATGTCGACCGCTCGATCGACGGCCCCGCCGCCTTCATCGAGACCAACATCACCGGCACCTATACGATGCTGGAGGCCGCCCGGGCCCACTGGACGGCGGCAGGCAAGCCCGAAGGCTTCCGCTTCCACCACATCTCGACCGACGAGGTCTTCGGCTCGCTCGGGCCTGCGGGGAAGTTCACCGAGGACACGCCCTACGATCCCCGCTCGCCCTATTCGGCCTCGAAGGCGGCATCGGATCACCTCGTCCGCGCCTGGCACGAGACCTACGGCCTGCCCGTGGTGCTGACCAACTGCTCGAACAACTACGGACCCTACCATTTCCCCGAAAAGCTCATTCCCGTGGTGATCCTGAAGGCGCTTTCGGGCGCGCCGATCCCGATCTACGGGGCGGGCGACAACATCCGCGACTGGCTTTACGTCGAGGACCACGCCGAGGCGCTGCTGCTGGTTGTCCAGAAGGGCGCCGTGGGCCGCAGCTACAATATCGGCGGCGAGAACGAGGCGACGAATCTCGACCTCGTCCGCAAGATCTGCGCCATTCTCGACGAAAAGCGCCCCGGCAACGCGCCCTATGCCGAGCAGGTCGCCTTCGTCGCCGACCGTCCCGGCCACGACCGGCGCTACGCCATCGACCCCTCCCGCATCCGGCGGGAGCTGGGCTGGCGGCCCTCGGTCACGCTCGACGAGGGGCTCGAACGGACCGTCGAGTGGTTCCTCGCCCACGAGGACTGGTGGCGCGCGCTGGCCGACCGCGACAGCGTGGGCCGGAGGCTCGGGACGGGATGACGCGGTTTATGACCTTCGCAAATGTTTCGGTGGGGCGGGAGAACAATTTCAACCTGATCCGCATGGCCGCGGCAAGCGGCGTCCTCGTTTCACACGCCTATCCGCTCAGCCTCGGACCAGACGCGACACAGCCGCTGCAGGTCTGGCTCGACGGCACCACCCTAGGCTCGGTCTGCGTGATCGTGTTCTTTGCAGTATCGGGCTTTTTCATCACCAAGAGCTTCGACCGCTCCGGCGACTGGCGACGTTTCGTCAAGGCCCGCGCCTATCGGCTGTTCCCGGCGCTCATCTTCGTGCTTTGCCTCACCGTCCTTGTCGCGGGCACGATGGTGACGACCGCAGATCCCGCGCCGTTCTGGGTCGCAGCGTTCGTCTACCTGCTCCGCAACGCCACGCTCGCCGCACCGCTCTATGATCTGCCCGGTGTCTTCACCGCAAATCCCTACGGACCAGCGATAAACGGATCCCTCTGGACGTTGTTTTACGAAGTGCTGTGCTATCTCGCCGTCTTCTTGATCGGCATTGCCGGCCGTCTGCGTCCCAACGCCAGTCTCGGAGCGTTTCTTGCCGTGCTCATGGTCCTCTCAGTCGCAGACGCGGTCACGACGCTTTCGGGCCGTCTTTCGAACCTGATCGATCTGGCGCTGCCCTTCGCCATCGGCGCCGCGATTTACTTGCTCCGCGACCGGATCCCTTTCACGCCGCTCATCGCGCTTGCGCTCGCGACAGCGGCGGCGCTCGGCCACGGAACAGCGGCCTTTCCGCTGCTGCTCAGACTTGCGCTGAGCTATACCGCGCTCTGGATCGGCTTCGTCCGCTGGCGCCCAGCGCTTGCCTACAATCGGCTCGGCGACTACTCCTACGGCACCTACATCTTCGCCTTCCCGATCCAGCAGCTCCTTGCCAGCAACGGGATCACGTCACCGGCTCTCAACATGACCCTCGCCCTGCCCGCGACCTATGCCTGCGCCGTCGTGTCCTGGCATCTCATCGAAGCCCCCGCGCTTGCCCGGGTGAGGCACGTCACATGACCACAACCTTGACACCGACCAAAGCCCTCGTATTCGGCACCTCCGGCCAACTCGGCATGGAACTCGCGCGCCGCGCGCCGGCGGGCGTGGGTGTGACGGCGCTCGGCCGCGACCGGGCAGACCTCACCGATCCCGCCGCCTGCGCGGCCGTGATCG